>DBMR01000008.1 GCA_002298785.1 Verrucomicrobia subdivision 3 bacterium UBA693
CTCTAAAGGGTCCAGCCTTGGCGGTAATTGCGTTTGACGGAGGCGTTGGCCTCGTCGTCGTTGGTGACTTTCAAGTTGGCGCCATCCCAGAGCAGGCGCTGTTCCGGGAACCGGACGGCCAGATTGCCCAGCAGCACCATTTCGGTTAGTGGTCCGGAATACTCGAAGTTTGAGCTGGCGGGTTTGCCGCCCTTGCAGGCGCGCACCCAATCCAATTCGTGGCCGTCGATACCGCCGGGCACGCGCTCCAAAGTCTGGGGCGGCAGCCCGATGTCCTTCATTTTCTTGTCGGGAATCAGGCGCGGGTCTTTGCCGTAGCAGCCGCACATCAGCGTTGCTTTGTCGCCGATGAACAGCACCCCGCCGTCGGAGTCGCCCATGCGCCGGCCTTCCTCGAGTTCTTCCGGACGGGGCGGGAGCAAGCCGCCATCCCACCAGGTGAGGTTGACGGGTGGCAGGGAGCCGCGCGCCGGGAATTTGTAGCGAACAATCGAGGAACGCGGGTAGGTTTCGTTCTTGGGTTCGGTCTTTTTCCAGAACCCTTCCCAATAGGTGGAGATGCAGCCTTCGACACTGGTGGGGTGTTTGAGGTCGAGGCCGTAGAAGACGCAGTCTAACACATGGCACCCGAGATCGCCGAGGGAACCCGTGCCAAAATCCCACCAGGCCCGCCATTTGTTGGGAGCGTATTCGGGGTGGTAGGGTCGCATGGGGGCAGGTCCGATCCACATATCCCAGTCCATGCCTTCGGGCACGGGCGGCGTGTCCTTGGGGCGTTCGACTTCGATGCCTTGCGGCCACACCGGTCGGTTGGTCCAGGCGTGCACTTCGCGCACCGCGCCGATGGCTCCGCTGGCGATCCACTCGCGAATCAGCCGGGTGCCGTCGCCCGAGTGCCCCTGGTTGCCCATCTGGGTGACGACCTTGTGTTCGCGAGCGGCTTCGGTGAGTTTGCGCGCTTCGTACACGGAATGGGTCATCGGCTTTTGCACATAGACATGCTTGCCGGCCTTGATGGCTGCCATGGCGATCACGGCGTGAGTGTGATCCGGCGTGGCAATGATGATCGCGTCGATATCCTTTTGCTTGTCGATCATCTGCCGGTAGTCCTTGTAGGTCTTGGCCTGCGGATATTGGGCGAATACTTTGGCGGCGTAGCCGGGATCGACGTCACACAGCGCGACGATATTCTCACCGGCGCACTTCTTGAGATTGTTCTTCCCCATGCCCCCCACGCCGATGGCCGCGACATTCAGTTTCCCGCTGGGAGGAGTCTGGCCCCGGGCTCCGATCACGTAACTGGGCACAATGCTGAATGTGGCAACGGCTCCGGCGGTTCGGGTCAGGAAACTTCGCCGGTTCAGAGGGGAGTTGGATTCGGTCTGGCGACGCTTGGCGCTCATAGGTTTGTTTGTGGTTGTGGATTGGTGTGAGGCCAGCATGCCACAACCACGACGACAGGAAAGTCATTTCCTGACTCGAACCAGAACGATCAGGTGTTTTTGCCAGTTTTGGAGCCGGGTTACTCCAGGGTCAGCAGATTCTGCATTTGGATCGGTTTCCGGGAAGGGGTCAGCAGGGGCGGTGGGTAGCCATAACCTCCTTGCCAATACCACAGGCCGCCATCGGCCGCGAGCGTCAGCACCCCATCACCCTGGCTGATCATCGCCAACCAATCCGTGCTCCGGCCCAGGCGGGTCGGGGCAGCTCCGCCGTCGCGGAAAAAGGAATTGGAGTTGCGCTGCATGTCCGCGCGCCAGAGCCAGAGTGAGCCGTCGGTCTTCAAACCGGTCATGAACCCCCAACTGCCGGACAGATGTGCCCAATCATTCGAGCTGTGAAAAGGAGTGGGCTTCGTCGGGGTATCATGGACGTTAGACCAGTACTGCCAGGTCCACAGGGTGCCGTCGGCGCGCAACCCCACTTCATTACCCATTACCGAGGCCACCTCCCGCCATTGGCTCTTATCCAAATCCTGAAACCGTTCGAGAAACAGCTCCGATCCAACTTCGTGCTGCCGCTTGCCCTGGCCGCTTCTTTCGGAGTGCAGCATCCAGGCTTCACCATTGGTCTTCCACAAATACAGAAACCGGGCGCTCGCCACGAAAGCGGCCCAGTTCGAACCAGTCGCCAACAGCCGGGGTTCGTAATCCCGCAGGTCCAGTGTTCGGTCCGGGATGTAAGTGTTCGTTCCCCACTGCCAGAGGGTGCCGTCGGTTTTCAATAGCAACAGGGAGGATGCTCCAAGGCCTCGAACGATTCGGCTCCAGTTGGTGGCCGTGCCGAATTGGGTCAGGCTCGGAGCCGGGCCGTCCACTGGTGGCGATCCTTTCATCATCGGTGGGAGGGCGGGTTTTTGTGAGATCCACAGAGTACCGTCGGAGCGGATGGCGGCAATTTGGGGGCGCATGGTGATGGCGTCCACCCAGTTCGAGCCTGCAACCGAACGACTGCGCGGGCCCATCCAGAGTTTGCCACCGTCCGATCTTTGCAGAACGACGGCTGGGCCCGGTCCCGGGGATTCGCGGTATTCAATTTGGGTGGAAATCAACCGGCCATCCGGAAGCACGCATGCGAAGGAGCCATTGTTATAGTAGCTGCGCAGATTGGTGAGTGCGGAGCGGTTGATCTTCGCCGGGCCGTGGGCCGGCTCGAGTTGCATCGCGAATTCCCAACACCGTTGGTACAGCAGGGACGTCACAGCGGTTATCGCCGCGAGCGCTAGCGCCAGGCGCGTCAGGTTGCGGCGCCAAATCGCTGAATGCCCGGTCAGCGCGCCGAAGTTGCCGTAGGCCAGAACGACCAGAGTCGTCACCAGGATCGGCCAGGCCACCAGATGGAAGATTGGTCCCTGCCAAAGTTGCGACCCGAAAATGGACGGCAGATCCGGCCCGCTCTTGCTCAATATGAAACATAGCCCTGACAGACCGACAGCGACCGCCAGGGATTGCACGAGACTGCTGGTGAGGCTCGAAGCGTAAAAGGCGATCAGGGATAGGGCCAGCAACGCCACGAAAAAGAACAGGAACGACGATTTCGGTTCGAAGATCCCGATGGCGGCGGGAACGCCCAGCCCCATCGCCAGGCCCTCGCAAAAGAAGAGTAACCCGAAGCTGAGGATGAACCCGAGCACCAGCACAAACAGGAACTTCAGAACGATCTGGTAACGCCGGGCCACCGGGAGGCCCAGGTGGACGTCCATAGTTCCCAACCTGCGTTCCTCGGCGATGCTCAGGCAGCCGACGAGCAAGGGCACGAACAGCCAGATGAATGGATAAAAGTTGAGGACTCCTTCCGCCATACCGTCGATCCGCTTTCCGCGGAGAAACCAGCGGAGGACCACCACCACGAGATGCAGCAGGGTCAACGCGCCGATCCCGGCAAGACTGACCCGGTGAAAATGCAGTTCCTTGGCCAGGAGCGCGGCGAAAGGGCGGCGCGAGCGCTCGGGAACACCGGCAGCACTTCGTGCCTGGCCCCAGCCGGACATGGTCACCGCGCCACCAGTCCACATGATCTCCTGCGCCCGGAGAAAGAGCCACCAGGCCAGGACAAATCCTCCGATCGCGTAGGTCACGAGCGTAACTGTCACCACCGGCAAAAAGGCATCCTGGCTGACCCCGGCGATGAGGATGGCGAGGCCGGCCGGAATGAGGATGGTGAAGAAAAGCGCGCCGGCCACTTGCCGTAACAAAAGCGTGCTCCACAGGCCGCCGGTCAACAGCGCCATGGCCACCGGCAATCCCATGACACTTGTCTGTACGGCGTCCGAGGGCGTGGTGCCGGTGATGATGAAGATAAACCAGGAAACCCACCAGGCGACCAGCATGGCGGCGGTCGCACCGGCCAACACCCCAATTTTGCTCCACCAGATTCGTCGCCGGGCCACCGGTTGGACCAGCATCAAAGGCAACGTCGCGAGCCCCAGCTCGCGTCCAAAGGTGCTGAGCGCCAGCAGGGCCACGGCTAAAGTGAAGGGACACAGGGTGAGCGCCCCCGGCGTCCAGCCATCGCGCGGCAGCAGCCAGATCGGGATCACCGCCAGTCCCAGCGCGGCCACAAACGCCGGCCGCACTAGCCGTATTTCTTTCACAATCAGCGCATTCATATTCTAAGCCTTGGAAAGGGCCCGGGCGGCCACGAATACTTCCTCGAGGCTGAGCGAGGCGCAGCGGAGATCCTCGGGGTTCCGTGCTCGCAGCCACTGCACAAGCGCGGCGCTGTTCCCGTTGGCCAGCACTTCCACCTCGCGTCCCGATTGCCGCACATGCAGCGCCCCGGGAATTTCCAGCGTCGGGGGTGCATGCGTGAACCGGGCCTGGATCTTTTGAAATCGTTCCCGGGCGTCGTCCGCTTGCATGGTTAAGAGCTCGCGTCCCTGGTCTATGATGGTGAACTGGTCGATCAATCCCTCAAATTCGGAAATCAGGTGCGTGGAGACAAAGACCGTTCGCTCGTCGGGAGCGCTGGCGTGGTAGGCGCCAATCACGGTTTGGATGAACTCGCGCCGCACGATGGGGTCCAGTCCGGAAGTGGGTTCGTCGAGCAACAGCAGCTCCGGCTCGGGACAAACCGCGCCGATCAAGGCCAACTGGGTTTTCTGGCCTTTGGACAGGTGCGTCGCCTTTTGCCCGGGATCGAGTTGGAACCGTTCCATTAGGTCTTTTTCCATTTCGGTGTTCCAACGGGCGCGAAATGAAGCGAGAAACCGTAATGTCTCGCTCACTGTCATCCAGGGATAAAACGACACCGCATCCGGCACGTAGGATACCCTGGATTTCACGGCGACCTCCTCGCGGTGCGGATCCAGGCCGAATACGCGCACCGTGCCGGAGGTGGGGCGGAGCAGGTTCAGCAGGCACTTCATGGTCGTGGTCTTGCCCGCCCCGTTGCGGCCAAAGAAGCCGTAGCATCGGCCGCGGGTGACCTTGAGGCTAAGCCCGTTGACGGCTTCCAATTTGCCGTAATTGCGGACGAGATGGCTAAGTTCAAGCACTGGGACGCCGGTTTGCATAAAGGATCAAGGGTTGGAGGGTTCGTGTTTGCCGCCGGTGGATTTCAGTTCGAAATGGTCAGCTCGTTCCTCAACGGTCTTGAGAAAGGTGTCGCGATCGATCTGGAGATGGTGAGCCATTACTACCGCCTCATCGATTTCGGTGAGCAGGAGCCGCTGTCGGGTCTGTTGGGACAACGGAGATTTGGCGCTCTTCAGGAAGTAGCCTTTGCCGGGGATGGTTTCGATGATGCCCTGGCTTTCGAGCTCGGCGTAGGCTTTGGCGATGGTGTTGCGATTGATGCGGAGCTCCTCCGCCAGGGGGCGGAGGGCCGGGAGCGGTTCGCCGGATTTGAGGCGCCCGGAAGCGGCGGCATAGCGGATTTGGTCGGCCAATTGGAGGTAGACTGGCTTGCCGGCCTGGAAATCGATTTGAAGGATCATAGTGTCTACTGTTATACAACACTATGACAGTTGCGCCGCGTTGTCAACACGATTTATTTTCATCGCCGTTCCCTCATTTCCAAAACCGCGCACGGCTCTAACTCGGTTTGCGCTGACGGATCGAATCTGTCAGGGTATTCCTCGAACACGCCCGATTACATGAACCGAATCTCGCTCGCCCTCCTGTTGATCCTGGGGACGCCCGTCATGGCCACCGCGTTTAATCCGGTGGTCGAGGTGGAAGAGGAAGTGTACGCGTACACCAACGCGGACAATGGCGCCGGACCGTTGTGGTGTCATGGTTCCACCTGCCTGGTGAGGATTGGCGAACGCCTGTTCGCCAGCGGACTGGAGACGGTCGCCGGCGAGAAGCCGCTGAACAACTGCCGTTGGATGCTGTTCGAGCGCAAAGCCGCGGGTTGGGAACAAGTGCGGTTGGACGTGGCGGGCCGGACGCGCGAACCCGCGCCAATGGTGGGCTTCGCCAACGGGCGCCTGTTTTTGTCCGCGAATCCCACGCTGGGGAGCGGTCCGCAGCCGAACGGAGGTCCGGCCCGACCGGAGATTTTTGAGTTTCGGGCGGAACATTCCAGCGCGGCGCCTAAATCGCTGTTACCGGGGTGGCAGGGAACGCCGGCATTTACCGAGCATTCTTATCGCAGCTTCGCTGCGGATGGCCGGTCCGGTGAATTCGTGCTGCTGAACAATATTGGTTACACGCACGCGGAGTGGGCGTTTTATGATCGCGCGGGGAAGTGGAGCGCGCAGGGCCAGCTCAAATGGCCCTGGGGCGCGGAATATGAAAAGCCGGAACCGATCCGGGTCTGTTACCCAAATGTGGCAGTGCGGGAGCGGGCAGTCCACTTTTGCGGGGTGAGTGATATCATGGAGCCCAACCCGGCGTGGAGAGCCTTCAAGCGCGAGCTCACGGGCAAACAATGGGACTACGATTTTCGCCGGCTCTTTTACACCTGGACACCCGATATTACCAAGCAGCCGTTTGGCGAATGGGTGGAGATCGCCAGTCGCGAAAAGACTTGTGGCTGGATTTCGCCAGGGGACCTCTATGCGGCGCCGGGAGGGGACGTGCATGTGCTGTGGTCCGAGCGGGCGCTGGACGAGCGCTTGCGTCCAAAGTTTTTCCCCAATGAAAAGCAAACCAACAGCCTCCGGTACGCGCTCCTTCGTCAGGGGAAGATCGTGCGGCGCGTGACGCTGACCGAGTCGACGGAGGACCAGGGTGGAATCGCCGGATCGGGCGGACGTTTCCAGGTGACCCCGGAAGGCCGGTTGTTTGTGATCTACTATGCCTCGGGCACTGGCTCAGACGGCAAAGGCGTCTCCGAGAACCGGGTGCAGGAGCTGTTGTCGGATGGCACGGTTACTTCTCCGGCGGCGGTTGGCTTGCGGCAGCCGTTCACTCAATACTTTACGGCTACCGTGCGGGGCGGCTCCCCGCCGTCGCGAACGGTCGAGATGCTGGGGCAGCAAGCCGGGGCGGGGAGTAAGATCAGCTACGCCCGGGTAAAGCTCTATTAGATAGTTGCGCCCTAGCGGTTGACGGCCTGCATGCTGATTTCCGGATAGCGCATGCCGGCGGCGGCGCCGGGCGGCGCGGCAGCGGAGATCTCTTCGAGATCGGCTGGGGAAAGTTCGATTTTCAGGGAGGCGACGTTTTCCTCGAGGTATTTGCGGCGTTTGGTTCCCGGGATGGGGACCACGTCTTTGCCCTGGGCCAGCACCCAGGCGAGGGCTAATTGCGCGGGGGTGCATTTCTTGCGGCGCGCGAGTGTTTCCAGGCGTTCGGCCAGCTTGAGATTTTGTTCGAAGTTCTCACCCTGGAACCGGGGTGATTTCAGGCGCCAATCCCCGGGCGGGAGATCCGATGGCTTTTTGAAGGCGGCGGTGAGAAAGCCGCGGCCCAAAGGGCTATACGGCACAAAGCCGATGCCCAACTCCCGGCACAGGGGCAGAATTTCCGCCTCCACATCACGAGTCCAAAGTGAGTACTCGGTTTGCAACGCGCTGATGGGATGGGTGCGCATGGCCCGCCGGATAGTCGCCGGTGCGGCCTCGGACAACCCGAGGAAGCGCACTTTTCCCGCACGAATGAGTTCGCTCATGGCTCCGACGGTTTCCTCGATTGGAACATCCGGATCGACGCGGTGCTGATAGTAAAGATCGATATAATCGAGGCCGAGGCGTTGCAGGCTGGCGTCGCAGCATTTGCGAACGTATTCCGGTCGGCCGTTGATCCCAAGGAAGTTGCCATTGGCATCGCGAACGTTGCCAAATTTGGTGGCCAGGATTACCTCGCCGCGCCGGTCCTTGATGGCCAGTCCCACCAGCCGCTCATTTTCGCCGCAGCCATAAATGTCGGCGGTGTCGAGGAAGTTCACTCCCAGGGCGAGGGCGCGATGGATCGTGGCGATGGATTCCTGGTCGTTGCGATCACCGTAGAAATCCGACATGCCCATGCAGCCGAGGCCCAGGGTTGATACCTTCAATCCCTGATTGCCCAGTTGGTGTTGATTCATAACGTTCACCTTTACCTTTGTTCGGTCCGGTCCGGCAACAATGTGGCTCACAAAACCCGCGGTGCAAGCCGGGATCAGCGACCGTGCACATTCCCGAACCGAGTAATTCAGGGCGCCGGTGCGGAGCAGGCACGCCGGACGAGGATTTCGTGTTCCTCCTCGGTCACCTGCCGGGGGATGGCGTGGCAGAATTTCTCGAACCCGGGGAAGTTCCAGCGGTTGGGGAAATCCCGGCACTGTTGGGGTTTGACCGGTTGCACCGCGCAATCATCGCCTTCGAGGAAAATGCAATCGCCATTCGGCTTTTCCACGAGCGCCAGTCCGCGGCGATCCTCACGTAGACGGGTGAACGCCTGGATGAAGTCGGATTCACCCATTCCTTTGAACTGCGCGAGTCGCGCGATTTCGCCGTCGCTCAAGATCACCTGGCCCGGCCACCGGCAACAGGCGGTGCAACGCTGGCATTCATAAAAAACCGGCATGCGGGAAGGTTACCAGATCCCACGGCGTAACAGAAGCGGCAGAAATTGACAGCGGCAGAAATGTCTGGCGCGGAGAGTTTCCGGGAGGAAATTCGCCAAAGGTGATGCTTTTTGAGAGTGTCGGGGTTATAATCACGAAACGAAAGGCGGAACCAGTTGCCTTCCCACCGTGGATGCGAGGGACGATGCGCCCGGCACATCATGTGCTCAAGCGGGTTGCTGGTTCTTGGGCAGGCCAAAGTTGGCGGGGAGCGGGGACATCCGGGTGCGCAAGCGGGTGCGGTCCAGACATCTGCGTGACGGGCCGGCGCGACCGAAGAACACCTGGTAGGTCGGGGATTCGCTTGGTGGTGCGGGAAAGCGTCCACGCCGTGCAAAAATCGACCGTGAGCAGGGCGCGACGGGTGCCTGGAAACGAAACCGAGAGGGTAGCGCCTGAGGGTGGCGCAGGTCGTAGATGATCCGCCGTAAGACGACGGCTAATGCCGATTTAGTGAGTTTAAAAACGTGACCATGGATTCGAATACACTGCTTCCTTACATCAACGCGAAGCTGGCGCTGCTGGGCTGCCAGAAAGTTGCGGGCGGCGAGCATCAGGCGCTCGATTCGGTGATCGACACCCTGATTGCCCAATACCGTGAAAAGGAACGGCTGCTGAGCCAGCACCTGTGCCCGGCGGATCAGCGGATCCAGACCTTTCTTTACGATTATCTGCAGGATGTGCCGGTGCCGAAACTCCCGGTGCGCACGTTGACGCTGGATCAACCGGGTCTGGCGCGGATGTTGTCGTTGCCGGTGGACCGGGACGAGTTTGTTTCGGACCTGGTGAGCTCGTATCGAGTGCGGCAAGGGGTGCTGCATAATCCGCGGAGTGATCGGCGCACCACCGCCGGCATTTTTCATATAGCCGAAGGTGGATTCCCGGTGCCCGAGGACAAAACTGCGGTGCCGAAGGCGACTTTCGCCCGAATGCTGACCCTGGCGCTGGCTCCGCCGCGTCCGTTGATGAGGTTGCCCTTCACCGCCACGCAACCGGCGCCGGCGGAGTGTTTCGTTTCTTTGCTCCTGCGTCCGCTGGTTTGCCCCGGGGTGCCGGGATTCATGGCCGAAAAATCCATGGAGATTCGGTTCCTGGCGCCGGGCAATCTCGTGAGCAACCTCGATTTCGTTGAGAGCATTTTTGGCAATGGCGGTGATCCCGAGTTGCCGGAAAACGACGCCGCGCTGGATGTCGAGCATTGGAGCGGCCACACCGGCTGCGTGATTCTCGCGCCGCATTTGGTGAAGGTCACCCGGAAAGAGGCCGGGCTGCCGCGGTGGGAGGATGCGACGGAACGGCAGCGGCGCGACGGCATGTGCTGGCGAGATCCCGCCGAACTCTACAATGACGGCCACGCGTTCAAACTGACGTGCCGCGATCAGAGCGGGGTGATCGTGACGCTCATCGCCGACAACTATTTCGGTTACTGCAAGAAAGAGGTAAAAACGCAGATTAGTTTCGCGGCCAACCTGTTCGGGTTGGTTGAAGAGGAGCACGCGGGTGGCGCGCTGGTTTTTCCGGCGTACGATCTGGGCGAGGATTTCAGCGGTAACCTGCACGTGAAACCGCGCGGCCATTCGTATGCGCAGATGAGCGCGCTTTACGCGGATGCCATTCGGCAAATGCCCGAAGGTTGCGCGGTGGACCAAAAGCACGCGGACATCATTTACGTGCCGGAAGATGCGAAATTTGACCTGCACCAGCAACGGGTGTGCTGGTCGAATGGCGGGCAGGAGCGCACCATCAAGTTGATGCCGGGTCGGACGTACGTTCGGCCCTCGGGCTACAAGGTGCACATGGAACAGCCGGGGGCGAACCGCGGATGGCGCTTGGTGGGCGTGGTGGCGGAAGGCACGCTGTGCCACAAGCCCTGCACTGTGTCCGGGGGTGGAAAATCCGAGATCTCCAAACCCATCACGGACGCTTTGTTGACCGGGCCGGTCTTTACCGCGGATTTCAAGCAGGACTTTGACCGGGTGGCGGAAATGATCGGACGCGACTACAGCACGCGTTTTCGCAACGCGGGCAAGGTGGATTATCGCGGCATCCTCAGCCCGGAACGGTCCCTGGGATCGGTGATCAAGCTTTTGACGCCGGACGACCGTGATTACCGGAAGGATTACAACACGTGGCTGGAGGGGGTGCCGCAGTACCTGAAGGAGTTGGTGTTTGTCGTGAAACGTTATTACCGCCCGGAATGGGGGGATGCGTGGCGCGATCATTTCAGCGTGGACATCATCAACGGCAAGCCGGGCAACGAACTGAAGTGCGACAACCGTAAGCTGGTGACCACGCATCTGCGCGTGGGCTTCGATTCCGACGGTTCGTGGAGAACGTTCGGATTGCGCAAAGACTTTCACCCGGGGGTGAAAATCCAGGTGGAGGACGACATCACCGCCTCGGTCGTGGTCCCGTCGGGGGCTTTGACGAACCTACCGGACGTTCCCGCCGGACGCTCCGTGAAGTTTGTGCGGAATGCGGAGCGGCGCTTGTTTCAGCGGCCGGACGACGCAATTCACCGCGGCTACGACAAGCAGACGGAGACCGATTTTGCCCGGAGCGACAATTTCTTTTCGAACTACGAGCCGCTCACGGCGCGGGATGCGCGGGAGATGATCGAGGACGCCATCGGCTTTTACCAGTTCACCGAGCCGATGCGGGCGGTGGTCCGCGCGGCTGATGCGGGCGGGAAGCCGGAATATTTCGTGTCGAGCGCCAACCCGCGCCTGGTCGGCGGCAAACCGAGCAAGAACCCGCGTTATCTCCAGTTGCGGCCGGACCTGGTGGATTCGCGGGCGGCGTATCTGGCGGAGATGGGAGCGCGATTGTACCGCCGCGCGCCGCTCGGTCAGCCGGTCTTTCAGCCGGTGACAGCGGTGCTGCCCGGCCGCCGGAACAATCCACCCGAGGAAGGAATCCGGTCGCTGGCCGTCTTCAACCCGATCCATTACCTGGAGCTGCCGGAGTTGTTCATGGAGTTTATCAGCAGCATGACGGGCAAATCGCCGTCCACCACCGGCGCGGGGTCGGAAGGGGCGCTGACCAAAGGTCCGTTTAACGCGATGCCGCCAATCATCGACCTGAACAACGCGCTCGTGTCGTGGTTGTGGTCCGGTCATGACGGCTTTGTGACCACCGCCGGTTATGTTGGTCCCCGGTTCCGCGTGGATCACGACGTCAGCTTGCTGGTGCCGGAAGTGTGGTGCCGGATGAGCGCCGAGGAGCGGACGCCGGCGTTTCTGAAGGCCAACCGGTTTCTCGAAAAATGCGAAGACTTCGATTACGCCGGCAAGCGCGTACTGGCGAGCCGGCTGGGCTACCGCATCAACGCTCATTTCGCCCGCTCGTTTCTCGGACGGGTCTTCAATCATCCGCACGAGGTCTTCACGGAGCAAATGCTCCGCCCCGAGCTGCAGGACCCGGCGATCTTTGCGGACGGCGTGGACAACGTGGTGACCACCCAGCAGCGGGTGGCGAGCATGTATTTTGCCGACGGCAGTATCGAGCAGGCGTGTCCTCCGCTGCAGGCGCTGCTGCACATCATGGCGCACGGCGAATGGCAGGGCCTCGGGCTGTCCGATCCCGCGGTGCGGGGGTTGTTTACCCGGGAATCCATGATCGCGAGTGGTTGGTATCGGAAACGGCTCGAGACCCGGCAGGCGGCCGACCGCGCGCTCTGGCGGCGGCATGTTGATTACCTGGAACGCTTCATGAAATTGACGAGCCACGCGGATGAAGCGGCGCGGCTCGGTATCGCGGATCGGCTGGAACTGGCCCGCTGGACGTTGCAGTCGGTGGAGTCCCCGGGCTACCTCGAGCAATTGCACGGGACCATCGGCACCGATCCCGCCACGCGTACCATCCCGGTGAAATAGTCGCTGAAGAAACATGTAGCGTAGCCGTCCTCGGCTGCGAGTGGAAGCACCGTCCCGGTGCGTTTGGGGACTTGGCGGCGAGACGCCGCCAGCACTCGCCGGCGAGGACGCCCGCGCTACCCCAGAATGTCGCAGCCCGTCCCGGTGCTCTGTCCCGGAATTGGGGGCGAGAATGCCCGCGGTCCGGGGAGGTGCGCCTCGGTAGGAGCGCGGACTTCCAAGTCCGCTTTTGCAGGTGCGAGCGCGGGCGGTGGTGCGCATTGAATCTCAGTGCATTGCCGTAAATCGGCAGCGAACCAGTTCGGGCGGGGTAAGCAGACAAGGCTGCTGACCTTGCCTTGTATGCCCTCAGTGGTATGTTGCGCGAAGATTCCCAGTTACCAACAGACCATGAGAACCTATCCACGGCTCGGTCAATCCGCGGCGGCGTTTACGCTGATTGAACTGCTTGTGGTCATCGCCATCATCGCGATCCTGGCGGCGATGCTGCTCCCGGCTCTGGCACGTTCCAAGGAACAGGCCAAGCGCGCGCAATGCACCAACAACAACCGGCAACTGGGTCTCGGCTGGGCCATGTACGCCGAAGACAATCGCGAGACGTTTCCCATCACCGTAGGCTGGGGAGATTTCGGCGGTCAACGCGGCAAGACCACGCCCGTCACCCAATGGCTGGTGCCTTACTTCGGCATTGATGTTGATTATACCAACCGCCCCCTGAACAAGTACGTCCCGGCTAGGGAAAGCTGGCATTGCCCCGCCGACAAAGGCGACCCCAATTACGGCGCCCTGAATTGCTTTGTGGAATACGGCAACAGCTACTGCACGCAGTGGGCCTACGATTCCTGGGGCGTTAAGCACCTGACCGGCGCTCAGTCCGGGGGCGACATGGCCCCGATGAAAACCTCGGAAATCGCTCGTCGCCCGGTCACAAAAATCATCCAAGGCGATTGGATCTGGGAGAACGCGGGTTTCGACCCGGCCCGGAACCTGCCCTGGCACAGCTACAAAGGCCAGCGGCGTTACGTGATGCTGATGGGCGACAATCACGTGGAGTTTTTTCGTTTTCCCCGCACCATCCTGGTGGATGCGCCGGTGAGCATGGCCAACGCATATTGGTGAGCGCAGCCAGGCGGTGTAGTGCAGTCCGTCCCCGTGTTTGGTCGCAGAAGTGGCGGTGAGATTTGTGTGGTCCGGGGAAGTGCGTCTCGGTGGGAGCGCGGACTTCCTAGTCCGCTTTTGCAGGGACGAACGGGGGCGGAGGGCCCGCCTTCGCCAGATCATTTCCTTAACCGCTTTAGCGCCGGCGTTCGAGGTTGAGTTCCACGAAATAGACCGGCACCAGCGAATCGCTCCCATAACGAATGCGATAAGCGAAGGAATTCGCCCTCGGGTTGGCTGGTTCCGTGCTTTCCGGCCGGGAATCCGGCACCGGGAACGAGATGTCCATCACCACGCGGTTGCCAGGTGTGGCGTTGACGCCTTTAAGAAGGCGGAGGGGGATGGCGACTTCATACGTTTTACGCAGGCCCTCGGCGCGTGAGAAAATCCGGGCGCCGGGAATCTTGGACTCGGTTTTGTGCCCGGGCGTCCGGTCTCGGACCTCTCGCGAGTCGGAATGGAATCCCAGCCGGAGCTGGTCGCCGCCAAAGTCGGTGCCGCTGAGCCTTCGGGCCAGGCCGATTTGGACTTCGTCACTGAATCCAATCTCCTCCACCTCCTCCGCGTCGGCGGCCGGGAGGGTCATGGCCAGGTAAAGGTTTTGCTCATCGTGGCAACTGGCCAATTCCCCTCCGGAAGTTGCCTCGCCCAAATTCAGTTTGGGCACACCGGCCCAGTCTCCGAGGCGTCCGTCCAGCACGGGCGCGGGGCGGTAAGGGGTTTGAATGGCTTGCAGGAACCGCACCTCGCGATGGAATCGATGCAGCTTGCGTCCGGCGGTAACGCTGAATTGCAGCCGGGGCAAAGATGAAAGCGAAGGTTTATCCTGAAGTGCTTTCAGGGTGAATTGGTATTGCCGGGTCGCGCCCACCGGGATTTGGACGGTCGCCGTCGCCGGTTCGACCGAGAAGGCGCTGGAATCCACAACCCAGGATGCCTCTCCCGCCAGCGCGTCCGGGTAAGGATTGGCGACGGAAACGTTGAACGTGGTTCCCGAGCGTAGTTCCTGGGCGTCGCCGTGAATGCCGATCCGGGACACGTTCCGCGCGGCGAATTGGAGTCCGCCCATGATATCGGCCTCGGGGTCGGTCAGTTCCCCATGTTCGGTGACGACTCGGACGTCGAAATTCTCACCGGTGACTTTGACCTTCATGAAGTGGTATTCGCCGCCCGATTTGCGGTATTCGGGCCGCAGCTCGGCGCCGCCGCCGCCCGTGATGAAGTAACGGATGCCGTCGAATTCGCGCGTGGGTCCGTAGGTGTGGTAATGCCCGCCGAATACGGCCTTCACGCGGGAGGCTTTGAACAGTGGGTGCAGGGTGTCCGCCCAAAACTTGTAGTATTCCGGCGTGATGCGCTCTGGTTCCCAAACCGGGAAGTGCAGGAAGACAAAGACGGAGCGGGCCTGGGTTTGCTGGAGGTCGCGCCGAAGCCATTCCAACTGGGCGGGCCCCAGGTTGCCCCAGCGCTGGCCCTCGTTGTTATCGAGGAGCACGAAGTGACAATCCCCGCGGTCAAAGGACTGATAGAACTTGCCGAAACGGCGTCCGTAAATCTTTCGGGCCGACCGGGAATGAGTGTCGTGATTGCCGGGGACCTGGTAGTAAGGCGCCTCGATCGCCTTGATGACTGACTGGTATTTGTTCCATTGCTTTTCCTTGCTGGGAAAGCCGTAGCCGTAGATCAGGTCGCCCAGGTTGACGATCAACGACGGTTTGAGCTGGTTGATCTTGACGATGAGGTTCTCGAACGGACGAAAGCTCTCGCTCTCGAACCGCGGGCGCGTATCGCCGATAACGATGAATTCGAAATCTTCGCCCCAGGCGGGGCACCAAAGCAGGAGTGCGGACAGCAGGATGATTAAGCGCGCTTTCATGGCTGGCTCCGGCAACCATGCTCGCATATACGGGGCCTGGAAAACAAGCCCGCGTCAGGACCTTTTGAGTGCGGATGCGGTTACGTGGTGGCCGACTGGAGCCGGGCCAGAACCTCGGGATCGCGGACATCCACCCAGCGCCCGGGGATTTCGAACCCCGCCAGGACATGGTGATTCTCGATCAACGCCGAGACGGCGTCGGTGAGTTCGTATTCTCCGCGCGGAGATTTTTGCAGGCGCGCGGTGAATTGGAACAGAGACGGTTTGAAGATGTAAATTCCGGCGTTGTACCAGGCGGGTTGGTGTGGTTTAAGCCAGCCCTCGCGCCGCAACTGTTCGATTTGTTCGGCGGACGGTTTTTCGATGAGGCGCAAGAGGCAGAAATTCTCGTCGAAGAAATTCAGGCCGCCTTTGGTGACATCCTCGCCGCGGGTAACGGTGATGACGCCGGAGAAGTAGCCTTCATTGAAGCGGTGGACCATGCGCGAGTAAGTGTCCGGCGCCACCAGGATATCGCCGTAGGTCAGCAGGAAAGAGGAATGGGCGACCCAGGTTTTGGCGACTTCGGGGGCTTTACCGGTGCCGTCCTGCACCTCTTGCCGGCCATAGGTGATGCGGGCGCCCCATTTTGAGCCGTTGCCGAAGTGGTTTTCGATGACGTCGGCGCGAAAGCCGGTGACGATGAAAATGTCCTGGATGCCGGCCTGGAGCAGGCCGCCGATGATGTGTTCGAGGATCGGCTTGCCCTCGACCGGCAACATGGGCTTGGGCAACTCATTGGTGAGTTCCCGCATGCGAGTGCCCTTGCCGGCTGCCAAAATGACCGCTTTCATCGGGAGATATTGGGGGAAACCGGCTCGGATTTCAATCGATACCGGCATCCGCGCGACGCGGCGTCAGCGCGGTGGTTCACAGGGGAACAAAAGTATGTCGTCTTTGGGCAAAGACACAGGATTGGGTGTAACCACAGGCGCGCGCCAGTTGCACCGCCGCTTCGAAGTCCATGCCGGGTTCGGTGGCGGCATGGGCGTCCGAGCCGAAGGTGATGGGCACGTCGATAGAGGCGGCCAGTTGCAGGAAGGCTTTCGAGGGGTAGATCTCGCGACACTCTTTGCGCAGGCCGGCGGTGTTCAACTCGATGGCAACCTCGCGGCGCCGGGCGGTTTCAAGAAACTGCCGAAACAGCGGCGTGCAATCCTGGCTGGGGTAGATCGAGAATTTCTTGCACAAATCCGCATGGCCAATGATCTCGAATAATCCCGAATCTGCCGCCATCGTGAGCCGTTCAAAATAGGTGCGCCAAACTTCGTAGGGTTCGCGATTCCGCCATTCCGCCAGTTGATGGGGATTGTCGATGGCGAAGGAGTCTGAGATGTAATGCACGGAGCCGATGAAATAATCCCAGGGATACCGCGAAGCCAGGTCGCGAATCCAATCCTCCTGCCCGGGGAGGTAATCCACCTCGAGCGCCAGGCGGATGGTGAGTTCGGGGAAGGCGCGTCGGGTTTCCTCGACCTGACGGACGTAGGTTTCGAGGTCACTTTGACGCATGCGCCAATCGTCGAAGTCATCGCGCGGCATCGGGCTGTGGTCCGAGAAGCCGATTTCTTTGAGGCCGATTTTGAGGGCATGAGCGGCGTAAGCCTGAGGTTCGCCCGAGGCGTGGCGGCACAGCGGAGTGTGCATGTGGTAATCGGCGGGGAGCGTGCTCATTCTGGGGTCGTTCAAAAGGACGCGGAGCGGATAAAAAAAGACCCGGCCAGATCGGGGGCGCCGAAAAGGCCGGGAAATGTGACAGGCAGTGGTTTACATTCCTTTGCCGGAAGTGCGTTCCGTAATCCAGTTCCAATCGATCTTGGAGCCGGTGATAGCCTTGCGCGAGACATTGCCGCCGATGACTTTGGTCGTGCCGTCGCGCCAGCGATGGATTTCGGCGTGGCCATCCAGGAAGGCGAAGAAGCAGCCGTTATTGTGATAGGTGCCGGGCCAGTCGATCCACTCGGGATTATTCATGCCCACCGCGAATCCGCCGTCGTTCAAGCTATAGGCGTCTTCATCGATAAAAACCCAGACCTTGGACGGGCCAGGAGCGCCGATCAGGGTGGATTTCCCGTAAGTATTATAGGGGTTGCCACGGCGGTGATTGTGGCTGTTGTCCAGCCACGGGCCGTTGACCGGGCGATTGGGCGGGCCGGAGTGTCCGCCACCACCGTCGAACGCGGCGCAGATGGTGCCTACGGCCTGGTTCATGGAGACGGTGCGCGCCGCGGGAACGATGGTGTTTTGCTTGGCTGCCACCGTGCCGGTATAGCGGCCCACACGTTTGTCGGCCGTGCATTTGAAGATGCCCGGGCTCTTGCCGATGTACGGCGCCAGCAGGGAACGGGTTGGATCCATCAGGATGTCCGGGTCAAACTCATTACCACCGCCGATGCCGGCCTGGCCGGGACACCAGTTATGGCCTGGAACGGTATTGCCGTCGTCGGGATTCGGCGGGAATAGCTCACGGTTCTCGCCGGAGTAGAGGTTCATGGAGAGAATCATCTGCTTGCCGTTGTTCATGCAATAGATGTTCTGGGCTTTTTCTTTGGCCTTACCCAGAGCGGGTAAGATCATGGCTGCCAGAATCGCGATAATCGCGATTACGACTAATAGCTCGATAAGAGTGAAACCGCCCTGGGTACTGGCGGTGGGTCTGCGGTGATGGGGTGTTGTGCCGCGCATAACGTTACTACTATCTTTGATGTTTGTTCGACTAATTAATTAAGCCGGGTGAGCGTCCAGGCTTTTCAGAAGCCTAGCCCTTGAAGGCGCCCAAGTAAACCTCAAAAGGGGGAAAAAGCGGCGTTTCTGGCTGGGGAGAGGTCGCCGGCGCCGACCTCGGCAGGGTTAGTCTCCTGAACCTTTGACCGTCAATGGTTTAAGCGCCAAGCACAACCAGCCGCACAGGAAGCTCACCCCGCCCAGGGGGGTAATAGCTCCCAGCCAGCGAGCGTTCGTGAACGCCAGCAGGTATAAAGAACCGGAGAAAATCAGTATCCCGGCCAGGAAACACCACCACGCGCAGGAGACCGACTGGCTCCGGGTCGCCAACACGTAGAGCATGATCGCGTGGATGAAATGGTAAAACACCGCCTTTTCCCAGATGGCGGTCGTGCCGTTGGTGGCCAGGGTCTCTTTCAGGGCATGCGCCCCAAAAGCACCCAGCGCCACGGCCAGGAGACCGAGAATCGCCGCCGTTCGCACCGCTGTAACCTGATTCATGCGCGGTAATGTAGGCTGGAATCCGCGCCGGACAAGTTCGCATCACGGCAGCCCCGCAGGAGAGGACTTCAAAGCTGCTGCAGGCAATGCGTCAGGAATGGCAGCAGTTGTTTCTTTCGGGAGACGACGTCCCGCAGTTCGAAAATGCCTGGTTCGACCTTCGGATAGCTGATCGTATCCAGGAAGTGCTTGTTGGCGGCCACGAGCAGCAAAGAGCTTTGGGTGTTTACGTCGGTAACCATCAAGGCGGAGAAGGCGTAGTTTCGGGACCGGCGATAATCCGCCAGCGCCTCCTGCAACTCGGTTTTGCGCTTCCAAAACTGGTCGAAACCAATCTCCTCGATTTGAGCGACGCTGAAGCGGGTGCCGTCTTCGGAGTATTCCTTGCAGTCGGTGGTGATGGCTTGCGGGGCGGGTTTGAGGGTGAGCAGCGAACCGGAGGCGAATAGTTTTTCGGTGAATTCCCGGGCGTTGACGCCGGAAACCGATTCCAGTCGGGCAAGCACCTGGGCGTCCCTCGGGGTGGTGGTCGGCGAAGTCAGATTAAGGGTGTCGGAGACCAAACCCGCCAGCAGGAGACCGGCGAGCGGGGCCGGTAATTCGACCCCGTGCTGGAAAAAGCAATCGGCCACAATGGTGCTGGTAGAGCCCACCGGCTCATTCCGAAACAGGATAGGTTGATGGGTCGTGAGCGAACCGATGCGGTGATGGTCGATGATTTCGAGGATCTCCACCTGGTCGGCACCTTCCACCGCCTGGGATAATTCGTTGTGATCCACCAGGATTAATTTTCGATCCACTTTCTTCAAGAAATCGCTCTTCGACAGGATGCCGGTGGTTCGGCCTTCCGGGTCAAGGACGGGGAACGCGAGAAAGCCGGAGGCTGTGGCCCGGTTCAGGATCGAGGCTAGCGGCGCCTCGGCCTCCAGAGTCAGAAAATCTTCATCGAGGACGTGGCGCACCGAGACCGCCGCGCGACACAACGCCGCGGTGGTGGCGGTGTCGTGCGGTGAACTGATCAAGCTCACGCCGCGTTGCCGGGCGGCCTCGAGGGTTTTGGGTTCCACCGGGTGTCCGCCCGTGACGATCATGGCTTTGGCCCCTTCCCGGATGGCCAGGTTTTGGATATCCCACCGATCGCCCACCACTACAGCCAGCTTCTCTTTAGGATAAAGTTCGAGCCGTTGCGCAAAGGACTCGAGGCTCATGGCGCCGATCATCAGGATGAGATCCTCCTCCGGCCCCTGTTCGCTGCCCACCAGCAGGCGCCCCTCGAGGGTGTCGGCCAGGGTTTTCAGCGAGGCCAGCAGTCGGCGCGAGTCAAAAAGGCGGTTCGCCGCCGGAAACAGAAATTTGCTGAGCTTAAACAGGGACAACAACCCGCGGCATTTCCCGCCTTCTTCGAGCACAGGCAGAATTCGCAGGTTATGTTCGTCCATCAGACCCAAGGCTTCAGCGGCTGTGGCGGAAGGTTTGACGCTTAGCACCTGGCGCTGCATTACGTCGTAAACCTTGGGTGAGACATCGGCGACAAACCGTGGCGCCGGCAGTCCGAATCGGTTCAGCACAAAATCGATCCGTTCATTCGTATCCCCGCAGCGGGCCGCCACCGCCTCCGGCATCCCGGTGCGCCGCTTAAACTCTGCGTAGCCGATCGCCGAACAAATCGCGTCGGTATCCGGATTCCGATGCCCAATCACCAAGACTTCGCTCATGGTAGCTGTCTAAAAGGTTTCTAATCGAGTGCTTTAGATAAACCAAAGGCTGCGGCAGCGCGAGGAAAAAGCCCCCGTGATCGAAAACCACTCAGCGCACACGCCAAACGCGTGAAATTCACACCTGCATGCGTGAAGCTCATGCCTATTGGGGGCGGGCAATTGGCTGTGGTGACTGTAGTCCAGGCATTTACAGCGTGGCACCACGGATGCTTTCGATAATGAAAGTGAGGATTTATGGTATGAGAAGCTGGGAAGTGATTACGATAGCGTTAACGAAATGAATTCTTGGCAAGAAGCGGGAGATTTTGGCCTGATTTTGACCATAAATCCCCATCTGGAGCCTAGTGCAGGGTGGGGGCAAGGTTGGGATCTCATGACTGCGGGAAGAAGCTCGGTGGAGGGTGGCAGATAAGTTTGAACACGGTAGCTGGGAGGTGTCTCCAATATCGGCGGCTGCCGGAAGGCGGCCTGGTGTAAGTTGAGACGTGGCCGGCCTTGGGCTGGAGCTAAGTTTTTCTGTGCGTGCAGACGCACAGTTCCTGCTTGGATCGCTATCGGGCAAATTCTTCCCGGCGGTGCTGGAATATGGAATTGCTTTAGTCAAAATAAAACATATTCTGTCCGACTCATCTGCGTTAAACGATGCGACAATTTTTGACCATTGGCGCTAATGCGTTCATGGAGCTGGTAAGGCAGCCGGTGTTCCTGCTGCTGATGACCAGCTCGGCGATCTTTACGGTGTTCCTGGCGACGCCGTATTACTTCGCATTTGGAGATGAGCCGAAGCTGGTGAAGAACAGCACGCTGGCGGTGATGCTCCTGACCGGAATGCTGGGAGCGGTGCTGGGAGCTTCGGCGAGCCTGGCGCGCGAAATCCGGGCCGGCACCGCGCTGGCGGTGCTTTCGAAGCCGGTCGGCCGGACACAATTCCTGCTGGCGAAATACGCAGGGGTCGCCGCCGCTATTACGGTGATGGCGTATGTGAATCTCGCGGCCTGCCTGCTGGCCAGCCGCATGGCTTTCGATGCCTATGGGTCCACCGACAAATTCGCGCTGGGGCTGTTCATCCTGGGGATGCTCGTTGCTTACGGGCTGGGAGGGTTCAGCAATTTCTTTCTGCGCCGGCCGTTTGTTTCGGACACCTTGTTTTGCCTGGTGATCCTGGTGACGGTAGCGTTTATCGGCATCAATTTCTTTAACAAAGATGGCCAGTCGCAAGCGTTCGGGACGGGCGTGGATTGGCGGATGGTGCCGGCGGGAATCCTGGTTCTGTTTGCCTTGTGGATCCTGGCCGGCCTGGCCCTGGCCTGTTCGACCCGGCTCGACATGATCCCCACGCTGACGGTGTGCTCGGCCTTCTTCATTTTAGGCACGATGTCCGATTACGTTTTTGGCCGTCCGGCGCAGAGCGGATCGTGGTGGGCGACGGTCCTCTATGCCGTGATGCCGAACTGGCAGCTATTCTGGCTGGCGGACGCCCTGGAAACGGGGAAGACGACCTTTCACTGGGATTACGTGGTGAAAGCGCTGGGTTATGTGGTGGCTTACGTGGGCGCGGCGCTGGCGGTGGCCGTGGCGTTGTTCGAAGAGCGCGAGTTGAGTTAAACCGGAAATTTTCATGGAACGAAACGTACAAAAGAACGGACTGATCAACCTGCTGACCTTGCTGACGGCCGCGGTGGCAGCCTTGGCGGTGGCGCGACAGGGCAATTCCCTCTCGGGCCAGGTGAGCGTGCTCTTTCTCGGCATCAGCATGCTGGTAGCGGCGGTGAGTTGGTTTCAGATGCGCCTCGAGGAGGCCGAGCGGCTCGAGAAGCTTGAATTTGAGGAATTGGCCAAGAGCCGGGGTGGTTCGGGGCTGTTCGAGAACAAGGAAGCGGAGCTGTTCCCGGCCCAACGGTCGCGGGAACAGTTCGAGCGTTATTTCGTGCCGGTTTTCACCGTCCTGCTAGGGGTGCTGCAAGCGGGAGGCGCGTACCTGCTCTGGCGCTGGATCTCGCAACTGACCACGCAATCCAAGCCGCTGAGCCAGCCCACCATGACGCTGGCGATGTTCGCGCTGTTCTCGCTGATTTTGTTCATGATGGGGCGGTTCTCGGGGGCGGTGGCCAGGTTGGAGAAGCAGCGCCTGCTGCGGCCGGGAGCGGGTTACCTGCTGCTGGGCGCTTACGTGTGCTTTGCCGTGACCCTCGCCATTGTGGGTGTGCAGGCGGGTTTCCCAAAAGCGGATCTGTATGTCGCCTATATCTTCTGCGGCCTGCTGGCCCTGGTCGCCGTCGAGACGCTGATTCAACTCCTCCTCGAAATCTATCGGCCCCGCGTCAAAGGCAAAGTCGAGCGCCCGCTGTACGAAAGCCGTCTGGTGGGTTTACTGGGACAACCTGAGGGGTTGGTCACGACCGCCGCACAGGCCCTGGATTACCAATTTGGGTTCAAGGTGTCGGAGACATGGTTCTACCGGTTCTTCGAGCGGGCCCTGGGCTGGCTGGTGCTGCTGCAACTGGGCGCTTTGCTGCTGTCGACGTGCGTGGTTTTCATCGATGCGGGCGAGCAAGGTTTGCTGGAGCACAATGGCAAAACGGTGGAGGGCAAATCCCTGTTGGGCCCCGGCGCCCATCTGAAATGGCCTTACCCCATTGATATCGTCTACCGGTATCGCACGGAGCAAATCCAGACCTTCAACGTCGGCTTCAGTCCTGATCCCGAGAAGGAGAAGGAAAAAGTGGTGCTCTGGACGGTGGCGCACACGAAAGAAGAGAATTTCCTGGTGGCCAACCGGGACCTGGCTTCATTGAGCAAGCCGGATGCGGCCGGGAACAAGCGCACGCCCCCGGTCAGCTTGCTGACGGTGAGCATCCCGGTGCAATACCAGATTACGAATCTGATGGCCTGGGCTTATCGTAACGAGGACGCCGGATCGCTGTTGCAGGGCATGGCTTCCCGTGAAGTGGTCCGGTTCTTGGCGGGCGTGGATCTGAACAACCTGATGTCACAAGGTCGGTTGCAGGCGTCTGACACGCTCCGGGAACGCATCCAGCAGGCGGCGGACGAACGCGGCATGGGTGCGAAAATCGTCTCGGTAGGTCTGCAGGATTTGCATCCGCCGGTGAAAGTGGCGCCGGATTATCAAAAGGTCATCAGTGCGGCGCAGACGCGGCAGGCCAAAGTGCTGGCGGCGCAGGCCGACGGCATTCGCACCAACGCGCTGGCGGAGGCGCAAGCGGCCACGGTGGTGAACCGCGCGACGGCTGAGAGCACGGCCGGCAAGATCGAAGCCGTGGCTCGTGCTGCGTTGTTCACCAATCAGATCCCGGCGTTCGCGGCCGCGCCCGCGGTTTACGCGCAACGCGAATACCTTCGCACCTTCGCCCGCTCGACCGCCGGCGCCCGCAAATACATCCTGCTCACCAGCAATACCCAGGACGTCATCACGTTCGATTTACAGGACAAGATCCGCGAAGACCTGCTCAACAGCCTGAGCGTTCCCGCGCCCAAGAAATAGCCCCGAATACTTTACCCACATGAAACAAAATCCATTGACCCTAATCATCGGCCTGGTGCTGATACTCATTTTCGGATTGCTCCTGTTTGTGTTCCAGGTGCGGCAATCCGAAGTCGTGGTGGTGACCACGTTTGGCAATCCCACCCGGGACATCAAAGAGCCGACATGGTATGTGAAATGGCCATGGCCGATCCAAAAGGTGCATCGGTTTGACCAGCGTGTGCAGAATTTCGAGGACAAGTTCACCGAGGGTTTGACCGCCGACAGCTTTAATCTGCTCGCCTCGGTCTATGTTGGATGGAAGATCACCGAACCCAAGGCGTTTTTTCCGAAATTCGCCGGCACGGCTGATCCGATCAATGAAGCGGAACGGGTGCTCGAGCGCTTGCTGGGCAACGCCAAGAGCGCGGTGATCGGCAAACATCCGCTGGCCGATTTCCTCAGCACGAGCGGTGAGAACAAATTCGTGGAGATCGAGAAGGAAATCCTCGCCACCATCCAGAGCCAGGTCCAGGCGAACAATTACGGACTGGAAGTCGAATTCCTCGGAATCAAAAAGCTGGGCCTGCCCGAGAGCGTGACGCAATCGGTCTTCGAGCGCATGACCTCGGAGCGCCAGGTCTTGATCAGCAAGTCGCAATATGAAGGCGAGGCCGAAGCGCAGAAGATTCGGTCCGAAGCGGATCGCAAGGCGTCCGAGCTGATGGCCAACGCGGAAGGCCAGGCCACGCAGATCCGGGGCAAAGGCGAAGCTGAAGCCGCCCGTTCGCTGACCGTGTTTCAGCAGAACCCGGAGCTGGCTAATTTCATTTTCCGCCTCACGGCCCTCGAGGGCTCGCTGAAGGAACGCACGATCCTGATTTTCGATCAGCACACTCCGCCGTTTGATCTGTTCCGGGGCGTGTCCACCAACCTGCTGCACCAATAGCATCATGAGCGATCCGCACCCTCATCCGCATCCTGAGCCGCGGGAGCCGCAGCGCCCGGACCCGGCGCCGGTGGTGGAATCCGCCTCCATGGACGCCGGCGCGCAGGCGCTGGCCGAAGCGCTGCGCAGCAGTTTCGTCATCGTCAAAATCGTGATGGTGGTGCTGCTGTTTGTCTTCCTCGGTTCCGGTTTCTTTACGGTGGGTCCGCAGGAACGGGCGATTATTCTGCGTCTGGGCAAGCCGGTTGGCGAAGGGGAGAAAGCGCTGCGCGGTCCCGGTTTGCAGTGGTCCTTTCCCTACCCGATCGACGAGTACGTAAAGATCTCGATCAGTGGCATTCAAAAAGTGACCTCGAGCGTGGGTTGGTACGCCACCACTCCGGAGATGGAACTGGCCGGCACCGAGCCACCTGCCGGAGTTTCGCTGAACCCGATGATCGACGGTTACCTCCTCACTGCGGACGGCAACATTGCCCATGCCCGCGCGACTCTGACCTATCATATTCATGATCCGGTCCGGTACGTGTTCGGGTTCCTGAACGCTTCGAATGCGATTCAGAGTGCGGTGGACAACGCGCTGCTCGCCGCCGCCGCCAGGTATCGAGTGGATGATATTCTCACGCGCGACGTCATCGGCTTCAATGAAGCGGTGCGGCGCCGGGCCACGGAGCTGATCAATCAGCAAAACCTGGGGGTGACGGTCGAGCAATGCTCGGTGCAGAGCATCCCGCCGCGGCAGCTCAAGGAGGCCTTTGCCAACGTCTTGAGGGCCGAGGTGAATCGCAGCCGCGTACTCAACGAGGCGCGCAGCTATGAAAACCAGGTGCTCAGCAAAGCCAGTGCGGATGCGCAGTCGCGGCTGAACACCGCTGAATCCGACCGCGCGCGGTTGGTCAATGACGTGGCGGCCCAGGCGGAGCGGTTCCGCGAGCTGCTGCCGCAATACCGGCAGAACCCGGAACTTTTCGTGCAGCAACGGCTGAGCGAAACGCTCGCGCGCTCGCTGACCAACGTCCAGGACAAAATCTTCCTGACTGAAAACGGCGATGGCAGGCCAAAAGAACTGCGGCTGCTGCTGAATCGTGAGCCGCCCAAAGTACGCGCCGAAGAAAACAAATAATCCGGGGGACAGAGATCCCGGCTGAAAGAAACATGCAAGTTACCTCCCTTCTAAGCCACGATGAGAAAGATCATGATCATCACCACGATCATGATCACGAGCACGGCGAGTCCTGCTCGTCGTGCGGCCACGACCATGAGCACGCTCCGGTGCGCTTGTGGCAGACCCTGGTGGGCGTGGTGTTCGTGCTCAACGCCTTTTTGGTGGACTGGGTCTTCGAACACGGCCAGACCGTGGCCAGCGCCAGCGCCATGCTGGGCGCCATCATTCTGGGTTATCCCATCGTGTTCACAGCGGTGAAAGACATCCGCCGCGGCATCCTGAGCATCAACGAACTGGTCGCCATTGCCGTGCTCGCCGCCTTTGCCACCGGCGATTATAAAACGGCGGGCGTGGTCGCGTTTTTCATGTTGATTGGCGAAATCATCGAGACGCGCACCGCCGAAGGCGCCCGGGCCTCGATCGAGTCCCTGATTCATCTTACCCCCACCAAGGCTCGCCGGCTCCTCGCCAACGGCAAGGAGGAAGAAGTGGCGGCGAAGGACCTCGCGGTGGGCGACACCATCCGGGTGCGGCCGGGCGACAATGTGGCGGCGGACGGCGTGATTGTGAGCGGCCAGGGGTCGTTCAATCAATCCACCATTACCGGCGAATCGTTGCCGGCGGATAAGAAGCCCGGGGACGAAGTCTTCGCGGGCACGCAGAACCTGACGGGCGTGATCGAGATCAAAGTGAGCCGGGCCGGGCAGGACACGACGCTGGGCCGGGTGCGGGAACTGATCCTTGCGGCCGAAAAGACCAAGCTGCCGATCATGAAAATCGTTGATCAGTACATGGGCTTTTACACGCCGTTGGTCCTGGTGATTGCGGCGCTGGTGTGGGCCTTTACCCGGCAGTTGGAGAACGTGATTTCCGTGATTATTTTTAGCTGCCCATGCGCCTTTATTCTGGCGACCCCGACCGCGATGGTGGCGGCGCTCTCCGCCGCGGCGCGTCTCGGCATTTTGATCAAGAACGTGGCCGACATCGAAGCCGCCTCGAAGATCAACGCGTTCATTTTCGACAAGACCGGCACGCTGACCACGGGCGAATTGGCGGTGAGCCGCCTGGCGCCGTTGGGCGAGACCAAGGCGGCGGAGCTGCTGCTGCTGGCCGCCTCGGCGGAGAAGTACAGCAACCACCCCACGGCGAAAGCCCTGGCGCAACTGGCCGGCGAAGCCGGAGTGCCGCTGGTGGAACCGCGAGATTTCGCGGAGACCGCCGGGCGGGGCGTCAAGGCCAGCGTCAACGGCGAAGTGGTGCTCGTGGGCCGTGCGCAGTGGCTCAAGGACAACGGCGTCAAAGAAGACTTCACGAAGTCCGTGGATTTGAACGAGGCGGAAGGTTGGAGCCTGATTTTTGTGGCGCGCAACGGCCATTGTGTGGGGTGGGTGGGATTGCAGGACCAGACCCGCGCCGAAGCCAAGACCGCGCTGGCGGAATTGAAGCAGGCCAATGTGCGCCGGATTGCCATGGTGTCTGGCGACCGTCAACCGGTGGCCACCCGGGTGGCCCGGGAAATTGGGTGTGAAGAGGCGCAAGGCGAATGTCTCCCGCAGAACAAAGTGGATTTCGTGCGCGGAGTCCGCGCCAAAGGTTACAAGGTGGCGGTGGTGGGTGATGGTGTGAACGACGCGCCGGCGCTCGCCGCAGGTGACATCGGCATCGCTATGGGCGCCGCCGGGAGCGAAGTGGCGATCCACAGCGCGACCATCGCGCTGATGAATAATGATCTGCGCCGCCTGCCGTTCCTGGTGCAGCTTTCGCACAGCACACGCAGCGTGATCAACCAGAACTTCCTGTTTGGGCTCGCGTTTATCATCGGGGGTATGACGTTTTCCGCGTTGGGCTATGTAAGCCCGGTATTCGCCGCCGCCATGCACACGGGCGGGTCCCTGATCGTGGTGTTTAACAGCGCCCGACTGGTGCGCAAGGGCGAGCACTTGGAGCATTACGCGCCGGTGGCCGCGCCGACCGAGCCGCGTTCCAACCGGCCCGCGGCGCCGGGAGCCGCCAGTCCTGCGCCCGCACCGGCAGTGTGAACCGTGTCCGCCTGTGAATCGTGATCTCCAAAGCAAAACCGGAAACCAGCCATACCCGGCTCGCGTCGCCAGCATTTGTCACCGCTTATGAACCTCACTGAATTGGCCGCGCCGGCGGCCGCCAATACGAAAGTTGAAGCGGTGGTCACTGTCCGTGGCCTGACCAAGGTTTTTAAAGACTTTTGGGGCCGGCCCAAAGCCCGCGCGGTCGACAACGTCGACTTCGAGGTTCGTCGTGGTGAAGTGTTCGGTTTGCTTGGACCAAACGGCTCTGGCAAGTCAACCACGGTAAAACTGTTGCTCGGGCTCCTTTATCCCACCAAGGGGCACATCGAGGTGTTTGGGCATTCGCCGCGGCATGTGGCGACAAAATCCCGCATCGGGTATCTGCCGGAGGAATCGTACCTTTACCGCTACCTGAATTCCCGCGAGACGCTGGACTTTTTTGGGAATCTTTTTCACCTGGAAAAAGGGGACCGGGAAAAGCGCGCGGAACAATTGTTGGAGATGGTGGGCCTGAGCCAGGCGCATTTGCGGGCGGTGGGCGAGTTTTCCAAAGGCATGCAGCGCCGCATTGGGCTGGCCCAGGCGCTGATTAACGATCCGGACCTGGTGATCCTGGACGAACCCACTTCCGGTTTGGATCCGATTGGTTGCCGGGAGGTCAAGGACCTGATCCTGGCGCTGGTTCGCCGCGGCAAGACCGTGATTCTAAGCAGCCACCTGCTGTCCGACGTGCAGGATGTCTGTGATCGCGTGGTGATCTACTACGGTGGCCGCATCCAGGCGATGGGACCGCTGAAAGATCTGTTGGCCCGGCCGGACGCCATCCAAATCACCACCCCTGCGCTGAAGCGGGACACCATGGAGCGGGTCCTGGAGATCCTGCGACGGGATGTGGCCGAGGATAAGGTGCGGGTGGACGCTCCTTCCCAGAATTTGGAGAGCTATTTTCTCGAAGTGGTGCAGCGGGCGCGCCAAGCTTCCGCGGAGACTTCCGGCGCCACTTCCGGCTCCCAGGTGGCCGCTTACTTGCGGGGGAACGAAGCCGAACGACCCACTCAGGACAAATTGCTGGAGCGCCTTATGGAAGCCGCACCGGCGGCGCCGGCTCCCACGCCATCGCCCGCTCAGGAACCAGCGGTTCGAGACCAGGCCCGGCTGGAAGCGTTGACCCAGGCACAAGCGCCAACTCCCGCGCCCGCTTCGTCGCCGACGCAACCGCCGGAAAAGGCGGCAAACCTGGACAAGGCGAACGAGAAGTTGTCCTCGCTGCTGGGCGGCCAGGAGAAGTGATCCGCGCATGCAACGAGTGTTTGCCATTGCCCTCTTAACCTGGAAAGCGGCCCTGCGGTTTCGCTTGTTCCTGGTGATTGCCGGACTGCTGCTGGCCACGGTGGTGTTGTTGCCGATGCTCATCAAGGATGACGGCACCGCGCGTGGATTCACCCAAATCCTGCTCACTTACACGCTGGGCATCATTGCGACGCTTTTGGGACTCTCGACCCTTTGGCTGGCGTGCGGCACGCTCGCGCGTGATATCGAGGAATGCCAGATTCAGGTGGTGGCCACCAAACCAGTGGCGCGCTGGCAAATCTGGGTTGGCAAGTGGATGGGCCTCATGTCCCTCAACGCCGCGCTGCTGCTCCTTTCCGGGGCGAGCGTTTATCTCCTGCTCCAATGGCGGGCGACACGTTTGCCCGCTGATCAGCAGGCGATCCTGCGCAACGAGGTGCTGGTTTCCCGGGGATCCGCCCGCGAGCGCAGCTTTGACAAGGAAATCAACGAGCAAACCGAGAAACTGCTGCTGGAACGCGTGCAGAAGTACCCGGCGGACCGGGCCGATATGGCGGAAGTGCGCCGCCAGATTCGCGAGCAGGTGAAGGCCGATTACCAGGTAGTGCCCCCAGGCGCGTATCGCCCGTGGGAAATTCACTTCGACACCGCCAAGGCCAACCTCAAAGACCAGCCGCTCTTCGTCCGCGTGAAATTCAATTCCGCGCAGAAGAGCCCGTCCGGGACCTTTGATGCGTTGTGGCAGGTGGGCGTGCCGCAAAAGACGCAGATTTATCGCGCCGGTCCGATGAGCCTGGCACCGGATACGTTTCATGAGTTCCAGATCCCGCCGAATTTGATCGACGAAAATGGCGTGCTCACGATCGTGTTCATCAACTCCAATGACGCCACGCTGCTGTTTCCTTTGGAAGACGGGATGGAGGTGCTGTATCGGGAGGGCGGATTCCTGACCAATTACGCCCGCGGCCTGGGCATCATTTTCTGCTGGATGGCGTTGCTGTGTGCCATCGGCTTGGCGGCCGCCAGTTTGTTGTCATTTCCCGTAGCGGCCTTTTTCGCGCTGGGTTTGCTGGCGATCACGCTTTCCAGCGGCACGATGGCGAGTGCGGTGGCCCAGGGCACGATTGCGGATTACGATTCGGAAAAGGGCACGAGCGGCTCGTCTCCGGCGGATGTGGTGGTGATCCCGGTGTTCAAAGCAACGCTTAAAGCGATCAACCTGGTCCGAGACTTCTCTCCGGTCGAGGCGCTGAGCACGGGACGAAGCATTACCTGGGCGGACCTCGCCCGGGCATTCATTCAGATTGTGGTGGTCATGGGCGGGACCTTCGCGGTCACCGGCATCATCATCCTGAACCGACGCGAGTTGGCCACAGCCCAAGGAAACCAGTGAACCCGAAATTGAAAAAGGGATTATTGCTGTTCCTGGCGGCGGTGCTGCTGGTGGGCTCCTCGCGCGTGCAGGTGTCATTGAATGCGGAGCGCGACAAACTGGGTCTGACACGTGTGCAGCCGCTGGAAAATGCGCCGCCGGTGCTGGCGTTTACCACCGTGGCGCTGGGAGGTTTTCGCGGCCTGATCTCGAACGCGCTGTGGATTCGCGCCAACGATCTCCAGGAGGAGGACAAGTTTTTCGAGATGGTCCAGTTGGCGGATTGGATTACCAAGCTCGAACCCCACTTCGTCCAGGTCTGGCTCGTGCAGGCCTGGAACATGGCTTACAACATTTCGGTGAAGTTCAAGGATTTCCCGGATCGCTGGCGCTGGGTGGAGCGCGGCATCATGCTGCTGCGCGACGAGGGTCTGCGCTGGAACCCGAACGAAATCCTCATTTACCGCGAGCTCGGCTGGTTCTTCCAACATAAAATGGGACAGAATCTCGACGACGGTAACATGTATTATAAGCAGGAATGGGCCAATGAGATGGCCGCCGTCTTTAACAAAAAGGCTCCCAATCTCGACGAACTCATTCATCCCACGACCGCGGACCAGACCAATCGCGCCAATATCCTGCGCGAGAAATACAAGATGGATCCGAAGATCATGAAGGAGGTGGATGAGAAATACGGGCCGCTCGAGTGGCGGTTACCCGAGGCGCACGGCATCTATTGGGCCTACCTCGGATTGGAGCAAGCCCAGCGCAATCCCACCAAGATCAAGCCCGACGATCTCATCACGCTGCGCCGCGTCATCTACCAATCCATGCAAATGGCCTTTCAGCGCGGCAAGCTGGTTTCCAATCCGTTCGCCAAGCGTTTTGAATTTGGCCCGAACCTGGCGATCATTCCCAAAGTCAGCGCCGCCTATGAACAAGCCGCCGAGGAGGACGCCAGCAATCGGGACCACATTCTGCGCGCGCACCGCAATTTCCTCCGAGACGCCGTTTACTTTCTCTATAACCACAACCGCGTGGCCGACGCCCGGTACTGGTGGGATTACATGTCGAAGAAGTACCCGGACAAGACGGTGCTCGACGGCGTGCCCACGTCGTTGCCGGCGAACCTGACGCTGGATGGCTACGCCGTCGCGCGGGTGCAGGAGGACGTTTCCGAAACCATGGCGCGCGACCGGGTGAAATCGATCCTGGAAGGTTTGCTGGTAAACTCGTATGCCAGCCAGGCCATCGGTGAAGACGAGCGGGCCGCGGGCTACAAGTTGCTGGCGCGGCAGGTCCTGGCGACTTACGAGAGCAAAACCAAGGCCCGGGGTGAAGCAATCGCGCTTTCCAGTCTGGAGGACATGGATCGCGAAGTATTCAACCGCATGATCGATCCCGAACAGGGCGCCCCGATCGAAATGCGCGCCGTGTTGCGCACCCTGCACGGCTTGCCTGCCGAGACCCCGGCACCGGGCAGTTCGACCAATGCGCCACCTGCCGAGGCCGTCAGCACCAACGCCCCGGCCACCAGCACGTCCCGCTGATCCAGCGCATCCTGTCTCCTCGCGCGCAGCGATGGATGAAACGGTATCGTGCGGCTGGATTCCCCGACGAATGGACGGATCGGACGGGAGGAACTATGCTGGCGCGGATGAACGTGAAATGGGACCGGTTATGCGAATTGGCGCAGGGAGAAGTGGCGGCCACCTTGAAAGCATTGCCCCGGGCCTTGCGCGATAAAGCCCGACTCTTGCCGGTCACCCTGGAAAAAACCCCAAATGCCGGGCTGGTGCAGGATGGCATCGCCCCGGATACGCTCGGCTTGTTCGTCGGGCCGGAATACTCAGAGGAAGGGTATAGTCCTTCACCCTTGCCGCCGCAGATTATCCTGTTTCTGGAGAACATCTGGGAACAGGCGGAAGCCGACGAGGCGTATTACCTGGAAGAGGTGCACACCACCTTCATGCACGAGCTGGGCCATTACCTGGGGTTGGACGAGGAGGACCTGTTTGACCGCGGCCTGGATTGACCGAGGGGGTGCATAAGTTGTTCCGTAACAATATTCAGCAGTTCTGATCGTGATCCCGGCGGTTTGGCGGCGCCCCAAAGAACTTGAGAATTCCCCGCGAAAAGGCATTTTGTAGAAAGTGAAATTCACCGTTTTGTTTCGTTGGCTAGCCTTAGCGCTGGCTCTGGGCTCCACCTGGTCAAATGGATTTCTGGCTCACGCCGCCGCTTCTCCATCCGCGCTCGGAGCGCAAAAAGTTCAACTCACGAACTCCAAAATGGCGCAACAACTGACCGCGCAAGGCGCCCGGTTGATCGCCGATTACGGTTCATTCCAGATCATGGAAGTGAGCGGGTCGGCACCGGTCGCGGCGTCCGCCGGCGTGCGGCCACGACCCGAGTTGAACTGGGTCATGCTGAACTCGGGCACGGTGGACACGAGCTTGCCTTCCGCGCGCGTGGCCCCGGCCGCCCTGGGGGCTTTTGCCGGACAACGCCTGCGGTTGGTGCAGTTCGCCGGACCGATTAAGCCCGAGTGGCGCCAGGAGTTGGAGGCGCAAGGGGGACGGGTGGTGGCCTACATCCCGTATGATACCTACCTGGTTTACGGTGACGCGGCGGCGGCGCAGCGGTTGCAGGCGCTCGCGGCGCGCGCTCCCCATATCCAGTGGGAGGGGCCGTATGAAGACGCGTTCAAGATTCATCCCCGGGCACGGAGCGTTGATGTCAAAGGCCGGCCGCGGGAGATTGGAACGGACCGATTTGCGATCCAGTTGGTGGCGGATGCCGCCGCCAACGCGACGACCGTGGCGCTGCTGGAACGGTTGGCGCTCGAGCCTTTTACCCGGTCTGAATATGTACTGGATTACTTCAACGTGGTCGTGCGGTTGTCGCCGGCGGCGCTGGAATTGGTAGCCGCCCAGCCGGAGGTCATTTCCATCATGCCGTTTTTTCCGCGCCACCTCACTTGCGAGCGCCAGGCCCAGATCATGGCTGGGAACCTTACCTCCGGCGGTGTTGGACCGTCGGGGCCGGGCTATCTCGCGTGGCTGGCATCCAAGGGATTCACCCAGGCCCAGTTCGACGCCTCCGGGTTCGTGGTGGATGTGTCGGACAGCGGAGTGGACAACGGCACGGTCGCGCCGAACCATTTCGGACTGCATCAAGGCGGAGATTTGGCCGCCGCCAGCCGCGTGGTTTATAACCGCCTGGAAGGCTCCGCCAATGCGGGCAGCACGTTGAAAGGCTGTGACGGGCACGGCACGCTCAATTCCCACATCATTGGTGGTTACGATTTTCGCACGGGTTTTCCGTTCGAGGATGCCTCCGGTTACAATTACGGGCTTGGCGTGTGCCCGTTTGTCAAAGTCGGCTCCTCGGTTATTTTTGACCCCAACAATTTTACCAACCCCAATTACCGGAATCTGCAGTCCCGGGCGTATCAGTCCGGGGCGCGCATCAGCAACAATAGCTGGGGTGGCACCGGGACAGGCGACTATGACATTGATACGCAGATTTATGATGCCCTGGTGCGGGACGCGCAGCCAGCCAACGCGTCGGTGCCAGTGGCGGGCAACCAGGAAATGGTCATTGTTTTCGCCGCCGGCAACGACGGTCCCACGGCGGTGACCATCGGGCCGCCGGGGACGGGCAAAAACATCCTGAGCGTGGGCGCGAGCGAAAATGTGCAGGCGTTTGGTGGGGCTGACAGCAGCGGGGTTACCGACGCGCAAGCCAATAATGCGAACGATGTTGTTTCGTTCTCCAGCCGCGGGCCGTGCGCGGACGGACGGCACAAGCCCGACCTGATGGCGCCGGGCACCCACGTGAGCGGGGGGGTGATCCAGGTGGTCAATCCAGGGGCGACCGGCCAGGCCGACCCGTGCTTCACCGGGGCGGGGGTTTCGGGCGGGTTTGGCAGCAATTTCTTCCCGCCGGGTCAGCAGTATTTCACGGCTTCCTCCGGCACGAGCCATGCCACGCCCGGCGTGGCTGGTGGTTGCGCGTTGCTGCGGCAATATTTCATTAATCAATCCCAAAATCCGCCCAGCCCCGCTATGACCAAGGCGTGGCTGATGAATGCGGCCCGTTATCTCAACGGCGCGAACGCCAACGACACGCTGCCATCCGATAGCCAGGGAATGGGCGCGGTTGATTTGGGGCGCGCCTTCGACGGCACGCCGCGCGTGCTGCGGGACGAGGTGACCTCGGATACTTTTACCGCCAGCGGTCAGGAATTGCTCTTTACCGGTCACATTCTCGATAGCAGCAAGTCTTTCCGGGTTACCCTGGCGTGGACGGATGCTCCGGGCAACACTACTGGAAACTCCTTTAATAACGACCTGGACCTGGTAGTCGAGGCCGGTGGAAAGACCTACCTGGGCAACGTCTTCTCCGGCGCTACTTCGGTGGAGGGTGGCACAGCAGATTCCAGGGACAACGTGGAAAGCGTGTTCCTGCCCGCCGGATTGACGGGCACCTATAGCGTCCGGGTGCGGGCGGCGAACATTAACTCCGACGGCGTACCCAATGTTGGCGGCAGCCTGGACCAGGATTTTGCCCTGGTGATCTATAACGCCGACGCGGCCCAGGTGCCGCGAGTGTCCATGGCCGGTTCCGCGATCGTGGCGGAGAATTGTGCTCCGGGAAATGGAGTGATCGATTCCGGCGAAACGGTGACCGTCACGTTCTCCTTGCAGAATACAGGATTGGCGGACACCACCAACCTGGTGGCAACTCTCCTGGCCACCAACGGCGTGGTGCTGCCGAGCGCGGCACAGGTTTACGGAGCGGTGCCAATGACGGGTGCTCCGGTCGATCGCCAATTTACCTTCACCGCCGCCGGGGCGTGCGGAGCGGTGATCCAGCCTACCTTGCTTTTACAGGACGGTCCCACGGTGCTAGGCCTGGCCAGCGCACGATTTATCCTGGGGCAATACGTGGCCAGCGATACTTTTGCCGAGAATTTCGACGGAGTCACCGCTCCAGCCTTTCCTGCCAGTTGGCTGACCACCATCGTGGCGGGGGGGATCCTGCCTGTGACTTCCACCACCCAGTCAGACACGGCCCCGAACTCGATCTTCTTCGCCGAACCGGATGTCCATGGTGAGGCGGTGCTGGTTTCACCGTCCATCCCGATTGTCACGCCGTCGGCGCAACTCAGCTTTACGATGGCCTACGACACGGAAATTGATCCGACGGTCTCGACCCTGGGCTACGACGGCGGGGTGCTCGAGATAAAGATCGGCAAGAACGCATTTGTGGACATTCTCAGTGCGGGCGGGAGTTTTGCCAGCGGCGGGTATACGCGGCAAATCGACAGCACCGGGGATAATCCGCTGGCGGGACGGCAGGGTTGGTGCGGGGCTTCGGGCGGCTTTACTCCGGTGGTGGTGAATTTGCCGGCCGCCGCCGCCGGCAACAACGTGCTCTTCAAATGGCGTTTTGGGACGGACACCGGCAATTTCTATGGGGGCACGGGAATGTACCTCGATTCGCTGAAGGTGACCGATGGCAGTTATGCATGCTGCCAACTGCCTTTGAACGACGCCGGGATCGTGAGCATTAGTCGCGGCCCGAGCACCGTATTGGTGAGTGTGTTGAGCAGCGCCGGGGCCACCTACGTTTTGGAATACAAGAACAACCTGCTCGATACGCAGTGGGCGTCGATTGCCCCGCCAACGGCAGGCACCGGAGGCCTGATTACGCTGGTGGACCCGTTGCCGGGTTCAAGCAATCGATTCTACCGGGTGCGCGCCTATCGCTGAGACGGCGCCGGTTTCTTCTCGACGCGGAAGCTTGCGCCGGAAAAAATGGCGCGTGCCTTCGTGCGTCATTTTTAATCCCACCGCTAAAGGCGACAAAGCCCGGCGGTTCCGCGAGCATTTAGACCAGTATGCCGGTCAATGCACTTTGAAACTGACCACGGCGGCCGGCGATGCACACCGCCTGGCGGTGGCCGCGGTGCGGGAAGGCTTTGACTGCATTATCGCCGCGGGCGGGGATGGCACCGTCAACGAGGTGCTGAACGGTTTGGCGGAGGCGCCGGGCGGGTTGGCCCAGGCGCGACTGGCGGTAATTCCTCTGGGCACCGTCAACGTTTTCGCTCGTGAATTGGCCATACCCTTTAAGCTGCAAGCCGCCTGGGGCATCATTTTCCGCGGGAAGGAGAAGCGCGTTGATTTGCCTTGGGCGGAGCCTTCATCTGGGGCTGGCACGCCTCGAAGATACTTCGCGCAACTGGCGGGTGCGGGACTCGACGCGATGGCGATCGAGCGAGTGCGATGGGATCTCAAAAAGAAATTTGGCCCGCTGGCTTATGTATGGGCGGGCCTGGGCGCCCTGCGAGCCGTGCAGACTCCGATCACCGCCCGGGGCGACCAAGCGTCGGAGACTGGGGAGCTGATCCTGATCGGCAACGGCAGCTTGTATGGTGGCAACTACCGGTTGTTTCCCGCAGCCGACCTGGTGGACGGTTTGCTGGACGTGGTGGTGTTCCCCAAAGTGAATTGGAGCGTGCTGGCTCGATGCGGTCCAGCGCTGCTATTGCGGGGTGGCTTGCCGCGCGGGTTGGTGAAGGCCTTTCAAACCCGCACCTTGGAGCTGACCGCCGCCGCGGAAACGCCGTATGAATTGGACGGTGAGTTGGCGGGCAAACTGCCGGTGCGGATGGGATTGGAGCCGAGGGCGCTGCGAGTGGTGGTGCCGTAGCGTCAGGCTGGCAACTGCTGGCCGGGGACGTAAACGGTAAAAGTGGTGCCCTGACCCGCTGACGTGTGCACATGCAAGGCACCGCGAGCTTCACGTATCAGTCGCAGCACAATACTCAATCCCAGACCGGTGCCCTGCCGGGCGCTCTTGGTCGAGAAATAGGGTTCAAAAATCTTGGGCAAGATTTCCTCGGGAATGCCCGGCCCATTGTCCTGGATGACGATGGCAATAATGGGACCGGCATTATCAAACCCCTCGATGTTCACGAAGCGATCCTGGGGGGTATCCTTAAACGTGGTTAAGTCGAGTGGTTCCTGGTGAATCGCGCTGGTGATGGCCACCGCATGCGGGACCGGACTGCACTGGAAAGCGTTCACTGCCAGGTTAAGCAGGACCTGGATAAAATCCGTGCCGTTCATGCGCACCTCGACATTCGACGGCAACGGGGAAAGGCTGAACTCGTGCGACTGGCGGCTGGGATGCACCCGCAGGAGGTGGTTCAAATCGGCCAGCAGTTGGTTCACGGCCACCCGGGCGGGTTCGTCGGTCTTGCGTCGCAGGAAACCCAGGTAGCGGCGGGAAATCTCGATACAGTTGGTCACCTGGCGGGTGATGGTCTTGAGGCGTTCGCGTACGAAATCGAGATCCTCCGCCCCGAGAGTGGAGGCCTCCCCGATGCGCTGATTGAGCATCTGGATGAATCCGGAAATGACCGTCAGGGGGCCGTTGATGTCGTGGATGATGCTGGCGTAAATCTGGCCGCGGGTATGGGCCATTTGCTCCTCCATCTTGTGGAGTTGCAGTTCGTGCATCAATTCCTCGAGCTTTTCGGTGTTGGTGTGGAGCTCGCTTTCGAGGGTGCGGCGCTGCATGGCTTTGGCCACGGCGGCCCGCATGGTGGAAAGATCGAAAGGCTTGTTGATGTAATCACAGGCGCGCAATCGCAGGGCCTGCCGCATTGTGTCGGTGGTCTCGAACGCCGTCATCATGACCACCTCGATGGCCGGATCCACAAACTTCAGCCGCTCGAGTAATTCGATGCCGGACATTCCGGCCATCCGGATATCCAGGACGGCGGCGTCGATCTGGTGTTCCTGGGCTAATTGAATGGCGGCGGGACCATTGGAAGCGAGGAGAACTTCGTAGTCATCCTTGAAAACGATGCGCAACGATTGTCGCGGCCCATCGTCGTCATCTACAATCAAAAGCGTACCGCGACGACGTTTCGCGCGGGCCGAAGCCAGATCCGGCTGCTGTTCCAACTGACATTCAGATGGCGAAAGCATGCTTCGCTAAGAGTCGCGACGGTTATGCCCACTGCCAGCAGTGGCGACGGCCAAATTATAAGGAGCAGTTTGGCGTTCACAAGCCCCAATTCCAGCAGCTTCAAACTTTGGCCGCGACACCCGGGGTCACCGGCAGTCGGATCCGCACGATCGCCGGTTTGCCCGGCACGGTCGGTACGATCTCCAATTTGCCCCGGTGCGTTTCGATGATCTTGCGACTGACCGCCAGGCCCAGGCCCGGGCGGCCGACGCTGGTGCCGGCGAAGGGGGCAAAAGCCTGCTGCAACGCTTCCGGACTGAAGCCTTTGCCATTGTCCTCGACTTCGATGCGGACTTCGCTCTTGCCGTTATTCTCGACCTGCATCCGCACGCCGATGCGTGGCTCCTCGGGGTTGGCCTGCAGCGCATTCAGCAGAATCTCGGTCAACGCGTGACGCAGCGCCTGTCGATCGCCGGTGAAGACGACCGGTTTCGAGCCCGCTTCGCAGCGCATCTTGGGGGCATTGGCTGTTTGATGTTTGCAGGCCTCGCGGAAGGCCTCCTCAAGCAGCGGGACCACCGGGAACGGTTCGTTCGAAACCGGATTCTCCCGCGCCAGGAACTTCATTTGATTGGACAACCGGGCAATCCGCTCGACCGTCGCGCCCATGATCTGCTCCAATTCCTCGCGAAATTCGGGTTCCTCGCCTTTGGCCGGGAGGAGCTGTTGCAGGCCCGAGAGCGGGGTCAAGGCGTTGCCGATCTCGTTGGTCAGGGTGAAGGCCACCTGGTTGACCATCCGGAGATTGGCGGCCTCCAATTCCAATTGTCGCAACTGTTCGGTTTGGGTGAGGTCCTCGGCCATGAGCAGCGCCGAATCGGTCAGGCCGGACTGCTGCCGGTGGAATGGGACCACATTGACGCTGAAGATCTGTCCGGGCGCGGGCTCGTAGCGGAACGTGGATACGGCCGCTCCCGTCTTGAGCACCTGGTAAAGCTTCGCCCCCAGGGCCTGGGGCAGGTCCGAGAATTCCAGCTCGCCGCCACGCCGTTCGGATTTGCTGAAGCAGCGCCGGGCGGTTTTGTTGGCGTGAACTATGGACAGGTCGCGGCCCACCACCACGCAAGCGCTGTTGAGCTCGCGCAGCACACCCGTCAGCATTTCATTGTTGGCCCCCAATTGGTCGTGCAGCCAGATGTTTTTAACCGCCAGTGCCAGTTGTTCCAGCAAGTGAAAGACCAACTCCAGCTCCGAATTCACCAGCGGTTCGCCGGTGATGCGTCCGTCGAAGATCGCCACGCCCAGGAGCGTTTCGCGGTCGAGAATCGGCACCGCGACCTGAGCCCCCAGCACCTCAAATTCCTTCTGGGCTTCTGGGTTGGAGCGGACTTCCTCTCCCGAGCGGCGGAGAATTCGACCCAGGTGGCAGAGCATCGCCCCGATACCCGAATCCAGCGACAACTCAAAGTGCTCGAGCAGGCCGGAGGAGATGCCGATGGAGCAGGCCACCCGCAACTGTCGGTCTTCGGCTTCGGCGGTTTTGCCGGCGAAAGTGCCGGAGCGGGGGCGGAGGAAGATGGAGGCGCGGTTGATGTGCAGGATCTCGCGCATCAACACCAGGAATTGGCGCAGCATGGCCTCGGCATCCAGGGAATGGCTGAGGATGCCGGAGAAATCGCGCAAAGTTTTGAGCGTCTGGGTGGCTGCCGGAGGGGACAGCGGCACGGCCGCAGGTGCGGCAGGCTCGGGGGTCGGCTTGGGCGGCGCCAATGGCAGCGCCCGGGTACCCGGCGCGGCTTCCCAGATCCGGTCCAGGACAATGTTCAGCATTCGGGCGCGGACCGGCTTGCTGAGAACGTGCCGGGCCCCTTGCAGATATGCTTCCTCTTCCCATTCCCACTGCCGGGCCCCGGTATAGATGATAATCGGGCATTTGGGCGCGCGCCGACGGAGCTTTTCCACCGGCCAGATCCCCTGCACGTTGGAAAGTTCGACGTCGATCAGGCAGGCATCGACGAGTCCGTGATTGAGCAGCGGTTCCGCCTCCTCCACCGAGGCGCGGTCCACAATGCGATAATCCTCCGCCTTCAATCCGGCTCGGATCGCGTCGGCCAGATCCGGGTGTTCAGCAATAACGAGCAGCGTTTTCAAAAGGGAAACCTTTCTTCAGGCTACCGGATCGGCGACCCTGGTTTCCCTCCACGTTCCTGACGGCGGCGCCAGCAAACGCGCATTCCCGCTGACGAAAGAAAATAATTTGTCCGGTGACACAGTCTTAGATGATGCATAACCAAAGATTCCGGTCAACTGAATGTTGCCTGGCGTTTTAGCAGTTTGGCTCAAATCAGCCAATTACGAACATTACGGAAATTCATCCGAGAATGTACGCAGTCCGACCCGGGGCAACACCGGGAGCACGCTTAATCTTTGGTGATCAAGCCTTCCCACAGTTTTTGGCTGAGCAAGGCTTTGTGGAGAAAATCCTGGTCCCCGTTGCGGGGGAGGGCCGTGGGATTAACCGGCAGGCGGATGGAAAACGTGGTGCCGCGGTCCTTCTCGCTGTGGGCCGAAATGGTTCCGCCGTGATGATGCACGATGAAATAGCAGGCCATCAAATGGATGCCGTATTCCATGGGGCTGTCGGCGCGCACCACGAAAGGATCGAACAACAGTCGCAGCGCCTCTTCCGGCAGGCCCGGTCCGTTATCCTGGACCTGGATCTCGACTTCGGGTTCGCCGGTAACGGGATTGGCGGCCGTATGCGCGGTGAGCGTGACGCGAGACCCCGGGGGCAGGCTGGTCAACTCGTCGCGCAGCAGGAGTTCAAAAAGGCGGTTGATCTTGCCCCGCTCCGCCCCCACCGCAGGCAGGGAGTTGGGGATTTCGTTCACCACCTGGGCGGTGCGCGACTGGATGAGGTCATCAAGCGACCGGATCGCCTCACCCACGACCGCATGCAAATCGATCCGGTCCGCGAAGTCGGTCGCCGGCCGTTCGGACGCGCTCCAGAGGTCTTTCAGCAGGGTGTTGATCTTGTCCATTTGGGCCTGGACGTTGCTGTAATATTCCTTCCAGAAATCCGGGTTGCGCAGCCCATCGAGTTTGTCTTTTTCTTCCTCCATTTTGGCCGGGGCGAGGTCCAGAAAGGTTTTGACGGCGGTCAACGGGTTGCGGATGTGGTGGCTTAAACCGGCCGCCAGCAGGCCGAGGCTCACAATGCGGTCAGCCATCATCATATTGCGGAGCACGGACATCTTCTCGTGCAGCAACTGGTCGCGCTCGCGCTGGACCAGGAAGAACTCCAGACCCCGTTTGAGGGTGGTTTCCAACTGTTGCGGATCCCAGGGTTTCGTGACGTATTTGTAGACCGCGCCGGTGTTGACCGCGGCGATGGCGGATTCCATGTCGGTGTACGCGGTGGCCAGGATCCGCACGATACCGGGGCGCAATTGCCGGGCTTTTTCCAGCAGCCAGACGCCTTTTTCCCCGGGCATGCGCTGGTCGGTCATCAGCAGGCCGATCTCGTCGGCGTGCGCTTCGAGCAGCTTTAGGCCGTCCCGGGCGTTGGTGGCGGTGAGAATGCGGAAGGTATCTTCGAAAGCTCGGGTGAAACCTGTCAGGGACATCTCTTCGTCGTCGACGTAGAGCACCGCGACCTGTCGGTAATCGTAACGATCTTCCATAGGTTCAATTTGTCGGATCAGAGGCCATGACCGGGAAATCCAGATTGAATTCGCAGAACTGCCCCGGTTCGGAGCGTACGGTGATGGTGCCACCGTACTGCTCGACGGTACTCTTGCAGGTGGAAAGTCCCAAACCCGTTCCTTCCCCTACATCTTTGGTGGTAAAGTATGGATCAAAAATCTTATCGATGATCGCCGGGTCAATCCCGATGCCATTGTCCCGGATGCGCACCAGGCTGCGGCCCTTTTGCATGCTGCTGTCGATCCGAATCGTCCGCGGCTCGCCTCCGTCTGCCGATTTGTGGCTTAGGGCATCGACGGAATTGAGGATGAGGTTCACCATGACGTCGATCAGGTTTTGTTTATTGCCCCAGACGCATTGCCCTTCCTGGATTTGCGTTTCGATACGCACCTGGTTTTCGCGCCAGCGGGAGTTGGTGAACAGGAGCGCGGAATCGACCAGGTCTTTCAGGTCGATGCGATCCTGGATTTCCGTGTCGGGATGAGTGTAGATGCGGACCTTCTGGACGGTGCTCATCGCCTGCTTGATGCCGGACTCGATATCGCCGGAGATATGGTCAAACGCGGCCATATGCTGGGGAGGGATCACGGACATTTTCTTTCGCAAGGCAAAGACATTGGTGCGGGCATGGTTCAGGGTGTTGCCGATGTCATGAATGATGCCACTGGCGAGCACGCCCATCGAGCGCCGCTTTTCGGATTGGACGAGGAGCAATTGGGTGGTGCGCAACTTTTCAATCGTGCCTTCGAGTTGTCGATTGCTGAGTTCGAGCGCCTGTTTGCTGCGGGCCAGTTGCTGGCTGAGCGCGTTTTCACGCACGCGCAGTTTGTGGTGGATACGGCTGCCGGTCACCACGATCACCCCGGTTAGCGCCAGGAAATAGAGATTATTGCCAAAGTCTTTGAAAGCTTCTTTGCGCGGGCTGTCGGTCGAGGTTGAAGGGGCGCCTTCCTTGGGAAAGCCATGGAGCAGGCAAGCTCCCAAGTACATGAAGACGGTGAGCACCAGGGTGAGCAGGCTCACGCTGGCGCTCCAGCGGAGCACGAAGGCCACGGCGAGCAGGATCAGATTCAAGCCCGCGTAATAGGGGGAGGAAGGCCCGTCTTCCACGTAAATCATGCAGCAAATGCAAAAGGCAGGCAGGAGCGCGACCAGTTGGCCCATGGCCACATGATGGCGTTCGCCGAAAGGCATCCGCAGCACCGGCAAAATCCCCGCGAGCAGCAAGGAACAAGCGAGCCGCAGCACGAAGAAGAGCGTATGGAACCGGTGGAAATACACATAGTCGAGGACGACCCCGAACGGCATGAGCACGATCACCAGGTAGCAGCCGACCCGCAAATGGTTGATCATGATCTGCCGCTCATATTCGGCCTGAGCGGCCTGATCGAGAACCGGTGGTGGCTGATGCTCAGTGTCCATGTTCGGGTTTGCGTACTTCCATCAGGATATTGACGCCTGATAAATCCCGTTTGAGCACGATGTCATCAGGGTGGGCATGGCTGGGCGCCAGGCGTCGCATTCCAGCCGTATCGCGATAAAGCAGGTTCCACTCCAGAAAGCACTCCATTTGCGCGCGGCTGGCGTGGTGGTCCACGTTCGTCAGGATCAACAAGCCGCCGGGCGCAAGCATCTCCCAAAAATATTCGGCCAGATGTTTGCAGGCGTTGTCGGATAAATAGTCGAACAGCCCGGCGCAATAGATCAGATCATAGCTCCCGGCATTGCCGCTGGCGCGCGCCCGCGCCCCTTCTTTGAGAATTTGCTGGACGGACTTTTGCAGGAATTCCACTCCGGCGCGACGGCTATGCAAGCTCAGCAGTTCGCAGAGTTGAACGCGGGCGTGTTCGAGGGTTTCCTGGTTAAAATCGACCAATAGGAAATCCGCGTCATTGGCCGCCGGTGACCGGGCGATGAACGACTGGATTTCCCGGGCCGGGCCACAGCCAAGATTGTAAATCCGGGCGCGGCGCTTGAGGCGCATGACGCGCAGGGTTTCCTGCTCGATTTGAGTGGTGAGATAATCGATGCGGTTGCGATGCGCGAGGATCGGGGGGAGGGTCAGCGAATAGCAGTTGAGGATGCGCGCGAACAAGGATGGTCCGACGCATGGGTCATCGAACATCATCGCCACCATCAGGTAATCGCCGGCGTAGCCGAGCGGCTTGCGAAAGGTGCGAAAAACGAAGGGAGCGTCGAGTAACAGGCCGCGGACCTGTCGTTGGGCGTAGGCGAAATAAGCGGGTTGCAGTTCGGGGGGGACTCTTTGCGCCACTTCCTCGTAGCGGTCAAACAGCTCTTGGATGGTGCGAATGATGGGTTCCCTGATGCTCCAGGCGGTATCACGCTCGAGGTGTGAGCGCGTGGAACCGGTCGCGGAGCCCAGCCCGAGGGCTACCTGCTCGAGCCACATCCGGACATCGGTCAGGTAATTGCGCAGCCCGGCGACGGCGGCGGTGAATTCGGGACTGATGATGTGGAACCGGGTGTGATGGCGGAAAAACTCGTTATAGCGTTCCAGGAGACTGGCGGACCGGGCACCGAGCATGGCATCCACGTTGAGCCAGCCTTCGTCCAGTTGTGCTTCGCACCACACGGTCGGGCCGTTATTGACCAGGTTGCGCACCACGGCCCGGCCGGAATAAACCATCGTGCCGCCGAAAAGAATTCGCAGGTTGGGCAGTACTTCCGAAGTCCGCAGCAGCGAATCCAGCGCGTAGTGTTCGAACACCACGTCGTGCAGGCTAAGCCGTTGCAGGACGGCGTTTTTCTCCCCCTGCTGCGAGTTGCCAAACGCGACCCAGCGCTCAAGTATTAGGTCTGTTGACGGTTCGACCATATGATAAGGCCGCTGTTGGAGCCAGGCTCCGCACGGCGGCTCTAGTTTCCGGCACTATGAATAGTCGTGTTTCAAGTCAACAGCCAGCGAAATTGGGGCTTTGAGCCGTGGCGGCTACCAGAATTGCGAGCGTTCATAGCGCGGGCTTTCAGTCAAGCACCTATCGCTAGAAGCGCAGCGTCGTCTGGATGATCAGCACGTCCGCGTCGGGAATGGCGGCTGAACCGCCCGGATGAAACACGTGCTGATAGCTGGGCTGAATAGTCCACCAGGCCGCCAGTTGGAGCTTGTAGCTGACCTCAATCACCGCTTCGTAGTCGGCCAAAGTAAACGAACCCGGAGCGATGAGATTGATGTTCTCCTGTGCGCTGCGAATGTCATCGCTCATCTTCAAGTACGATCCTGCCACCGCCAGGGTATCCCAGTCCCGGCCGGGAATCAGTCCGCGGTAAACCAAACCGCCGTCCAGGCCCAATTGTGCCAGGTTGCGATCCGCTGGTGCGGTGCCGACGCGGAAGAAGCCGATCAGCCCCTGCCAGGCCTGGGCGGCTTTGTCGGATTCGGCAAAGAGCTGCTGCTCGACGAGGAGGTAGGTGCCGTAGTTGCCGTTCAGCACTCCGGGAGCCGGGGCATACGGATTTACCGCGCTCATCGCCAGCCAAGTCACGCCCTGGCTCACATCAGTAAAATTACCCGTATGATAATAGCCGCCGAGCTTCAGGCTGCCACTCAGGCCGGGTTGGTTGGTGCTTTGGTTCCAGCGGAATCCCGCCTCAAAGAAGGATAACGCTCCTTCTGTCTCGCTCATGTTGAAATCCGTGCCGGTGTAGGACTGGTCGGGATTTCCGCCATAAACGCTGCCTTGGATGTAGAACCAGGGGGCCGGATCGTAGCGCAGCACGGCGCCGGGAGCGGCATTGGGAGTGCTCGCCAGCCCATGGTGCTGCGGCGGAAAGTAAGGGATATCAAACAAGTTGAACGCCATCGTGGGGAACAAGAAAGTCTGGTTCAGCAGCGTTACCGTTCCCAGTGACCCGTAGAGTTCCGGCACGATAAAATCGCGGTCGATGGAGAGTTCGCCCAGTTTGAACATCAGTTTGCCGTCGAACAGGCGCTGCTGGTAATAGAGCTCCCAGAGTCGGAACGCGTTTTTGAAGTCCAACAGGTTGACTTTGTTCAAGTCGCCCACGAAACGGTCGGAGAATGGCTTTTCGCCGTGCAGCCAGAGCGAACTGGCGTGGAAGGTGCCGCCTTCATAACCGAGAAGTTTTTTCGAATCCAGGTCGAGCAGCATCATGAGCGCCCCCTGGTACACGGCGCCGGGTTCGATGCCGCCATGCAAGTTGTTAGGCACGGATCCGGCGTAGAAGAACTCGAAGTTGATGCCTTTGTTGGCCAGGTCGGTGCGCAGACCGCCCCAATCTCCGAAGAGATAGTCCCGCTCCATGAATCGCCGGAAAGCGGAGGAGTCGGCGGTGGGTTCAGTGGCGGTGGCGGTGGCGAGTGCCAGGCCGCCGATCATGAGGCCGTACCAACATTTCCAGGAGGTATTTCGCAGTTCTTTACACATAGTCAATATTTATGTTCCTTTTGAGTTTCGCAGGGGATTCCACGCTTTGCACATGCCGAGCAAGAGCTGGCCCACGGTGGTGAAGTAGCCGCGGGCGATATCCGCCGAGACGAAAGCCAGGTAAATGTCGTTGCTCGCCATGAGCCGGTTCGAGGCGTAGTAAATGAACCGCTCCCGGGCCCGGTATTTGGATTTGTGGAAGGTCAGGCCCTGAAAATTGTAGATCTCGTTGCCGTACTTGGCGCTGAGCTGGAAGAACACCTTGGCCCCGAAATCATCGTTGTATTTGCCCTGCTCCAGCTTGCCAAACGGCGCCAGCAACAGATTCAGGATTTCCTTGCCCTCGGCTTTGAAGACCTCAGCCGCTTCCATGTGAATGGCGGTCGCGAGTCGTCCGAAGCGCTTTTCGTCGCAGCGCACGATATTGGCGGAGTATCCGTAAACCGAACCGGCGCGATACATCGGATCATAGAACGCGAAACCCGCGACTTTACCCTCGGCATCGTAGGCGACGAATTTGCGCATGTCCGGCTCGGGCCCAAAAATCGGGCGGCGGGCATAGAGCCAAATCTCGCGATCATTTATGCGTTTGCTTTCAATCCATTTGCGGGAGAGTTCCGTGAGTTGCTCCTTGTTAAGTTGAGCGCCTTGTTCCTCGCGAATGACCAGACCTTCACGCCGGGCTTCGTTGCGGGCGCGTTTGATCATGTCCAATTCCTTCCAATTGCCCTTCGTGTTGTATTCGGGCAAGTAGATCTCCGGCTCGTAGCCCACGCAGTTGGCCTTGAAACCAAGGGTGCGGGCGATGGAGGCGCAGTTCTCGGAGATTTGGCCCAGGGCTACGCCCGGGTTAACCTCGAGGAATCGAGCGAGCAGGCGGCGCAGGTTTTCCGGCGCGCAAACCGGCTCGGACAGGGTGATTTTTCTCGGTTTCCGGGCAAACACCGGGTGCTGCACCGTGGTGTAGGCGATGTAACCGAGGTCATCGATGAAATACTCCATGCCCTGCTGCAGCGTAGCGTAAGCGAGCGGTTCTCGCCCATGCTCAGTCAGCCAGGGAGCAAGCAACTCCCACTTGCGCTCCATGCTGAGTTGGCGGGCGTCCTCCCCTTCGATGATCAGCGGTTTGCGTTTGGGGGAAACCGTGACGACGCTCGGGGCCGGCGCGGTGGCGGCGCGGAAATGCTCCAGCGCCCAGTCCGCAGTCAGCGCGAAGACCCGTTCACGATGGCGATCCATGTGGCCGACGTGCCCATTGCCGGGGATAACTTCCAGGCGTTTGCGACAGGTCAGCGCGTCATGGAGCAAGCGTCCGGTCTGCACCGGGTCCATCTTGTCGTCTTCTCCCCAAATGACGAGGGTGGGCTTTTCGATTTCCGGCGCCCGTTTGATCGTGTCGATGAAGAAGGCTTCCTCCGCTCCGGGCAGAGGGAACTTTAAGAAAGCCTCCAGGGCTCGCGGATTGCTTAGGATCGCGCGGTTGATTTCGGGATCGGACGCGATCTTCGGTCCGACCGAGAGCTTCGCCAACGGCACACGCAGGGGTTGTCCGGTGATAGACTTTTTGACTTTCCCGAGCCTGAGCAGAAATCCAATCAAGGCAAGCATCCCGAGCGGCAAGGAACGGCGCACCGTTGCATCCAATACAATGAGCGCGTCGAATCGATCATCTACTAGAGCGGCTTCGAGCACTGCCGTGCCCCCCGAAGAGAGGCCGAATAGACCCAGTCGTCCGACTTCACCGCGACTTTTCAGGAAATCCGCGGCCGCCCGCAGATCCGCCACCCATTCCGTCATCCGAACATGGAACCGGGCCCCGCCGCTCTCTCCATGTCCATGCATATCAATAAGCAACGTGCCGATTCCTCTACCAGCAAGGTAGCCGGCAAGTTCGAGGTAGTTATCTCTAAACTCCCCCGCGCCATGCGCGACGATAATCGTCGGAACTGCCGTGGCACCAGCAGGCAACGTAAGCGTGCCCACGATCTTCTCCTCGAGGGATCTGAACTGAACCGATTCTCGCGTGAAGTTCATCAGCGGGCACAGGTTAGGAGGCTCACCCGTGCAAATCACGCGCGAAATGTCCGTACTTGAACGGACACGGTCCTCTTCCATTCCCCCGGTTGAGGGCAAAGTCACCCGTGCAGGTTGTGATGAAGTAGGCATTAAACTCAGGGATACATAGCTGATTTAATGCCAATTCCATGAGAATCCCGATGAAACGATGAAAATTCTAGGGCCCACGCCGACTGGACCCATTGGATCCAACCATCAGTCGCAAACAGAAACGCATCGCTAGTGGTTTATGCGTTGTTCTGTAATTACTTACGAGTTGTTACCATTTCCCTGCCAGACCGGGTGACTTTTGGACTGGAAGTGAGCAATCCTCCTTTCAGGCTGTCCCGCCGTGGTGCAGGAGAAGGCTTTGAGGATGGTTTAAGCACCGTTTTCTGCCCGGTTCAATGAATATGGCGGCAAAAATGTGGCTACTAACCTTGGCGCTATTTGGAGTTTGTTTGTGAATTCCAGCGGCCCGCGTCGGTGAGGCATCGCAGCATTTTCGGCGATGATTGGTCGTCGGCGGGAAGTCAGGTCCAATTGGTGCGTCCTTCCCGTATATGCGGCTGAAGCGAGGATGCGCTTTGATCAAAAACAGGTCACGTCTTGCTAATCACTTCGCAGTGGCTTACTACTCTACAGTCTGGATGATAAGGACCTCTTTAACTCATTATGGCTGAATCCACCGGGGGAGGCGTGGTGTGGGGGCCGGTTTTGCGCGACGGGCAGTTGGCCTGCGGCATCGTTGTTTATGGTCCCAAGGGAGAGTTTATCGGTCTCGATCCAGGCGCCCGACGCTTGTTGGGTCTGCCTGCGGAGAAGGTCCCACCCTTGGTGATTCAACAGTTGGCCAGCCAGACCTTGGCGGATGGTGTCGGTGTCGAGAGGCGAGAATTGGCGCTGGGATTGCCCGAAGGGGCGACCCCCAGACTTCGTGCTTCCACTTCATTTTGCCGGTCGGCTAATGGGAACGAGGCCCTGGTGCTGGTCTTGATCCAGGAGTTGCCGCGCGTCGTGGAGCATGAAGAACAACTTTGGCGACTCGAACGGCTGGCCGGAGTGGGCACCGTCGCGGCCAGCATGGCTCACGAAATTCGCAACGCTTTGGTCGCCGGCAAGACGTTCCTTGACCTGTTACTGGAGCAGAATCAGAATTCAGAAATCTCCAGCATTGTTCGCCGGGAATTGGAACGAATTGATTCCATTTCCACCCGGATGCTGAAGTTCGCCTCGCCGCCGGCGCCGGTGCGAAAGCCGGTGCGCCTGGCGGAAGTGCTGCAGCATACCTTGCGATTGGTCAAAGCGCAGGCGCAGGGAAAGCAAATCGTCATTGCCGAGGAGTTTGGCGCGGATCCGGATATGGTGGCCGGGGATGCATCGGAACTCGAACAGGCCTTTTTTAACTTACTGCTCAACGGAGTGGAGGCCACCCCTGGCGGCGGCACGATCCGGGTGAGCACCCGGCGGCTGGGCGCGGCGGTTGAACCCGGAATGCTGCACGATGCGCCGAGCGAATCCAAATTGCTCATTGCCATCGAAGACTCGGGGGCGGGCATCGCGGCCGAGAACCTTCCGCGCCTGTTTGAGCCGTTCTTTACCACCAAGTCGAACGGGACCGGGCTCGGCCTGGCGATCACCAAACGCATTATCGAGCAGCACTCGGGTCAACTCGAAGTTCAGAGCGCCGTGGGCCGGGGTACTTGCTTTAAGATTTCCCTGCCGGCGCTGCCGGGTTGACTCCGGGCAGAGTCATGAGGCTTCATTTTGTGGTGAGCTTCGCATGAGTGCCTTGCGCCAGGTCGCCATCGTCAGCGATATCCATTACGCCGGCCCGCAGGAACGCGCTCGCGGCAACGATTACGAATACCGCGGCATCGCCAACCCAGTGGTCAGAATGCTGCTGCGTTACTACCGCCGCTTTATTTGGCTGCATCACCCCCTCGAGCAATGGCCGCTGCTCGAGCGATTTCTGCAAGCGGCCAAAGGGGCGGATTTCCTGGTTGCCAACGGTGATTATTCGTGCGATTCCGGATTTGTCGGAGTGAGCGATCCAGCAGTCTGTGAGAGTGTCCGAACCTGCCTTGGGAAATTACGCGATGCCTTTCCTGGTCAGTGCGCGTTCAATTTCGGGGATCACGAGCTGGGGAAGCTCAGCTTGATGGGGGCCCAAGGGGGGATGCGGGTGGCTAGTTTTCACCGCGCCTGCACCGAACTCCAACTCCAGCCGTTTTGGCAAAGGCAAATTGGCTGTTATCGGCTATTCGGAGTGACCTCTTCGCTGCTCGCTCTGTCGGTGTTTCAGAAGGATATTCTCCCGGTCGAAAAATCGGAATGGGAGCGGATTCGCGCGGAGCACCTCGCCGCGCTTCGCGGGGCTTTTGCGTCGTTACGGTCGGAGGAACGGGTGTTGTTATTCTGCCATGACCCGACGGCGCTGCCCTTCTTGTGGGAGGAACCGACGGTGCGTCAGCACCTCGCGCAGGTGGAGCAGACGATCATCGGGCACCTGCATACCGGGCTGGTGTTTTGGAAAAGCCGGCTCCTGGCCGGGATGCCGGTGCTTCGCCGGCTCGGTCCAAGTGTTTTGCGCATGACCACCGCGTTGCACGAGGCGAAAAAGTGGCGGCTTTTCCGGGTGCGGCTCTGCCCGGCGTTGGCCGGTATCGAACTCTTGAAGGACGGGGGTTATTTAACGGTGCGATTGGATGAGACCGGTGCCGTGCCGGCACAGTTCGCGTTTCACGCCATTCGTCGATAGGCCGGACTAACCTCCGAGGAGGTAGTAAGGACGCGGGGCGTCGCGGCCCACGCCGTATTTCGGGAAGGCCTTAAGAGAGAACGTGAAAGCCACCGTGAAATCATCTTTCTGGCCCTCAGCCTCGCGCCAACGGAATGTAAAGGCGCCAGTCCAACTGCGGAAGTCGCGGTAAATCGAGTAGAACTGCTCCTGCATTCTGCCGGCGCGCGCGTCAAATTGGTGGGTGGCCCGCAGCGCCCAGTCTTCGTTCAACCGGTAGATCAGCGTATTCAGGAACAGGTTGTGTCCGTCCACAAGGGCTGTGGGGGAGCCGCTGTTGTCCTCGCGCAGATAATACTGACCGATGGTCCAGCTAAAACGGTCGTTTGGTTCGAAGGTGGCGGTGGTCAGGGACATGCGGAACCCGCCGGAACTGAGGTCAAAACGGGTGAGCGATTCCACTGTCAGCCAATGCCGCGGTTTAATGACGAAGTCCGAATAAATATCGGCAAAGGTGCTCTGGCCTTCGTTGGGGCGCAGACGCCAGTCGGTGTAGACATTCCAATTGACCAGGTTGACCATCTTGCCTTCGCGCTTGGTCTGGACCTTGTTCACCAGTCCGAACCGCATCACATTTTGGCTATCGATCGCATCGATCGCGTTGTAATCCGGGAATTCAATCGGCAGGAGGCGAAGGCTGGGGAGTTCGGTATCGAATGCCGGGAGTTGCGTCGGGCGAACGTTCGGCGTGGGCACGTAAACATAGTTCACCGAAGGTTCCAGGATATGGCGGAAGCCGTCGGCCTCGAAAAAGCGGCTTTGCGATCCGGGCCAGACTTTGCTGAGTTTGGTGCACACTTCCGCACCGGTGTTGAAGACGCCGCGGTATTGCTCACTGGTGTAAGCGCCGTTGCCTTGCCCCTCGCCATAGTAGGTGAACCGTCCGCCCACGCGCGGAGCAACGTTCAGCCAGCCGAAGAAGGTACAGGGAAGCAGGACCTGGTGGTAGGTGTCGGCGCGGGCGGCGGTGTAGCTCGGCAGGACCGGCTGATCGTTGGTGACGCCGTATAGCTGCCGGTACCAGCCGGCTGAGCTTTCGCTTTCGTAATACAACGGGGTCGCCCCGATCTGCTGGCGGTAGCCGGTTAACCGCACATCCGGCAATCGTTCCACCGTGTCGAGGAAATCGTTTACGCGCGGCTGCGCGTAAACATCCAGGCTGAAGTTGCTCCAGAATTTATTCGCTTCGACAAAGGTGCTGGGCTGAATGTTCTTGCGGTATTCGCCTTCGTAGAATTCGCGCACCACGCCGGGGTCAGTCTGGTAGCGCACCCGGGCGCGGGCATTGAAATTGGTGTAGGGGTTGGCCAGGTAGGCGAAATCCACGCGTTGCCGATCCGGCGGGGGTGTGCCATAGACCGCATTGGTCCCCTCGTTGGGATCCTGGTCATGCAAATAGTAGTACTTGAGGAAACCCTCCCCCCATTGCCCGAGGTGATAGTTGAAATCCGGCCCGAGGCCGACGCCGCGTTTGGTGCGGTAATCGAGGTGCAGCTCACCGTCCAGTTCCTCGTTCAGCGCCCAGGTGTACGTGGTGAGCAGGAAAGCGCCATAGCTGCTGCGATACCCGGGCATGAAGCCGAAATGGTTGCCCTCACCGGACAAGCTCCGGGAATAGTAGGGGAAATAAAACACGGGCACCGAGCCGGCATAAACCGTGGCGGAACGCGCCTCGACCCGTTGACCGGGCAGAATCCGCACCGATTTTGCGCGCAGTCTCAGCAGGGGGGAGGAGATGTCATCCGCCGTAACCACGGCATTGGTGGCGGAATAGACACTGTTCGTGATATCGGCGTGCAAACCGCTGCCGGAGACGAACACCGGGTTTTTTCCGGCGCGAAATTGCTCCGCCACCATTTGGCGGGTTTTGAAGTTGTAGCGCACCTGGTCGCCAGCCCAGATAAGGTCCGCCTGCTGAATCCGCACTTTGCCGGCGGCGGTGATCTCGCCGGTGTTCTGGTTTAGGGAAATCTGGTCGGCGCTGAGGATTGCGCCGCCGTAGCGGACGACCACCCCGTTGGTGGCGGTCACCAGCCCGGTGTTCAAATCGTACTCCACCGCCCCCTGTCCGGCCAGGGATTCGATTTCCCACGCCGGCTGCTGCTGCGCCATTGCCAGGCGGGCAAGACACAGGCAGAAGGCCAGGGTGACATATAGGGCCAGGCTTCTCATTGCGCGGGGGGAGCTAACCAGAACCATCCGGACCTGCCAAGCGCGATTTGTTCGTTCTGGTGGCGGCGGATGCGAATGGCATGGGAATTGCCCCTCTCAGTTTTGTATGGCATCGCAAGTGAGCGTTTTGCGGATTCAGCAGGAACTGAAAGGTCTGGCCGAAGTGACTGATCGGTGTCCGACGCCCCAGCGGCCGAGCCTGGGATGCCTGCGTTATCGCGCTGCTATTGGGAAACCGCGTTCACGACGGACTCGCCAGAAATTGAAGGTCGAAATTGCCAAACCGGGCATCCAACCTCAATCCATTCCCATCACCTTCCTGCCCAAGCCTTTGCCCGGAACACCATTGCCGCCTGGCCCGGAGTCACCGGAAGTCGTGGTTCGCATCCTTGCGATTCCACCGCTGTGACAGGTGCTGGCCCATTTTAGGGCAGTCGACGCATTGTGCTGGCCACCGAAGATGGAGCAGGGTCGAACTTATTTCGATTTGAATTCAATCTCCTGGAAGCCCATTTGGCGCAAGAGGTTTTCCAGTTGTAGCCGGGCCCGTTTGTCCGCCTCTTTCAGAATGCCGCCGTAACGGGCGGAGCGCCGGATGTCATCCACGGCGTTCTGTCGGGCTGTTTGCTCCAGGTCTTTGTCAAAGCTACGCAGGAGTCCGGTGGAGCGTTCGATCACCCGCGTTTGCGAATCGTCCAGGTAGACATCCATGATTTTAGCCGGAGGCAGTGTGACCTTGATCGACTTGCCGGAAATGGTGATGTCTCCCGGCCCAATCTGGCTCAAGTCAATCCCGGCATTGACTTTGCCGTGGGCCACCATCAGCACCCGGCTCTCCCCCAGCACGGCGATCCATTTGATATCTTCCAGGATGATGACTTTCTCCATCACATACTGCACCGTCACCAATTCGGAGAGCGTGCGCACCTGCTGAACCACGGTGGGGGTATTGACGAACTGCGGCCCGCGAATCGCCGCCACGAATAACCGCGCGAAATAGCCCAGAAAAACGCCGGTCACCAGGACAAACGCGGTCAGTATCAGCAAAATGACCAGACGACTCTTGCGCATGCCTTATGGTATCGCGGGATAAGTCCCGGCCAAAGGTAAAAATCGGCGGATAATTAACGACCAATGGCGGTGAGAGAACGTTGAACCCGGACGCTGGCCGGGCATGAAACTGAACCGCTCCCGGGATTCGGGAACTTTCAGAGCCGGTTGATCTTTTTCAGCAAGCTGGTAGTGGATTTGCCCGGAACCACGGGAATAATTTGGATCTTGGCGCCGGCGCCTTCTACGGTGCGACGTTCGTCCTGGTTCAGGGAGTCCAAAGTGTAATCGCCGCCTTTGGCGTAGATATCCGGTTGAGCGACGGCCAGAAACCGCAGGGCGCTCACATCTTCGAAGATGCATACGCCGTCCACGCTTTCGAGGGCGGCCAGCACGGCGGCGCGGTCCGATTCACAATTAACCGGGCGATCCGGGCCTTTGAGTTGGCGCACGCTGTTATCTCCATTGAGGCCCACCAGGAGCAAATCGCCGAGTTGGCGCGCGGTTTCCAGGTAGGTGACATGGCCGAGATGCAGGATGTCGAAGCAGCCATTCGTTGCCACCAGGCGACGGCCCTGTTTGCGCAAGGCGGCGCGCCACTCCGGCAATTGATCCCAGGCAATGATTTTCTGGCGAAAGCTCACACGGAATTGTGGACAACGCGGGGGCGGCTGGCAACGGATTTTCGGGACGCAGCTTCAACCGCGCGGGGGCTCGCAGCTTGATGAACCGGCCTCGCGATGGTCGGTCCTGACCACCGGCCGGGAGTTACAGTTGGGGACGTTTCTGGTTCGCGAGCCGGTAAACGTAGCGAATGGTGTCCCCGTTGAGCCTTTCCGCCGTCGCGGCGGCTTTTGACAGATCGCTGCGCTCGGCCCGGATGATCTCCAGTTCGCCGTAATCCAGCCAATAGCCGTTGCAGTTGGGGCATTGATCAACCTCGACCTGCCGGCGGGCGCTAAAGAAATGGCGCTGGAGCTTAATTCCTTTGCAGCGCGGGCATTCGCGCTTGCGGGTGTGATCGACGACGAGCTGTTCATCGCGTTGCAGGTGCAGCAGTGCGGCCCCGGCGTCCTCGGACTCCTCGTCCACACGCTGCAGTTCAAAGGCGTCGAACCACACGCCGCCGCAGCCGCCAAAACAGGCGTCAATCTTCAGATCGCCAACCTCGATCTCCTTTAGCTCACCGAAACATGCCGGGCATTTCATAATGTAAAGGCTCCTTAGGAGCATGCCCCTTTATCGGGATTTTGCAAGGGTCAGACCGCTTCTACTTCTCCGGGTGTTGCCGCAGCCAGGTCTTGAGCCCCGCCAGGTCGTCGGTGTTGATCAAATCCACACCAGCGACGTAGAGCTCGGACCAAAAGGTGGCCTGGTCGGGCGCTCCCCAGAATCGCAGCAGGCGTCCCTGGCGGTGGGTCTGAGCGACGAGTTCCTGAAGGCGGCGCTTCTCTTCCGGTGGAAACTCACCGCGGCCGCGCCATTTGAACTTCACCGTCCAGTTGGCGCTGATCCAGGGGACCAGGTTCGGGCTGGAGTTGCCATCGAGATCGGTCAACTCGCCATCATAAGCGGCGTAGCGCACCGCGGCGCCGTCAAACATTTCGAGCGACCGATTCCCGGAAACCACCACCGTGATGGCGCGCGAGGTTTTTCCGGTGGCGGTGAATTCGGTGAGCATGTTCGAGTAGCCGGCCAGGACTTTTGCCAGCGCCGGGTAAAGTTGATGCCAGTCGGTCTTGAGATCGATCAGCAACCAGCACTCGGGGCCACCCCGGTAGACGCGGCCCGAATTCCGGGTCACGCGTTCCCGCAACGGATCGAGATACAGCGCCTGCAAGGTGCGGGTCCGGGAGAGGTCCTGCCGGTTGTGGCCGACAAGCAGTTCGCCGTCTACCAGAAAGATGTCCGCTTCGACGCTGCAAAAGCCCTGGTCGAGGGCGTCGAGTAAAGGTCGGGGGTGCGCGTAATCGTTATGCGCATGGGCGCGGACCAGCGGCGTCGGATCCTCAGCCAGCGCCACGCTGCCGGCACAAAGCAGCGACAGGCAGACGACTTGGAAGCAACTCCTTCGAATCATTCTTGCGCGGGTGGTGTTGCACCGGTTCCACCACGATTCGAGGCACCAGTTCAGACGCCAATTACGAGAAAGGAAAGTTGAGGTCATGCTGTGATTACAGTAGGCACACCGCAGCTCGAAAGACAAGATGCCGAAGAGTTCCGGACGAGCCGGCCGACCCTACTCCTCCTGAATCTTCGGGAGAGCGGCGGCGTTGGTGGCGGTGACGATTTGATAGCGATTATTGAACCATTCCTCCGCGGTCTTTGGCCGTTCGGGACCAGGCGAGGGATACTGGAAGCGGGAGACCACCGCGACTTCAAGCAGCTGGTGCTGGAAAAGACTGGGTAAGTTATCTATCGCTCGTGCTTCAGCGATGAACCGCGGCTTGACGGTCAACTCAGCGCGCTCTTCCTTGTTCAGTCGGGGCGCCCCGATGAACGAGACGAAGACGTCCGCGTTGGTGTTTTTGTTGACGGTGCGCACGTAGCGCCTACCGGAGAGCCCGCTGCCCACCCCGTATTTTGGCTGGTCCTTGGTGTCCATTTCGTAAGCGTGCAGCTCATAAGAGCCGAGCGATTTGAGGCGTTTCTTGTAAGCCGAGATCTGCGTTTTCAGCTCCGGCCATTCCTTCGTCTCGATGCTGATGGTGACCACCTTGCCCTTGCGACCGACGACGGCCGCGGTTTGCTCAGCCAGGACTTCGCCCACGCGTTCGTGCAGGGCGATGTTGTGTTTCACCGCCTGGGTTTGGGTGAAATAGATCCAGGTGCAGGAGGCGGCTATCACCACCAGGCAGGCGGCCACGGTCAGGCCGCGTTTTCCTTCCGGTGTCATTCGTTAGTTAACTATCACGAAACCTCTACACGCTGCAAGCAACGAAGCCGGATCAACCGGAGTTGACCCGCTAGTTCGTCGCTTCCGGGAACCGCCACTGAATTTCCCTGGCGTCCCGGTCGCGGACGCTGGGGATGCTAAACGTGTTGTAAGACCGGACGCTATTGTCGAAGAAGAGAAGATTCGAGCGCGTTCCTTTGGCGTGCCGCGCGTTGATCCGTTCATCCTTGCCGTTATGAATCCAGAACCCGTCGAACACCGACGGCATATGCGCGAACTGTGCCACCCGGCTCAATTTGTTCAATTGCGACGAGCGGGTGCCGTCCATGGGAATGCGTACAAACGGCCACTTCTGCGGGTTGCCGGTCGAGCCGTTCAAGCCGTACCAGCAATCGAGATGAAACCGTTTGCCAGCGCTTTCGGAAGGGTAGGGCCAGGCCATGGCGCCCTCGGGGTCGTCCCGGCTGCTGGGACCGAAGCGGTACACCTGGGGCAGGGCGGAGGGGCATCGAAACACCGAACCCTGGTCGGCGATGGTGTAAAAAGTTTTGGCCTTTTGCGCGGTGAGATATTTCCCATTGTAGAGAATCGTCGGCCAGCCTTCCTGGAACTTCGCGCCATTCCTTATGTTGTACTCCGCCGGCACCAGGCAGTCGTTGAAATCGTCCGCGTACATCGCCAGGCCCAGTCCGATCTGCCGGAGGTTGTTGATGCAGGAAACGCCCCGGGCCCTTTCCTTGCCCATGGCCAGCGTGGGGAGCAGCATGGCGGCGAGAATCGAAATGATCGAGATCACCACGAGCAACTCGATCAAAGTGAAGGCGGGTGTTTCACGATTGCGGTTTTCACAGTCCCTCGTGGAGACCGGGCGCGCGCACGCCACCACCCGGCGAATTAAGGTCGTTTTCATAGCAAATCTTAGCCCGACGGTGCAAAGTAGCACAATTGATACCGATCACAAGTAATGTTGTTCGATGAATTGCCTTTGGCGCAGCATGTGCTAGAATAGTTCACTTCATATATGATCCGACGTCGCTTTCCGAAGGTCTGGGCCGTGCTGCTCCTCCACGCCTGCTCCCTGGTTTTGGTCAATAGCCTCTCCGGTGCGAACAATAATTGGACGAATCTGTCCAGTGGACTGTGGGGGGTGGGGGCGGGGAACTGGTCCCTTGGCCGCACGCCGGGTTCCGGTGATGCCGTCTTCGTTAACAATGCCGGCACCAAAACCGTCACCATTGACTTGAACACGGCGGCGACCAGTTTAGCGGTCAATAACCTCACGCTTTCGGCGCCGTTGAATGCCACCAACACGCTGTCGTTGGCGGGCGTGACCACCAACCAGCCGTTTCAGGTCAACAACCAATCGGTGGTGCTGCGCGGCGGAACCTTGAGCCTGAGCAATGCCACCATGCGCCTGCTGTCGGGGACGGCGCAGCTAAACAATTACGGCGGCAGCATCCTGCTGCGCGGCGGCTGGCTGGACTGCAGCTCCGCGAACCTGATGCGGGTCGGTCGCTATGCCACGAATCAAGCCGTGTTGCTTATCGATAGCGGGACACTCAGCGGCACGGTCCTGCAGGTGGGCGAGGACCGGGGATTGGGCACCATGATTCTCTCGAATGGTCTGGTTACACTGTCCTCGTATTTTAGAGTCGGCGATTCTTCCACCGGCAACCCGATCAACGGCGGGACGGGCGTCGTTTCAGTCGCGGGCGGACAGTTGTTCGTCACGAATGATGTGACGAAGGTCGGCGACTCCGGCAGTGGCGAATTGAGAATCGGCGGGGGTGCAGCAACTTTCGGCTTCCTTTCGGTCGGAGAGGCCATGGGCGTCGAAGGGCTGCTGTCGGTCACCGGCGGGCAGTTGACGACCGAGCCTGGAATCACCGCGGCCAATGTTACCAACGTCACGCGGTTCGGGAATGGCGGGACGGGGCGATTCAACTTGTCCGGCGGCAAGGTCGTTATTCGCAACGAGTTGATTCTCGGCGATAACGGAGGCGGCCTGGGCACCGGAACGGGCCTGGTCGCGATTAGTGGCGGGGAGTTGATCGCCGCGGAGAACTTAACCTCCATTGGCAAGTATGGCACGGGCGATATGACGATTTCGAACGCCACGGTCACGCTGACCAACGTCTCGGTTGGCCGGCACGACGGTGCGGTCGGCTCGCTTACGGTACAGTCCAACGGCACGCTTTATTGTCTCGACGCGCTCTCCATCGGTCGGTTCACCAATTCCGTAGGCCATGTGAGCGTCACCGGCGGGCTGATCTCGCTGACCAATGACACGATCTGGGTCGGGCGCGATGGCGCCGGGGACTTGACGGTTTCGAACGGCACCGTTCGGGCCAGCGCGATGTACGTGGGCATGTCGTCCGATGGCACCAACCAACCGGCCGGCACTGTCACCCTGGCTGGGGGCAGCACGCTGCTTTCTTCCAATCTGATTGTGGGCAGTGACTCCATGTCCACCGGCGCGGTGGCGGTTGTCGGAGGAAACCTCCTCGTGACCGGCGGTGCGAAGGGCGCTTACGTCCAGGTCGCGCAAGGCTCCTTCAGCCTTGGTCAAGGGACGGTGATTATGGACCAGTTGGTCCTGACCAATGCCAACGGCCACTTCAATTTTACTGGAGGTACTCTCCAGGCCAATGCCATTGCGGTTTCCAACGGTGTTCCGTTTGTGGTGGGTGATGGCGTGAATCCGGCCACGTTGCAGCTTAACGGCGGCACCTACAGTTTTGCCGACGGGCTGGTCATCTCGCCGAATGCGGCCGTTCGTGGCTGCGGTTCCATCGTCGGCAACGTGGTCAACAACGGTACGCTCGCCACCAACTGCGCCACCGCCATCACGATTACGGGGATTGCCAGGACGGGGACCGTCGCCACCATATCCTTCACGACTTCCAGCGGGGGGAACCACATCCTGCAATACACGACCAATGTGGCGGGAACGAATTGGACGCCGATTCTTCCCGGGGTCACGGGCGACGGCAGCGTGATGTCCAAGAGCGATCCTTCGGCGACCAATTCCTGCCGTTGCTATCGGATCAGGCTACAATAGCGAAAAGCTGTGGGGAATCGGGAAGGTCAATTCACCCGCGTAGGTGGAGAGTCGGTGGGTTAACCAGAGAGTCGCTCTTCGCAGCATTCCAGCAGACGCTTGGTCAGGTGGGCGCGCTCGGGGAAGCGAGTGCTCAGGAAGATATGCCGGGCGAGCGTCAGGGTGGTGTAAGCCCGAACGGATGGCCGCACCTCGACCCCCGCCAAATTGACAAAGCGGTCCTCCAGCGCCTGCTCGACGTCCGCCAACGCCGCCGGGTCGCCGCGCTCGCGCAACGCCTGTTCAATGACGTGGCCAATGAAATTCCCGGCATCCAATCCCGGATCACCCAGGCAATAGAGATCAAAATCAATCAGCCACAATCGGGGACCGTCCACGAGTACTTGCGCCGGGTAGAAATCCCGGTGACTGCCGCAGGGTTTCAACATCGGCTGACTCGCCCCTAAGGATTTGCAGGCCGACATCAACACCAGCAGCCGTGAGTGCCAGTCCGGTTTCAGCGCGGCGACCTTGTCGAGGCACGTTTCCAGGATGCGCAACTCATCCGCCATGGTGTGTTGCTTTTCTGTCGGCACCCCGCATCCGTGAATTTTTTGGATGGCCTGCGCGACGCGTTTCGCCAGGGCGACGCGTAGTGTCGGACCTTCTGTCGCCAACACCTGTTCCGAGGTCACCCCGGGGACCTTCCGCTGAAACCACATTTGCATTGCGGAAATGGTCCCAATCGGTTCGGGGACGGAAATGCCATCGGCGCTGTGGGCGTCGAAGCCGGCGTCCCAAAACGCGGAGAGCTGGCGGTAACCTTCGTTCCCCGAACGGCGGGCCCGGAGCTTTCCCAGCAACGTGACCCGCTCCGAGGGGGCCGCTGGTGATTTCACCTCCACTTCGTACTCGACCACGGCGCGCCGTCCCGGTTTGTGGCGGGTGACTCGGATGGCCTTAAGTTTTAGCCGTCCCGTGCCTGAAAGCCGTGGCAACCGTCGTTTGAGCTCGTGCCGGGCCGTCTCGAAGTTCAGGGCCGCAGCGAGCCCTGGCAAAGCCTGGTCCGCCGCGGCACCGAACGGGTCTTCAACCACTCCCTCGACCTGGCGGAGGGCAACGAAGGTGGCGCCGGGGAAGACGGCCGGCGTGGACTGTGGACGGCGGGATTCGTCACGCCGCAGCAAGCTCCCCCACAGCGCCAGCAGCGAATCCACTTGCCGGGTTACGGAAAATCTCTGTTCCGCCCGCTGTCGCGCGGCGGCACGCATCTGCTCGTGCAGCGTACGGTTTAATAAGAGCGTTTCCATGGCCGAGGCCAGCGCGTTCGCATCGTCCGGTTGCACGAGCAGACCAGTTACACCATCAGCCACCAGTTCGGGAATTCCACCCACCCGGGTGGCCACCACCGGGACTCCGGAAGCCGCCGCTTCCATGAGGCTCACCGGCATGCCTTCATTGTTACTGGTCAGCACCCCGAGCACAGCACGCTGCCACCAGCGCCGCACGTCACTTTGGGTGGCGGCGCCGGTCATTTGGACCACCGCCTCCAGGCGCAGCGCGCTGCGCTTTGCTTCCAGTTCCGTCCGCAACGGTCCGTCGCCAACCATGGCGCACCGAAATCGGACGCCTCGGTCCCGCAGCACCGCGCACGCATCCAGGAGCAGGCCAAGGTTCTTAACTGCGACGTGGCGGGCCACGCAGACCACCAGCGGCGCAGCCGTTGATTCCTCCGAAGTTAGAGTTTCTAGTGGGTGGAAATGCTCGGTATCCACCCCGCACGGGATGACCTGGATGTGCGCGGGCAACACACCGAAAGTCTTCACGATGTGATCCCGGTTGGCTTCCGAAACCGTAATGACCGAGCGCGCGGCCTCCGCGCGTGCCCGAAAGTCCAGGGGCGGCTTGCGATGAATGTCGTAGCCATGCGCGGTAAAGGTGAAAGGGATGCCGGTCAGGCGGGAAAGTTCCCATGCCTTCTCGGTGGCTTCACGGGCGAAATGAGCGTGGATCAGGTCTGGCTGAAAGCCGTGCAAGATCTCGAGGAATTTGCCAGGGTCGTATTCGACGATCGAGTCCAGCCCGGCGCGTTGGATAATTTCGTGCTGCGGTTCCGGGCGTGGCGGAAGCAACGACAGAATCCGCAACTTGATTCCTCGCCGGCGCAGTTCCGCGAGCTCTCCGGCGATGAAGGTTTCCGAGATTTTCGGAAAGATGTTCAGCACGTAGGCGAGGCGCTGGGGCTGCATATGGTCACTTTCGCCGGCTGGTCCTGAGAGGCTTTGCCAGTTTCACCACGCGCTCGGCGTTATGGTCCCAGGTGAACTTGCGCCGCACGAGTTTCGCTGCTGCCTGGCCGAGGTCGGACCGCAGTTCCGGCTTTGCCAGCAGGCGTTCACAGCAGGTGAGCAGGGCGTTGAAGTCGCCGGGCGGATAGAGCAAGCCGGTGCGGCCATTTGTCACCACGTCCGAGATTTGCCCCACATCCGCCGCCACTACTGCGGCGCCGCATGCCATGTATTCGAAAAGCTTCAGCGGGGAGAAATAGAAATCGTGGTTGTGCCGGGGATAAGGTGCCAGGGCGATGTCGAATCCGCGGATGATATCCGGCACCGACTCGTGCAGCAAAGCGCCGGTGAAAGTGACTTTGCGTTGCAGCCCGCGCTGTTGGAAGGAGCGTTCCAGTTCGCCACGCAGTTGGCCATCGCCGGCAATCACCAGGCGCAGGTCCGGGTGGCTCCGGCTTAACCGCGCCAGCAACTTCGGTAAAATCTCCACGCCATGCCACGGGCGCAGACCGCCGACAAATCCCAGCACGGGGCCGGGCGAAACGCTCGATTTCCCACGGTCCGGCGGTCGGGGATGAAACAAGTCCGGGTCCACGCCATTGGGCATCACCTGAATCCGGCGCTTCGGGACTCCGAGCGAGCTCACGTGCCGGGCTAATTCGGCCGATACGACGACCACAGCGTCAGCCTGCATGAGGGTCCACCGCTCGGCCTCGGCGGCCAGGTTGCCAAATCCTGTGGAGCGATAGGCGGTTTGCTCCACGGCCAGCGGCGCATTGAGTTCCACGATGTGGGGCACGTGAAATTTCTCCGCCAACCGCGCCCCCGCCGTGGCGTAGAGCGAGGCGCGCTCGTAAATGAACGCCGGTCGATTGCGGTTGAACCACGGCTTCAGGCCGCGCGCGAGTTGCTTGTTGTAGAGTACGCGGCGCAGTTCGCCCGGCAGGGAGTTTTCGACTCCCAAACACTCGTTGAATTCCTTGAACAACTGGGCCGCGGTGGTGACCGCCGGGTCGGCGGGAACCTGGATGACGCGGGCGCGCACCTTTGCTCGAGTATCGGTCGGCGATTTGGTGAGCGACTGCGCCGCGAGGGTGACGCTATGGCCGGCGCGGGCAAAAGCGGCGATCAACTCGCGCACGTGGACGGACGCGCCTTTGCGGCCCAGCACCGGGATGCCGAGGTCCGGGCAGAGGTAGAGGATTTTCATAACGTGCCGGGCAACGGTGAGGGGGGAACCGTCACCGGGTCAAGTCTCCGTTCCGCCGCGCGAACGTGGTGCAGGGCGGCGTAGCGGTCGCCGAGCGCCATCAACTCCTCGTGGGTGCCGCGTTCGACGATGCGGCCATGTTCGAGGTAGAGAATTTGGTCCGCAGTCGCCGCATGGTGGGGGTCGTGGGTGATGAGGAAGGTGGTGCGCTGACCATACAACCCTTCCAGGGCGGTGAGCACCTCCAGTTCGTTCTTACGATCCAAGCCGGTCATTGGTTCATCGAGGATCAGGATGGGAGCGTTCCGAACGGCGGCGCGGGCGATGGCAATGCGCTGTCGCTGCCCGTGCGAAAGGGTTGCGCCCCGTTCGCCGACGATGGTGTCGTACCCGTTCGGCAGTCCCAGGATGAAGTCGTGGGCGTTGGCCAGCCTGGCCGCGGCCTCGATCCGCTCGAAGCTCGCGTCCGGCGCGCCGTAGGCGATGTTGTCGCGCACGCTCACCGCGAACAGGACGTTGTCTTGCAGCACGACGCTGATTTGGCTGCGGAGCGATTCGAGGGTGAACCCGCGGACGTCGTGCCCATCGATCTTTACGCAGCCCGACTGCGGATCGTAAAGGCGCAAAATCAAGCTGAACATGGTGGTTTTCCCGCTGCCGGAGGCGCCGACCAGGGCGACGTGTGTCCCCGGACGGGCAGTGAAATCAATGTCCCGCAGCAAGTGGCGGTCTCTGAGGTAGTCAAAGCTGACATGGTCGAAGGTCACCTCCCCGGTCAGGGCTGGAGCGCGCACGGCGCCCGGTAGATCGCGGACATCCGGCACCTTTTCCAGCAAATCAATCACTCGTTCCCCGGCGGCCGAAGCTTTGCCCAGGCGGGCGGTGTATTTTGCGAAATCCTGGACCGGGCGGTATGCCGACTTGAGGTAGGCGAGGAAGACGAGCAGGTCGCCCGCGGTGAGTTGCCGCGCCAGCACCATGCGAGTGCCGAACCACAGGACCAGGGCCGTGGCCAGCGCAATCAGGACGTCCACCGAACGTTCCAGCGCCGCGGACAGGCGCTTGCCTTTCACGTCCGATAGCGACGTCTTATCGCTGGTGGAACTGAACGAGTGCGTAAACTTTTCCTGGAGCGAGAGCGCCTGCACCGTGCGAATGGCGGAAATGGATTCCGCCACGGAGGCGGCCAGCGCGCCTTCCTGCCGGCGTTGCTTTTGGGCGACTTCGCGAATTTCCTCGCTCAGCCGTATCGTGCGGAGCCAGAAGAGCGGGAAGACCGCGACAGCGATTACCGCGAGCATCCAGTTCATCCAGAACATCAGGCCGATCATGCCGATGACAATGAGACCCTTGGCGAGCAGGGGGAGCAACGCGGTGACCGCTACCTCCTGCAACATCCCCACATCCCCGATCAGCCTCACCACGAGGTCGCCGGTTTTGGCCTGAGTGTGGAAGGAAAGCGAGAGATACTGGACATGCCGGTAGAGTTGGTTTCGCACGGCGGTGAGGGAACGGTTGCCGAGCTTGGCAAAACCAATGGTTTCCCAATACGACGCCAGGGCGCGCAGGCAGGTCAGGATGAGAATGGCGAGGGCGGCGAGGGTCAGCAGGGTCATCGGATCCAGGGAAGCCAGCCAGGCGGGTGGGGGCTTTTTCGGGGTGCGGTGCTGGCCGATGATATGGTCGAAGACAAACTTCAGCGGCCAGGGTTCGAGCAGGCGGAGGCTGACTTCGGCCAGCAGCGCCAGGAAGGAAAGGGTCATCAATCCGCGATACTGGCGGATGTGCGGCCAGAAGTACTTTGTGATCCGCCACAGGCCGGGCAGCGATTGCGGGAGTGATTTTGTTTTGGGCATCTTACACTGTTACTGTCGGCTGCGACTCTGTGGGTGCGGTGTGCGAGGAGGGTGGGGAGGCAAGGCGTAGCAATGTCTGCGCCGCCTGTTGAGCGCCGTGGAACCGCAACGTGGCCTGAGCGCGTGCTCGCAGTTCCATTGGCGCGGTCCCCAGTGCCACCGCGATTTGTTCCCGCAGGTTCTCGGGACTAAGCCGCGCCGGGTGGCAAAGCTGGACCAGTCCCAGCCGCTCGAACGCTTCCGCCCGGATCAGTTGCTCGGTGCGTGGCGTTACCCGGGGGACACAAACGGTGGGGACGCCGACAGCGGTGGCTTCGACCAGGGTGTTGTAGCCCCCCATGCACACCAGGGCATCTACTTCCTGAAACAGCGCCGAGAGATGCGGCACAAACTGCCGCAAGGTCACCCCGCCGACCGCGGCGAGTTCGGTCAACTTCTCCCATTCCCTCTCCGGGGTCATCGGACCGGCCACGGCAATCCCCTGCCAGGGCGCCTTGGCGGCGGCCTGGAGAAAGGTGGTGAGCGTTTGGAAGCCGTCCTCACCCCCGCCCACCGTAGCCAGAACCACCGGGCGCGGGCGCCGAGCGCGCGGCGGGAATGGCCATTCAAAATTCTCCAGCGCCTGCGCGCTCTCCGGCGTGAACACGTAGCCGCAAAAACTGGTGCGCTCTGCCAGGTCCGGCGGAAAGGCGTAAGCCGTTATCGGATCAAAAATCGTGCGATCCCCGTAGATGAGCACCTGGTCATGAAATTCTGCCACGCGCTTCAGCATCTTGTTGGGTTTCCATTCGCGCAGTACCTGCGCCGGTTCGTCCAGGATGTCCCGCAACCCCAGGACCGCCCGGCCCCCCGTCCGTTTTAGGGCCTTTAGACCGGCTTTGAATTCGCCGCTGGCGCCGAACGGGTGTTTATCCACCAGCACTACATCCGGCCGGAACGCCTTGACGGCGGTCAGGAGCAAGGCCGACCGCAAGTCGCGGATTTCACCCACGGACAGGCGAAGTCGGCGAGAGGAATATGACTGGTTGCCGTCTTTGTGCAGGCCTGGCAGTTTCAGGATCTCGACCTGGTTCGGCAGGCCGTAGCGCACCACCTCCTCGGCTCCGGTCGCCAGGAGGATCGCGGCATCAGGCGCCTCGTGAGCCAGCGCGGAGGCCACCGCAAGGTGTCTCCGGGTGTGGCCCAAACCCAGACCGTCATGGGAGTAGAGTAAAAAGCGCATGCCGCGCGTTAGTAACAGCCGACCGGTTGCATATGGATTAGCGCTACCATACTTCAAGCCTCGTTAACTGGCAAAATTTAGCATACATTATGCCGATTTTAAGCTGCGCTGGGCGATAATTTAACGCCATACCCCTGGCGGCGACACTTCCGGAGGGTGGGCCGCCCCGGGAAACGTTGACGCCCGGGCGCTGTTACGGCGCTTGTCCCACGGCCTATTTCAGGTAATGTGAGGCTGCATGCGCGTTTTCTCAGTTTGCACGTTTTTCCTCTGGGTAATGAGCCTGCCGCTCGCCGCGGCGGAGTTGTTTTTTGATTTCGGGCAGTATCCGGAGGGCCAGCCGCCGCCGGGATTCCGCAGCGCCGTGAGCGGCCGCGGCAAACCCGGCGACTGGCGCATCCTGATGGATGAAGTTCCCCCCGTGCTGGCGCCGCTGACTCCCCAGGCGCCTTCGGTGGCCCGGCGCGCCGTACTTGCCCAGGTCTCCGAGGACTTAACGGATGAACATTTCCCGCTCCTCATTTATGAGAAGGAAACGTTTCGCGATTTTGAATTCACGGCCCGGTTCAAGACGGTGCGCGGCGCGGTAGAGCAAATGGCCGGACTCGCCTTCCGCATTCAAAACGAAACCAACTATTATGTGGTGCGGGCGAGCGCACTGGGGAACACGTTCCGCTTTTACAAAGTAGTGGATGGGCAGCGCGGCGATGTCATTGGACCGGAAATCAAGATCCCGGCGGGAAGCTGGCAGGAAATAACCGTGCGCTGCAAAGGGAACGAGATTCGCTGCCAGCTTAACGGCAAGGAAGCCATTCCCCCGCTGCAGGATAACACGTTTACCAGCGGCAAGATCGGGTTCTGGACGAAATCCGATTCGGTCACCTATTTCGTGGATGCGAAGGTGGTGTACACCCCCCTGGAAGTTCCGGTGCAGGCCCTGGTGCGGCAGACGCTCACGAATTACTCCAAGTTGTTGGGGTTGCAAGTCTATATCCCGACGGGCCAAGCCCAATCCACCCGACTGATCGCCAGCGGCGAGGCCGCGGAAGTCGGAAAACCAGGCGGCAACCCGGAATGGGACGTAATCCAGCGGGGGGTAAAGTATTATGGCAAAGAGAAGGACCGGGTGCTGGTGACGCTGCCGTTGCGGGATAAGAACGGGGATCCGATTGCCGCGGTAAAGGTAATCATGAAGAGATTTGCGGGCCAAACCGAGCGCAACGCGGTGGAGCGGGCCATGCCGATCATGCAGTTCATGCAGCAGCGCGTGAATACCAAAGAGGACTTAATCGAGGAATAACCGGGCGGAATTGTCCTCGCCTTGGAACCTTATTGCCGGGAATAAGACAAAATCCGGCTTAACGCGGTCGATAACCGCAAAATGGAGGTGGGCAAGCTTTATGCTCTCTGAGGGGCATGAAGCACGCTGTATTTATCGAACGGGACGGCATCCTGACCCAGGTGCGCCAGGAAAAGGGGCAGATGATCGGTCCGGCCACATTTGCCGAACTGTGCGTGAACCATAGCTCGGCGCGGAGCCTGGCCCGGCTCAAGGACGCCGGTTATCTCGTGATTGCGACCACGAACCAGCCGGGCTTATCGACCGGCGAGCAATCCCGGCGTGAACTGGACCGGATGCACCGCGTGCTCAACGCCGCTTTTGAACTCGACGATCTTTTGATCTGTCCCCACGCCCCCGAAGACGACTGTCCGTGCCGCAAACCCAAACCGGGCCTGCTCTATGAAGCGGCGTATAAATGGAATCTCGACCTGGATGGCTCTTACGTGATCAGCCATAAATGGAAAGACGCCACAGCGGCTCATTGCGCCGGGTGCACGTCGCTGCTGATCGACTCGCCGTGGGTCGGCGCCGGTCATCGCGATTTCCTCGTGCCCGACCTCGAGTCTGCCGCCGCCAAAATCCTGGCGCTGAAAGAAGCGTGGTGCCTGGCGAGCGTCTGACGCCGGCCTCACGCACAAATCCATCAAGGTTTCTTTTCTTCCGGCTTATCCGCTTTGTCGGGTTTGTCCAGTTTTTCGGTGGCGGTGGTGTCGGGCTTGGGATCAGCCACCTGGTTGGTGGAGGTGTTTTCCGTTTCGTCATCGGAATCCGTCAGCTTCGGTGGAGGAATATCCGTGCTCACTTCGCGGCGGGCGCCGCCGTGGACTACTATTTTACCCTCGTCATCCAGGCGCAGCCGCGGTCGGGTGCCGGCGATGTCGTAGGTTTGTCTTAGGACCAGATCGCCGTCGGGATTAAACACCACGTAGGTGCAGGAGGAAGGGCCGCTCTGGAACATCAAGTGAAGTTTCGAAGCGGCATCGAGTTGCGGCTCGGGCTTGCTAAATGACAATAACGGACCAATCGGCACCACGCGGTAAACATGATTGCCTTCAGCGTCGGTGACGCGCAGATAGAGACGCAGGGCGCCCCGCGTATAATTGACCTGTTGCAGGATGTACTTGCGAATTTCGGGCGTGCTGTTGGTGCTATCTGGAGCGGGGGGCAAACCAAAGTCCTGCTGCCACAACCGTGCGCCTTCATTGATGGTGAAGAATTTGGGCTGGCTGCTGATCTCACGATCCCAGGTCTTTATCTTGACGATGGCGACGACCTGGTAACGGTCCGGCCCGGAAAAAGCGAAGTACGGTTCGAGGTTGAGGCGTTTGATGGCGACCTTGGAGGATTCGAGCGAGAACTCGCCTTCGACCGGCACATAACCGGTTTGCGAGACCACCTGCCCGGACTTGGTTTCGACGGTGAACGTGAGCCAATCGGGCTGATCGCCCAGGTGCAGCGTCTGCCCAGAGCGGTTTGTGATGCGCACCACAATCCGGATCGCCTCGCCCGGCAGGAACTGTTCCTGGTCCTGGACCACCTCCACGCGCACTTGCGCCGGGAGCACGCCCGTCAAGGACATCGACATCAACAGCCACAGGACCAGCTTTTTCATTTGTCCCCACTTTAAACCCCGGACCTGCGGTGGCAAGCCGCAACTCAGCGCTTTCTGCTGGACAGCCGGGGTTTGGGGCCTAGTCTAGGCATCGATCCGGCGGCGTGGTGCCGCCGGTCCAGAGGCATTAATCGCGCAAGCATGAGCTGGTTGATTTCGTGGCTGAAGAGTTTGCTGGGACTGAAGGAGCGGTCTAAAGACCAGCGCCGGCTCCTCGGCATGTACTTCAACGAAAGCAACCACACCGGCCGGCGCAAGCCGAACCGGGACCGGGCGTGAAGCCCGCGAATCCATGAGCATAGGCATCTCGAAGTGGCAGTCAGTTGGACGACGAACGCTGCTGGCGTTGGTGCTGCTCGCGGCGCTCGGCCTGGCCTTTGCGTCGTCGGCCGCTACCGGCAAAGTCATCAAGGTGTTGCCGCAATTCCTGGACCTCAAAGGGCGGCACGCGATCTCTCCCAGCCTCTACGACCGAGATGCTTATCAGGCGCAATTGCGCGCCAAACCGGAGGAGCGCTCCGGCCTGCGGTTCGACGTTCACTGGAAAAGCAGCGGGCGGCCGCTCGGCGCGTTGAAACTGCGCCTGGAAGTGCGGGGCGTTTCCCGCGGCAATTTTCCCAAAGAAATGACCTTCGAAAAGCAGGTGGCCGCGGGCAGTTGGTTCAGCACCTGGACCAATTTCCGCATCACCGGCGAAACCTACCGTGAACTGGGCGACGTGACCTCCTGGCGCGCCACGCTGTGGGAAGAGGACCGGCTCATCGGCGAACAGAAATCTTTCCTGTGGTGAACGGGTGCCGCGCGGTTCCGTTTGACCACGGCGCCGCCGGAATTTAGCTTTCGGCAGATGCAAACCGGGAATGGCACAGCGTCGGCAATCGCGCGCGCGCGGTTTCTGACAACCGCCACTCCGCGCACTTTTACCGCCTATATCGGGCGCCAGTTTTTCCGGTTCATATTCACGCTCCAGGGCTTGACCGCGTTCGCGTTGATCACTCTGGGGGTGATGCTGACGCGCTGGCGGTCGGCGCGGCGGCTGATCTGGCCCGCTATTTCCGAGCAAATCAACAAGTCCGGGCTGAAGCTGCTGCCTATGTTCCTCTTTCTGTCCGCGGCTCTGGGGTTTCTGGTGATCGGTCAGGCGGTGGCGTGGCTGACTCGCGTTGGTGCCATCAATTACCTGGGCTCGATCATGGTGCTGGTGGTGGTGCGGGAATTGGGCCCGCTGCTGGCCGCGTTCCTGGTGCTCGCGCGCATCGGCACCGCCAACGTGATCGAGTTGGGCACCACCCGCGCGACCGGGGAAGTCGAGGCGTTGGAGGCGCTGGGTATTGACCCGGTGCATTACCTGGTGGCGCCCCGCGTGATCGGCATGGCTGTCGGGGTTTTTGCTCTGACCGTTTACGTGATCATCGGCGCCCTGCTCAGCGGGTATCTCTGGGCGTTTCTGCAGGATGTTCCCTTGCGGCCGGGGGATTATTTCGCGCAACTGGCCGGCGCCCTGAGCGGATTGGACTTTGTGTTGCTGGCCGCGAAGACGCTGGCGTTCGGGTTCATCGTGGCGATCGTCACCTGTTATCACGGCCTGGCGCAGCCGCTGCGGCTGGCCGACGTGCCCCGGGCCACCATCCGGGCGGTGGCGCAAAGCGTGATCGCCTGCGTGCTGATCGATACCTGCTTCATCATCGTGTATCTCACCGTATGAATCCGGCCGATGACAGCGACGTGGCGGTGATCTCCATGCGGGGAGTTTCAGCCGCGGCCTTGAGCGACCCGAGCCTCCTGATCGCCGAAGGCGTTGATTGGACCGTGCGCCGCGGCGAGTGCTGGGTCGTGGCCGGCATGCAGGGTTCGGGCAAGACCGATTTTCTGCTCATGATCGCGGGTTTGATGCCGCCGGCAGCCGGGGTTTACGAGTTCCTGGGCCAGAAAACGCCGATCTTCGAAACCGAACGGCTCGAGGAACGGATGCGCCTGGGCATGGTATTCGAATCCGGACAGCTCCTGAACCACCTCACCGTGGGTCAGAACATCGCCCTGCCGCTGCGCTACCATCATGACCTGGGTGCGGAGGAAGCCGCCGAACGCGTGGCGCCCCTGGTGGAAATGCTGGGGTTGGATCCCTGGATCCATTCGACGACCGGCACGTTGGGGCGAAGCTGGCAGCGGCGGGCGGGATTGGCGCGCGCGCTGGCGTTGCGGCCCGAGGTGCTGGTGCTCGATAACCCCCTGGGAGGTCTGGATCCGCTCCAGGTTAACTGGTGGATGGGCCTGCTCGAGAGCTTGTCGCGCGGACATCCCTGGCTGGAGGGCCGCCCGATGACGCTGGTGCTCACAGCGTCCGATGTGAGGCCGTGGCGCGGTACGACCCGGCAGTTCGCGGTGTTGCAGAATCATCGTTTCCTGCCGGTCGGCCCGTGGTCCGCGCTGGAAGCGCACCAGGATCCTGCGGTTCGGGATTGGCTTATCGCCGCGGCTTTATTGCCCGACCCTGGACCGAGGGAGGATTTGGAATGACTTTAACCGCAGGACAGGCATGCTGAATTCAGCGAAAGAAACATGGCTCTACAGGATTTAACACCGCAATTGCGCACCCGCTTGAACCGCATGGAACGGGCGGTCGGCTGGTTTGTATTCCTGGCCCTGGCTCTGTTGGTCTTCGGTTTTGCCTATTACGTCTACAACACCGCCGAGCGCAAAGGCTGGTTCAAGACCAAGGCTCCGTTCTTTATTTTCACGGAGCGAGCGACCGGCATGAAAGTGGGCGATCCCATCACCCTCATGGGCCTGGCGGTGGGGCAGATCACCGAAATCGAGCCGATGGATCCTGGCACGCCCTACAACATCTTCGTCAAGTTCGAGCTCAAGGATCCTTATTACGGATACATCTGGACCGAAGGGTCGCGGGCCAAAGTCACGTCGGCGGATTTCCTCGGCAATCGCACCATCGAGGTTACCAAAGGGACCAACGGTTACCCGATTTATATGTTTCATCCGCTGCGCGAATTCACGCTCGAAGGCGCGCGGGCCTTGCCCAATGCCGCGCGCTACCAGCTCGCGGGGGACGCTTACGACGGGTCCGGTCAAAACATCGTGCTGCGCGCGCTCACGCCCCTCTACGGCACCAACCTGGACCGCCTGGCGGACGCCGGGGTGGCCCGCTTCCAGGTTTTCGACACCGCCGAGAAGCGAAAGTCGATGACCGCCATGTGGTATGACAAAGGCGGGTGTTACGTGGCGTACTACCGCACCAATGCCTATTGGCTCGAGAAAGAGGAGTCCGGCGCGGTTGCCGAACGCCTCGAAAAACTGGTCGGGGAAGTCGAGGCGGCGCTGCCCAATATCCTGGCGCTCACCAACCCCATTTCGCGGGTCCTGGCCAACAGCGCGGAGTTGACCTCGAACCTCAACGTGTTGGCCTTGAGCGCGCGACCGGCCGTCAGCAATCTCGCCGCCATCACCGCCGAACTGGATCATCCGGGCGCCCTCGGTGATTGGCTGGTCCCGACCAATTTGAATCGCCAGATGGAGACCACGCTCGAAGGCGCCAAAGAGGCGATGCGCTCCGCCAACACCAACCTGAGCTCGCTGGTGCAAAACCTGAATCGTTCGCTGGACAACCTGGCCTCCATCACCGGCAATTTCAACACCCAGGTCGAGGGCAACACCAATATCCTCGAAAACATCTCCCGCGCCGTGCGCGACGCCGATGACCTGGTGCAGGGGTTGAAGCGCCATTGGCTGTTGCGCTCGGCTTTCCGCGTCAAACCACCCCCGGGCACCAACGAACCGGCCCCGCGCATTCCTTCGCCGAAGGAGCAGCGTCCGTAGCCCGGGCGGATTCCCCTAAGACTCCGAGCATGGCGAACGGCAGGGTACTGAGTAGGACAGGATTACCAGGATGAACAGGATGGGAAAGTCGGAGTGTTGCCGTCGGGGGGCAGGGAAGGTATTACCACGGAATACTCGAACTACACGGAAAGGAAGCAGGAGGTAGGGACGTCTTCCACCACGTCCGAAACTTCTGCAACGACGAGGAAAGATGTGGGCGACGTGACAATTTCTGAGTGTTTATCGGCAGGTGAGGCGCAACGTTCTGCGTAACATGACACAAAGGCTACAATGGGGTTTGCTCGGGTGCGGCCGATCTGGCCAGACACAGGTCGACGTGCACACGTCATGCGGCCCAGAAGAAATCCTCGCTTTGGAAATCAGCAAGCCAAGCTGGTCATTGAGATTGCGCATTCCCGCACGAGACATTGTTCAGAGATTTGCTGATTTTCTCGGTCCCGAAGGCGAGGCGTCGATTACCATCGGTGCGTTTGACATTACGCCAGTTGAGGTCCACCGAGACCGAGAGTTTAGTGATCGCTTCTTTATTGTCGTTGGCCGGGAGTACAGTCGAACCGAATTCATCATTGCTGGCCAAAAGGAGATTTCGGAGCTTTCAAGCGCGCTGTCACAGGCGGCAGAGGATCTAAAATGATCGCAGAACCAAACATTAGAGCGAATGCGGGCGACGCGTGTGTCTCGGAGATTCAAATGCTGTGGGCCGCCCGTATCGCTCAGTTTTGGCATTGACCATTCACTTTATGCCCGCACTCGGCTACTACACAAACGTCCACAACACCGCTCTGGTGATCCTGCAACGCAAAGGTTATCGCCTCTGGCGCGACCCGGGCACTGACCATCTATGCGCGGAGAAGGAAGGCTGGGATTTTATGGCGGATGACCCCGTTCAATTGCTCGGTTTGGTCGCCATCCACGAGGTTAAGCAGCCGGCGTCATTCTGTGAGTATTGGTGGAAGATCGACGAGCCGTGGTTGTTGGACTCTGTCCCGGAAACCCCGCCGGATTATGCGCCCGTATGGCAACAAAAGTGACACGGAGGCAGTCCAACCCGCTGGCTGCCGAGGCTGCCGAGTAGGCGCTTCTGTAATGAACGCTATCCTGGCATGCGTGGATGGCGCGCAAGTTGTAAGTCGAGTGTTCTGGCCGTCCTGGTCACTCGCGTTTCAACGCGGCGATCAAGTCTCCGCGCAGCGCCAGGCGCACGGCGCCCCAGGCGCAGAGAAAACCATTGGCCAACACCAGGGCCAGGATCAATCCAAGGTAACCCAGCGCTGGGGGTGAAGTGGCGAAGAACAGAGCGGGAGCAACCGCCAGAGCGGCCGAGGCGGTGCCGAGGGCCAGGCCGGCCAGGAACGGGAGAGTGTGTTCGAGCAAGACCAGTTTTTGCAGACGGGACGGTGAAAAACCGGCGGCGCTGAGCAGCGCCAGTTCGCCCCGTCGCTCTTCGAGGTTGCGTAGCACCACCAAGCCCAGCCCGGCGCTGCCCAACAGGAAGCCCAGTCCGCCCAGCATTTGGAAGGTGCCCAGGTAGGTGTTTTGCACGGCGTTGAACTCCTGCAAGCGGCGCTGGGCCGGGTATAATTCGAGGCCGGTGTCCGCCAGACCGCGCGCGAGTTCGGCCACGGCGTTGGTGGCCTGAGATTTGGCGTTACTGGCCAGGTCGATGAAGAACAAGCGCGCGCCGCTGCTCGAGGGGAACAATTCGCGAAACCGTTGTTCATCCATCACCAGGTTGCCTTGCAGCATGGAATTGGCGACCGCTCCCACGATGCGCAACTGGACTTTACGACCGTTTTCCGCCTGGTAATCCAGCAGGTCGCCGACGCGTTTGCCCATGGCCCATTGGATGGAAGCGGCATCGCCAATCACCGGGACTTCATCCTCCTTTCCCGGGGAGGGTTTAGGCCGGAGCAAATCCCAACCGGCGGCCAGGTCGAGTCCGGGCGCGACGGATGAGAAGTGGAATCGGCCCCGGAAAGCGTCAGGATCGACACCCAACACGCGCGGCCGCTGGGCGCGGTTGAGATTGAGGCAACTGGCTTCATCGCCCTCGCGCACGCGCAGGGGAGTGAGGTGCAGGTCGGCGAGTTTGTCGGAGGTGAGCCCATAAAACTCCCGTCCGCCGGCGCTGTTAAGATCCTGGGTGATGGGCAGGGCGCTCTCGCCGACCCAGGCGAAGCCGCCGGTGCCCGAATCGCGTTGGGCGGCGTCACGAGCGGCGTCGAGGTGAAAGACGCCGGGGGCGATGATGAGGAACGAGCCGCTGGCCAGCAAGGCCACTAGGGTCAACGTGCGCCGGGGACGGCGGCAGCCGTTGCGCAGGCTGAGCGAGGCGAACGTGAGAGGGCGATGGTGCGTGCCGGCGCGAAGGAAAGTCAGCAGGCTGGCAGTGGCCGCGGTTCCACCCACGAGCAAGAGCGCGCCGGCTCCGAAAAAGGCCGGCGGACCGGCGTTTGGACCGTGGCTCACCGCCCACATTCCCAGGGCAAGAGCTCCGGCCAGGCCAACACCCGCGATGATCCGGGAGATTTTGCCCTGCCCACGCGCGGCCGGTTCCAGGGGTTCGTAAAGCAATTCGCGGGCGGACCGGCGGGATTGCCCGCGCAAGGTGAGCCAGGCGGTCAACGTGCCAACCGCCGCACCGGCGACCGCGCCGCCCAGCAAACTTGCGGACGTGGCGGCAAACTGCAGTTGCGAGAGGCTGGTGGCATCCTGCCAAATGGTGGTGAGCGCCCACAGAAGGAGCCGGGCGTAACCCAGTCCGAGCAGGGTGCCCAACACCGCGCCCAACACGCTCAGCAGAACCGCTTCGACGAGAAGCAGGCGGGTGACCTGGCGCGAAGTAAAACCCAGGGCCAGCAGGGTGCCGGTTTCGGCCGCGCGCCGCTCGAGGTTGAAGCGGAACAGCAGCGAACTAAGCAGCAGCGCCGCCAGCACCACGAAAAAACTGAAGGCAATGAAGAGCTGGCCAAAATCCTGGGAGCCCTCTGCGGCGGCCAGCGCCTGGGCGCGCACCGGTTGGAATTGCAGGCCGACCAGGGCCGGATCGAGGGCGGCTCGCAGTTCGCGTCTAAAGTTGTCCCGCCAGGCTTCCGGCGTTACGCCGGGACCGGGTGTGAAGCGAAAGGCGGACAACGACCCAAAACGGTTGCTCCAAATTGTCTGTCCTGCCGAGAGCGAAATCAGGGCCTTGGGTGTGCCCCGGTGCTGGCGCCAGTATTGTTCGTCCTGCGGGCGGATCGTGTAACGCAGAGGGAATCCGGTATCCCAATCCCGGGTGGATTCGGCCTTCGCGACGCCGGGGAAATCCGGCATGAGCAGCGAGCCATCGGGCAAGCCCGCCAGGCTGGTGACGGCCCGGATTTTAAAACGGTTGGTGTGTTCGACCAGGCTCGCGCCGCTTTCCATGACGAAGTAGCTCAGATCGATCGTGTCACCGGCGGACTTCCCCAAGTCAGACGCGAGCCAGTCGGTCACGATCATCTCGTCCGGGGCGAGGTTCTCGGGCACCAGCGGCGGTTCGGTGGCGGTGACCATCGAGTAGGGAACGCCATTCGTGCCCGAGCTCAGCAGGTTGGCGAGGTAAGTGAAAATCCGGGTGCGCCGAGCCCCGGGATGGGCGCGTTCTTGCGCTTGCCACGCGCGTTCAACACTTTCGATGAGGGAGGCTTGCAGGAACACACGGGTCGTGGCCAACTGCACGCTTCCGGAAGGCGTGATCGAGAGGCGCAGGCCGGCATCCTCGAGCTCGAAGGCGGTTTGGAGCGCGTTGGTCAATTCCCCGGGAGAAAGGGCTGCTGGGGCAGGGGCGTTTCCCATGACCAGGAGATTGGCGGAGTTGCTTAACCCGGCGCGGGTGGCGAGGATTGGCAACGGCAGAAAGGCGTTCATCACTCCCGGTCGTGAGGCGCGCAGGTCGAAGGCGCCCAGTTGTTCCGTACTGATGATGCGTCCGACCTTGAGACGGAAGCCGATGGTCAGATCATCCTTCGGGGTGATCGCCGCGTCTTCGGAAAGCAGGGAAGGTTTGCGCACGCGCAGCAGGACTTCGTCGCCTTCCCGCACGCGGAGTTGTCGGGCGAGCGCATCGTTGACGAACAGGGATTCGCCTTGTTTCCAGGTTTCGAGGTCGGGGCGATCAACCCAGTGGGCGAAGCGCGGCCATGCGTCGGGCGCCACGCCCAGCACCCGCACCTGGTTGGCCCGGGCCGTCAGGTCGGGGCGATTGGCGGTGCCCGGGAGGCTGAGGGCGGTGGCGAGCGGGACGGAAGCGAAGGTGGAGTTTTGGTTCAGGCGCGCGGCCAGGTCCTGCTGAAAGAACCGATCACCGGCGTCCAACGCGAACGCGATGGGGCCCAGTCGATTGAGGGCCACGGCACGGAGGCTGGCCCGGACGGAATCTCCGACTAACAGCGCGCCGACGAGGGCGGCGGTGGCGATACCCAGGCCGAGGACGACTCCGAGGTGAGCTCGCGCGTGGTGTGTCAGGCCGCGCTGAATGAGCCGAAACCAGGTCATGCGCCGGTCGGGGAGCTGGTCAACCGGCCGTCGCGCAACACGCGGGTTTCCTCGAGGCGCGCGGCCAATTCCCGGGAATGTGTGGCCACCACCAGCGTGACCTTCTCTTCGTGGTTCAGCTCGAGCAGCAGTTGAACGAGGCTCTGGGCGGCCGCAAAATCGAGGGAGCCGGTCGGCTCATCGGCGAGCAGCAGGCTCGGTCGATTGATGAGTGCCCGGGCCACGGCCACCCGCTGGCGTTCTCCGCCCGACAGTTGGCCCGGGTGATGATGGAGCCGCTCGCCGAGCCCGACGCGGCGCAGCAGGCTGCTCGCGCGCTCTTCGACGCCGCGCGCGCCTTGGGGAAACGCCAGCGACGGCACGAGCACATTTTCCCAAACGGTGCATTGCGGCAGCAGGTAGTGCGCCTGAAAAACAAAACCAATTTCCGTGCTGCGCACGGCCGCGAGTTGATCCAGGGACAATTGGGCCAGGTCACGACCATTCAACCACACGGCACCGGAGCTGGGCCGATCGAGGGTGCCGATGATTTGGAGCAAAGTGCTTTTGCCGGAGCCGGAAGGGCCCATAATCGCCAGGGATTGCCCGGCGCGCAGTTCGAGGTCCACCTCGCGCAGGACCGGGACCGCGGCGCCACCTTCGACGGGCGCATAGTCCTTGCAGATTTTTTCCAGCCGCAAGAGTGGCGCGCCAGGTTGCATGATAAAAGCGGCAGGCCGCGGCGGTGAGCAGCCGTTTAGAACAAGCCGTTCATCATCACGCTCATGATGCTGAGCGGGCCCTGGTCCTCAAGGCCTTCGGTGGCCTTGTCCAGTTTCTGCATGGTCATCTTGGCGTTCTGGAGGAAATCCTGGTCGTTGATCAACTTGCCGACTGTGCCCTGGCCCTGGTTGATCTTTTGGAGAATCTCCTTCAGCGTCGTCACCGAGGCGGTCGTTTCGCGGTAAAGCGTTTCATCCTTCAACAGCAGGCCCACAGTGCCTTTGCCGGAATTGGCCTGGTCCACCACTTTCCGGGCCTCGCCGACGGTGAGCCGGATTTCCGATGCGACATCCTGGAGATTGCTGACGGTGGTGAGCGCGGAATTGTGGAGGGATTCGTCGTAGATCAACTTGCCGACGGTGCCTTTGCCTTGGGAGATTTGGCTGGAGATGGATTGGACGTTGGCGATGGTGGCGGTGAGCGGAGCCTGGTTGCGCTTGACGAAATCGGTCAGCGGTCCGAGGAGGTTGTCCAGCGTATCGCCGGTGAAGCTCTTGGTGAGGTTCTCGACGCCGGTGGCCACGTTGTTGATTTTCTCCATCATATCGTTGATGCCCGGTTGATCCGCGGTGGTCAGCACGGTGTTGTCTTCCGCCAGCGGGGCGTTCGGCGTGCCGAAATCCACCGACACAAAGTTCTGGCCCATCAACCCGGTGAACTGGATCTTGGCGACGCTATCCGATTTCACGATGGATTTGGCGTCGAGCTTCATGACGACCATGACCTTGTTGTTGGTGAGTTGGAGATCGGCCACGCGCCCGATTTCCACACCCGCCATTTTGACGCGGTCACCTTTTTTAAGGTCCTGGATGTTGTTGAACAGGGCGCTGACCGTGCGGCCGCGCTTGAAATGCTCCACGCCGCCCAGGGTTTCCAGAATCAGGACCGCGGCGAGCGCGGCGAGCAGCACAAAGATGCCCAAACGTGTTTCCAGAGTGTTTTTCATAATTCAAATCAAGGATTGGCCGGGCGTTTGAACCCGGCAGCCAAAAACTCCCGCACCATCGGATCCGGCGAGCGGCGGATTTCCTCCGGCGTGCCGATGCTGACAATCCGCCCCTCATTTATCACCGCCACCCGATCGGCGATGCCAAACGACAAATCCCGGTCGTGCGAGACGATCACCGAAGTGACGCCGATGCGCTGGTTGAGTTGAACAATTTCATCGGCGATGACCACCGAGGAAAGCGGGTCCAACTCGCTGGTGGGTTCATCGTAAAGAATCAGTTGCGGCTCGATCGCCAGGGCGCGAGCGATGGCCGCGCGCTTCTTCATACCGCCCGACAGTTCGGACGGCATTTTGTCCTCAGTGCCCTTAAGCCCGACGTCCTCCAGTTTTTCGGCCACGATGCGCGCGATTTCCGCCGGTGTCTTGAGCTGATGCTCGCTGAGATACAACCCCACATTTTCTCCCACCGTCAGGGAATTCAGCAGGCCGCCCGATTGGAAAACCATCGCCATGCGATACTTCCCCATGACGTCCTCGGCCAGGATTGGCTGACTGTCCAACTGGATATCCCCTTCATCAGGAACCTCGAGGCCGATCAAGTGTCGGAGCAGGACGGATTTTCCGCTGCCGCTGGGGCCCATCAGCACGAAGATTTCGCCCGGTCGAACCTCGAAATCGAGGCCGTGCAGGATTTCCTGGCCGCCGTAGCTTTTGCGCAGGCCACGGACCTGGAGGCCGATGCCGCATTTCTGGGTGATGGTGGTCATGTTCCGAGCAGGACCCGGGTGAGAATGTAGTCCAGGATGACGATCATCACGATGGAGTTAACCACGGCTTTAGTGACCGACCGACCGATGCCGCGGGGACCGCCGCGGGTCGTCAAGCCCTGGTGGCACGAAACCACTGCCACGACGATCGCGAAGATGAAACTCTTGAACACGCCGTTGGCGACGTCCTTGATCTCGACGACGTCCCGCAGGTTGGCGTAAAAAGTCTGGATGGGAATGGCGATCTGGTTGTTCGAGAAGCAGACCGTGGCTCCGCCGAGCCAGCCCACGAGAATCGCGAACACCACCAGGAGCGGCAACGCCACCGCGATGGAGACCAGGCGTGGCACCACCAGGTAATGCACCGGATTGATGTTCATGGTCCGCAGGGCGTCGATTTCCTGGTAGACCCGCATCGAGCCAATTTCTGCCGCCATGGCCGAGCCGATGCGCCCGGCGATCAGGATCGACATCATGACCGGGGCGAGTTCGCGGCAGATGGCCATGCCCACGACACCACCGACGGCGCTGGAAAGCGATCGTTCCACCAACACCGGCCCGGTCTGGAGCGCGATTACCGCGCCGATGAAAAACGACAGCAGACAGACCATCAACAGGCTGGCGTTACCGATTTCGAAGAATTGCTCGAAGACCTTGTGGCGCTGACGCCACGCCACCGGCAAAGCCAGTATCGCACGCCAAAACAACAGCGCCATTTCTCCGACGTTTTGAAACATATAAATAGTGAACCCGTGACTGACAAAGTCACCACTGCACCAGGTGGCTCACTTTATCCGATGCTGCCGGGGAGTCAAACCCGACTAAACAAGTTGAAACGGGTCGCTGGCGTGGGGGCGGAGCCAGACGACGACCCTCGCCGCAGTGGACTTTTGTGTCGGGATGGTCGAGGGTGTGGTGATGTGAGGTAATCTGGATCGGTTATGAGAACTACTTGCCTCGGTTTGGTCGTCGCGACCGGTATTTGTGCGATGTTCGCCCTGGGTTTGTTTGTGTCATCGGCACCCTGGCTGGCGCGGGAGAGCATTTTTGAGTTCACGGCCCGGGCGCCCACGGGGAAGAATCTTTCCGGCACCGACGCTGCGCCGAGTGCCGACCGCGAGCAGCCGCAGGGCAATTCAGAACAACGTGGGTAAATTAGGAGGGGACATCGGAGGTTGCTGCGGGAGTTTCTGCCGACTAGGTTGAGTCGTATGAAGACCATTACGGCCAAGGAGTTCTTTCATACTCCCTCGATGTTGAGGAGATCGTACCCAGGGCAAACCCTCGTGGTCACTGATAATGGGAAGCCGTCGGTCACCGTGTCCAAGGTTGGGAGACGTCCGCGACTTTCCCGGGCCGAACTTGCCAAGCGGGCCATCGATACGAAGAGTGGTAAGAAGTTCGACTTTGTTGCTGCGCGCAGGAAGATCGAGACCAGGTGAGCACGATATACGCTGATCGTTAAGGCAGAGGTCTCGGTGGGGTGCCGATGGGAGCGTTGACCGAGGGCAAACCACCTGAGCCCACTGGAGGGGGAGCTCCGAAGACAGCCAGGATCGTGGCCACGAGTTGCTGAAAATCCACGGGTTTTTCAAAAAGAGCCACTGTCCCCGCTTCGAGCGCTTTTGCTTTGTACTCGGCAGATTCGGCCCCGGTGATGAGAATGATGGGGATGGCGGCCAGGTCGGGGAACCGCCGCAGCCATTGAATTACGGAAAAGCCGGTCCAATCAGTACTGCCGCTCGACGAGAAATGGATGTCCAGAATCAGCAGTTCGGCTCGGCATTTATGAGCTGCTCCAGCTACTGATTCGCCGGTTGAGGTGGTGCTGACGTCAAACCCCAGCGCTTTCAGTTTTAATTCGAAAGCTTTGAGCACCACAGGGTTGTCGTCGGCTACCAGGATTCGTCGGTTCTGGCCAATCGTCTGGCCAAGAGCTGTGTTTGAGGCGGGCGAGCCTCCTTCCCGGGCAAAAGGGTCCTTTTCTTTGGCCTTTTGCCTCTTCTGCCAGTCGGGCAATTTTTTCTGATCTGCCAACTTTAACATATCAACCACAAACGACTCTGGTGACTGTCACTGTTCCAAATTTGTACGGTTTTTATCCGCTCATAGACATTAACGGGTGATGGCATTTCATCACCTGTGGGTGAATTTGTCCCCTGCCCGACGATTCACCACAGATTGGGCCGCCGTCGGAATGTGCAGCCGTTTTTGTGCCAAAGTATTGGAATATGGCACATCGGTGAGGTTGGAGGCGCAGCCGTGATGGGGTTCTGGACCAGGGCGCGTAAATCCCTGCTAGCCATCATGGCGGACATGGGCAATCTTTCGGGCATTCAATTATGGAAGCCAGCGTTGCCAAGCCCTACAATGCCACTGTCACGGGCCGGGAGGCCATCAATCCCCAGTTGCTGATCCTGCGAGTGGAGCCGGATGCCCCATTGTTCGAGTTTACGCCAGGCCAATTTGCGGTGCTGGGACTTCTAGGCTCCGCGTCGCGAGTGCCGGAAGCTGAGGTCGAGCTGCCTCCCGCGCCGCCGGACAAAATGATTCGCCGGGCGTATTCGATCGCCTCCTCGAGCCTGGAGCGGCGGTATCTCGAGTTTTACCTGACCCTGGTCACGAGCGGCCAGCTTACGCCGCGGCTCTTTGCGCTAAAACATGGGGACCGGATTTTCCTGGGGCCCAAGAGCAGCGGAGTGTTTACACTGGATCGAGTTGCTGCCGGCAAATCCGTGGTGCTGGTGGCGACGGGGACCGGGTTGGCCCCTTACATTTCCATGCTGCGCACGTTGCTTATTTCCGAGACCCAACGCCGGTTCGTGGTGCTGCACGGCGCGCGATATAGCTGGGACCTGGGCTACCGCGGCGAACTGGAAAGCCTGGCCCGGTTGCGACCCAATTTCACTTACGTCCCCACGATCACCCGCCCGGAGCAGGATATTCGGTTTCATGGCCGCGTGGGGCGCCTGCAAGTCCTGCTCGAACAGGGGGTAGTGGAGCAGGAATCCGGAGTGAAGCTGGACCCGGCCGAGACGGAGGTTTTTCTGTGCGGCAATCCAGACATGGTGATCGCCGCCAAAGCGCTGTTGCAGGCGAAAGGTTTCCAGGCCGACCACGGCAAGGACATCGGCACCATCCACGTCGAGGAGTACTGGTGAAGCGCGTTCGGTGGGGAGTTATTGGTTCGGGCGGCATTGCGCGGCGCCGGACGATACCTGAAGGCATCCTGCCGGCGGGGAACGCCGAACTGGTGGCGGTGTACGGGGTTAATCCGCGCACGAACGCAGAGGTCGCCCGCGAGTTCGGCGCCCGGGCGGTTCAAAGCCTGGACGAATTGTTCGGCAGCGGTGTGGACGCGATATATATCGCTTCGCCTCCAGACAAGCATCTCGAGCAGACGCGTGCGTGCGCGCAGGCGGGTAAGCATGTGCTGTGCGAGAAGCCGCTGGGCGTCACCGTGGCCCAGGCCCGGGAAATGATCCAGGTATGCCAGGAAGCGCGGGTCACCTTTGGAACGGCGTTCATGATGCGGTTTCACGCGCAACATCGGGAAGCGCTGCGACTGGTGCGGGAGGGCCGATTGGGGCAACCCGTCTTTGGTCGCGCCCAGCTATCCTGCTGGTATCCGCCTATGCCCGGAGCCTGGCGGCAGGACCCGGCTCAAAGTGGCGGCGGGTCCCTGATCGACATTGGCGGGCACTGCATCGATTTGCTCGAGATGTTCTTCGGAAGAGTTCGAGCCGTGAATTGTGTCATTCGACGCGTGGTGCAGGATTATCCGCCGGAAGACGGCGCGGTGGCCACGTTGACGTTTGAGAACGGGGCCCTGGGCGTGGTGGACACGTTTTTTTGCATCCCCGACGAAGCCAGCCGCAACGTGCTGGAGTTATATGGCTCGCAGGGCGGCATCTGGGCGGCGGGCACCATCGGGCAGGAGTCAGGAGGCGAGATGACCGCGTGTCTGAAAGGCGCGCTTCCGGGTTACGACGCGCTTCAGGAGCGCCCAGTGGGCGGCGGAGTGCCCATCAACCCCGTTCCGGTGAATACTTACCGTGCGGAGATTGAGGAATTTGGCCAGGCGATAATCGAGGGTCGTGAACCGGTAAACAGCGGCTCGCTCGGACTTCGGAGCCAGGAGGTGCTGGCGGCCTGTTACGAATCGGCGCACCGGCAACGGCAAATCGAGATCGCCTGATCCGCCTTACCGTTTGTGATTGAAGCCCGACGTGCGGTACTTCTGTTGCGCGAGAGTTTCCGCGTGCGTCAAAAGGTTTTCCTGGTTTTGCAGCACTTGCCAATCGAGGCCTTCCAGCAGTCGGCCCCCGTCCAGGAACGCGTTTTGCCAGTCGTCGCGTCCGAGCCGAAGGGGTGGAGGTTGCACGGACCCCTGAATGAGCAAACCCTCGCGCGTGCGGCGCTGAGCTGCTCCGGCAACTTTCTTTCCGTTCCACAAGACATCGTGCTGCTCGTAGCCGTCGAAGCACTGGCCGAAAACAGTTTTGCGGGCTTGCGGCGCGAGCGAAGTCGGCACCTGGAGCGTGGCGAAAGCCTGCCGCACCAGTTCATGCACGCGGCGATAGCTCTCGGTCGCCCGCAATTCATACCAGGGATCCGAAACGGGGAAAGCCAGGCTGTAAGTCCAATCCCGATCATGCGGCACGATGCCTCCGCCAGTGGGGCGGCGGATCAGGGGCCGCAGAGGCGTGGTGGCGGCGACCTCGGCGTAGCGTTGGAAATAGCCAAACGTGGCGGCGGGTTCGCGCCAGGAATAGAAACGTAAAATCGGTGCCCGCGCTTCCAGGGCGGCGGCCAGCAGCGCTTCATCCACAGCCATGTTGCCGGCGCTGTCACCGGCGCCGGAACTGAACCACAAGGCGGTGCGCATGGGGATCATCCGGGCCGGCTCACATTCGGTGCCGGGCCATTTGCCAGACAATGGTGGCGCCGTGCACAAAGGCCAGGGCCAGCAAACCGACGCCGGAGATACGTTCCATTTTCAGGAGCGTGGCTTCTTTGAATTTGCCATGCCCGCGGGAGACCACATAGCTGAGACCGAGGAACCAGAGGCCGACGCTGCACGCCACCCCGGCCACACAGGCGAGTTTGCCCGACCAATCCGGCGTCACCCATTCGCGGCTGATGAAGTTGGCGGCCAGCACCACCCAAAACACCAGCACCCCCACATTTCCCAGTACCCGCACCAGCCCGGTCATGAACGCCGACGTGGGATGAAAACGGGTCTCGATGCGTTCTTCGATGCGATCCGCGGCATCGCTGAGATGCACCGGGGCGACGACCGACTTGGCGAGCACGAATTTGATCCCCAGGAACAGCATGAAGACGAAACTGGCCAGCTCCATCACGGCCTTGATGTAACCCCGGGTGAAGAACGAGGCAAAACCGGTGAAAGCGATGAAGCAGTAGATCACCTCCATCACGGTGGCGCCCAGGCCGATCATGGCCGCCCATTTGAATCCCTTCCGCGCGCCCTCGTTCAGGATCGTCACGTTGATGGGACCGACAGGAATGGATAACAACAAACCGCTAATCAACCCGGTGATACCGGCCAGGACGATGGGCGGCAGGTCATCCATGGCTTAGCTCTGCCGGTTCCCGTTGTGGGGATGGGTCCCATCCAGCCCTTCGTCCTCGTCTTCTTCCTCCTCGATCTCGCGGCGAACGCGCCGGGAAATGCGCGGGCGGACGAAACCGTAGAGGAGGTAAATGGTGAACAGCGCCGGTAACACGTAGAACAGGATGCGCTCCTGCAGCACCAGGACAAATCCCAGGAACAACGCCGCGCCAATCGCCTTGGCAAAAGTGCTGGTGGACCGCAGCCCCAGGGACTTGAACGTGGGATACTTCACGGTGCTGACCATCATGGCGGACAGGAACAGCAGCACCGCCACGAGGAGGTATTTCCACCGACCGAGGGTCTTTTCGTTTTCGTTAAGTTGGATGATCAGCAGGGTCAGCGACGCCACCAGGCCGGCGGCCGAAGGGATGGGGAATCCCAGGAATTCTTTGCCGCCCCCGCTGCCGGCCTGGGCCGCCAGGCAGTTGAACCGGGCGAGCCGGAACGCGCCGCAGATCAGGTAAATGGAAGCGATAAACCAGCCCCACTCGGGGTGTCCTTCGAAGACGTCGCCCAGCACCACCCGATGCACCAGGAAAGCCGGCGCCGCCCCGAATGAAATCAAGTCCGCCAGGGAATCGAACTCGCGTCCGAAAGGGCTTTCCACGCCGCCCATGCGCGCCACGCGGCCGTCGAACAGGTCAAAAATGCAGGCCAGCAGGATGAAGCCCAGGGCGATTTTGATCGCGTGATAATTGCCGCTGGCGAGGTCGGCTTCGACGATTTTAGTGAGAGCGACAAATCCGCAAAACAGGTTTCCAGCCGTGAGCAGGTTGGGGAGGAAATAGATTTTGAGCTTCGGCTCGGGGTCGCCGCTCGGGGCTGGGACGGTGGGGGAACCGGGTTGCATGGCGCCGAGAATTCCGGTGCTAAGCCGGATCAAATTCCGCCAGGACCGTTACGCCGCCTACCACTTTGTCGTTGAGTTTCACTTTGATTTTGGCGTTCGCCGGCAAATAGACGTCGGCCCGGGATCCAAATTGAATCAGGCTGATGCGTTCGCCGCGTGCCACGTCGTCGCCTTCCTGGACGAAAGGCACAATGCGCCGTGCGATGAGCCCGGCGACCAGTCGCACGGCCATTTTCATGCCCGCCGGTTCCGCGCACTCGAAGCCGATGAGGGCGTTTTCGTTGTGTTGCGCCGAGTCGGTGCGCAGGGCGTTCAGGAACTGGCCGGTGGTATATTTGTAGAAAGCGATCTTGCCTCCCACCGGCGCGTTTTGGACGTGGACATCGAAGACGGAGAGGAAGATGGATACGCGCTGGCATTCGCCGCCCATGAACAGGGGTTCGTTGGCGGTATCGATTACGTCCACTTTGCCGTGGGCGGGAGCGACCACCAGGCGGCTGCCGACGGGCGGTTGGGCTTCCGGATCGCGAAAGAAGTAGAGCGTGAACAACCCGAACAACACCCAAACCACAATCAGGAAAGGGGTGAGGGCCACCAGAACACTGCCGACCACCGCCGCGAAGAATCCCATCCCCATGAGCAGCCCGACCAGGATCAACGAAATGATGATCAGCTTGTAGGCGGCTTTTCTGGCTTTGCCGTGATTTTTCATCTGCCCCCAACTTAGAGGGTTACACGCCGCGGTCAAAAGTTATTTCTCGCGTGCGCGCCCGGGCGCGGTGCGCCCGGCGCCTCCCGTGCCGTCGCTCACATCCCCATGATTTGGTAACCGCAATCGACGTATATGACTTGGCCGGTGATCGCGGCCGCGCCGTCGCTCGCCAGGAACAAGCCGGTAGCCCCCAATTCCTCTGGAACCAGGTTGCGTTTCAAGGGAGAGCGGGCCTCGTAAACCTTGAGCATCTCGGAAAAACCGGATATGCCACGCGCGGCCAGAGTGTTAACCGGACCGGCGCTGATGCAGTTGACGCGAATTTTTTGCTGCCCGAGGTCATAAGCCAGGTAGCGGGTACTGGCTTCGAGCGAGGCCTTGGCCACCCCCATGACGTTGTAGTGCGGGACGACTTTCTCCGCGCCGTAGTAACTCATGCCGATGATGCTGCCGCCTTCGGTCATGAGCGGCGCGGCGCCCCTGGCGAGGGCCACCAGCGAATAGGCGCTGACATCGTGGGCGATCCGAAACGCCTCCCGGCTCGTGTTAACAAATTCACCCTCGAGCGCGTCCTTGGGGGCGAACGCCACCGAATGCAACAGCAGGTGCAGCTTCCCGAATTTCTCGGCCACGGTCTTGAACACCAGGTCGATCTGATCGTCCTTGGTCACGTCGCAGGGCAAAATCAGCGTGTCGGCGCCAAAAGTCGCGGCGAGTTCCTCGACGTTTTCCCGGATGCGCTCACCCTGGTACGTGAACGCGAGGCGCGCGCCGGCCTTGTGCCAGGCCTGGGCAATCGCCCACGCGATGGAACGTTTGTTTGCTACTCCGAAAACAATCCCGAGTTTACCAGCCAATAATGACATGTTTGATTTTTCCGTGCTGCCACCTCGTTTGACCCCGTTCTGGAGCCCCTGGAGGCCCCATACGTGTAGGTAAATCCCCCGCCTCTGGCAAGTTTAGAAATACGCTATATTCCGCTTCCTAATGATTTCGAACACCTTAGGCACGGCGCGCCATCGCTGCGGCCGGGATCGACTGCGGGCCAAACCGCCGGTTTTTAGACCGGTGGGGCGGGGTGTTATTCGATGGCCCGGCGGCGGCTCAGCCGATTGGCGATCCACCGCTGGAAGCCGGGCAGGTCCTTCCAGGTGGTCGCGACCCGGCAGCGGGGACCGGCCGGATCCAGCCGGGTATAGCCGTCATCGGTCACCCGGATTCCGAGCTCTTCCATCCCGCAGAAATCCTGCGAGATCGCGAGGTAGACCGCCACGCAATCGAACAGGGTGCTGGACTTCGTATCGGCGTCCTCCGGCTTGAAGCCTTTGCGATTGGCGACCCAGGCGCGGTAATTGTCGATCACATCGCCGGCGACGCGCTGCCGGCTGTCGCGCACCTGGCGATAGACGTCCCCGTCCAGCGTGACCAATCCGCACGTATCCAGCGGGGTGATGGTTTTCTTCCAGGGAGCCGCGAAAACGGCCTGGGCGGCTTTGGGTGCGGCGACGACGTTCCATTCGGCATTGATATTGGTGCTGCCGCCGTAGCCCACCCGCACGCTGCCATGCATGCCGACGAAGACCGCCTTGGTGGCGATGCGCGGTTCACGCGCCAGGGCGGCTTCCAGGTTCGGCAGGGGGCCGATGGCGATCACGGTAATCGGTGTGGGCGACTTCATGATCGTATCGATGAGCGCCTGCACGCCGTTGGTGTGCACTTTTCCTGGATACTTGGCTAAGTCGTAATCACCCAGCCACGAGGCCTGGGATTGCTCCCCGCCGACACCCTGCACATCGAGGCCCAGGCCGACCGGCACATCCGAACGACCCGCGCGTTCGAGGAGCTTGGCCAACAGCCGCCCGCGATACATTGGTCGTCCGTAATCCCCCACCACGAGTTTCAAATCCAGCTCCGGGCTTTGCAGCACCAGGCCCAGGGCCCAGGTGTCGTCGATATCATCGCCGATGTCCGTATCCAGAATGACCGGGATTTTGGGGGCGGCCTTGGCCTCGGCGGCAAGGGCGGTGACCGTTCCGCCCAGGGTCAAGGCGAGGATACAGGCCACGAACCAGCGGGTGATTGAGGGCATCAGTTTCATAAGTGGGTTCGGAGTAAGGCGGTTTAAGGGTGTGACACGGCGGATCCGTGGCGGCGGTGGCACCCGCGTCTGGGTGGCGGGTTTTCCTGGCCGGCGACCGCACCGGCCCGGATGGTGTCCTTAATGTCGATGCGGGCCGCCGCCGCAGCAACTGCCGCAGGAGCCGGAGCCGCCTTCGCAGGCCGGAGCGCTGGCCTGGTTTGCGCCCGCCACCGAGGAGGCGAACACCGAGAGCTTCTTGCTGATCCGTGCCGAGCCGCAATGCGGGCATTTGAGCCCCTTCCACTCCGTGGTGCGCACCAGCAATTCGCTGTCCTTATCGCATTTCTGACAATGAAACTCGTAAATCGGCATACCACCACGCTACTGGAAAAGTGACGGCGCCTCAAGAGGAACCGCGCAGCCTGGTGGATGGGCGGTCGGGACCGTTCCGCCGGCGGGCGGCGCGTTGCGCAAGCGTCATCAGGCGGCTCGCCAAAGCTCGGGACGCGTCGCATAATGGCCGTCATGACAGCCGACTATCAGCCCGCGATTCGGGTCGTGATGATGCCGGCGGATACGAATCCGCTGGGCACGATCTTTGGTGGGATCATTTTGAGTTACATCGACCAGGCCGGGACGGTGGAAGCCCGGAAGCATTGCGAAAAGAAGCTGGTGACGGTGGCCATGCACGAGGTGAAGTTCATCGCGCCGGTGTTTGTAGGCGACCTGGTGAGCTTTTACACCGAGCTCGTCCGGAAAGGGACCACTTCGATCACGGTGCGGGTGACGGTTGATGCCAAACGCCTGGGCCCGCCTCATGACACCGCGCGGGTGACTTCGGCCGAGGTGGTTTATGTCGCCATCGATTCCCCCGGTTGCCCAGTGCCAATCGACTGACGCGTTACGTGGCCCACCCGGGGCGCGATGGGCGGCGCACCCAGTCGTTGAGATTCCCGGGAGTCTTCACGCGCATTGCGGCGCCGTCCCATTCGACTTTGTTTCCCAAGCCGGCTTTTTGCGCCAGGTTCCCTAGCAGCGTGAATTCCGTCAGCCGGGCTCCGTACTCGAAGGGTGCCGCCGTGTCTTTCCGGCCTTCGCGCACCGCATTCAGGAAGTCCGTCATGACATTTTTCGGGCGCGGCAGCGTGCGGGGCGGTTGCTCGATCTGCTGCATTTTTTCCATCGGCAGCAGGTGCATGCGCTGCCCATAGGTGCCGGTGTAGAGAATGCCCTTTTCCCCCACGTAAAGCGTGCCGCTGGAATCGAACTCTTCATCGGGGTACTTCTTGCGCAGCTCGTCCAGCAACGGCGGCTGGTTCCGGCTGCGACCTTGCGCCGTGCGATTCTGGCCGGTGGCGTCGGTCGCGGCCGTCCGCTTCAGGCCGTCATACCAATAAGCCTTCAAGGCCGGCAAACCTTCCCGCGCCGGGATATCGAAGCGCAGGCGGCAACCGGTGGGGTAACGCTCGTCGGTGCCGTCGCGCACCTCTTCCATCACGATGGCGGTGGGGTGTTGGACTTTTAACGCCCAGTAAACGCCATCGAGGACGTGGCAACCCATGTTGCCGAGGGAGCCGTTGCCAAAATCGTACCACCCATGCCATTCGTGCGGATGGAGGTCGCCGTGAAATTCGCGATAGGGGGAGGGGCCGATCCAGGAATCCCAATTCATGCCAGCGGGAGGTTGCTGGGATTTGGGACGGGGACCCGCGCCGCCGTTGGCGCGATCGGTCCAGCTATGGGTCTCGGTAATCTGGCCCACCACTCCGCCCCAGATGAACTCGCACAGGCGGCGGTAGCCATCTTCGCAATGGCCCTGGTTGCCCATTTGGGCCGCGGCCTTCGAGCGCGCAGCCAGTTCGCTCAGGGCCCGCGCCTCGGCGATGGTATGGCAGAGCGGTTTTTCGCAATAGACAGCGATGTTCCGCTGCATGGCGAGCATGGCCGGGAGCGCGTGGTGATGATTGGGAGTGGCGATGAAGACCGCGTCAATTTCGCCTCCCAACCGGTCGAACATCTGGCGGTAATCCGTGAACACCTTGAGCTTGTCCGTGGGCACCTGCTTTTTCTCGAGCCAGGCCTTGACCGTGGCATGCCGCTTCTCGTCGGCGTCCACGATGGCGAGCAGGTTCTCTTTGGCGGTGGTGGTGAAGTATTCGAGGTGATCCATGCCGCGACCGCCGCAGCCGATCTGGACGCAGTTCAGGCGGCGGCTGGGTGGTTCCGCCAGCAGATCGACGGCGGGGAAGAACCTGGCGGCAGCCAGGGCGCCGGCACCAAGGGCGGATCGTCGGATAAAATTTCGGCGGGTCAAGGGTGATTTCATGTCCACTCGCGTCATCTCGGTTCGCTCGAACACACTGAATTAGGAGACGATGGGTGGCAAGGATAAGTTACGGAAACCAGTTGCCGCGCCCGTGGGATTGAAATAAGGTGGTGATTGGCAGCGCGAGTAGCTCAATTGGATAGAGCGTCGGCCTCCGGAGCCGAAGGTTGAGAGTTCGACCCTCTCCTCGCGTACCATTCTGTTTCCTTGGAATTCCTCGATAAACCGCGGGGAATCCGCTTCTCCAACGGCATGTGTTACGTCGCCTGAAATTGGGTCAAATCACTATTGAAACCAGAACAGAAACCAGAACAACGGCTGGCACTGATGGGAATGTGGTTTGAAAGGGTCTGGCGTGGGGTTTGACGGGTTTGAGGGTATCCGACGGCCAGACGGTCAAAACTGCGCCGGGCACGGTTCTGGCGCAAACCGGCCCTTTCAAACGGATGAACGTAAGAACGGATGGGGACAGGCGGACGACGTCCCCCATTTCTTGTCGGAACCGTCTGGCCTTTGGATTCGGTGCCAGCGGTATTGGGCCAAAACACAAGGGCGATTCGTTCTTTGACCAAAGCTAGTTTTGGGTTCTACGAGTGCCGGCCCCCTCAGCCCCTGCTGTTAACCGCCGAGCAAGACCGTGACCACGGTACCGCTACATAATGTCCCCCCACTCCTTGTGCCACCGCCGGCGTAATCGTGGCTTTGAACCGGCCATGCCGATACACGCGTCCAAAGTGGTCTTCTGGGACAGCAAGAATTTCAACACGTTTACGTTATTGAACTCACACGTTTCAAAGACGGTGGCCAGCACCAAGTAATGCTTCAATGTTTTTTCGGTGAACCGCCCCCCCCACTCGTGTTCTGTATTTGGCAAAGAGCTTAACGGCATGTTCGGCGTTGTTATTGTTCCAAGGAACGCCATCGTGCCTGATAAAGGTGAACATCTTTGACCCGCTTTTCTGAAGTCTCTTTTGATACTTGGCCACCGGTTCAGAGGAGGACTGCACCGACGCGACCGAATCAAGAAATCGTGCCACCGGTTTTTCATATTTATGTAAGTGACGCTTCTTCAGACCGTATTCATCCACTGTGCTGATGATGGAGCGCAGCAGTGCACCGAAGTTGTGTGCGATTGACCTCAGTTCCAAGTCGCACGGATTGCTCAAGAGATCTTCGTTAAGATCCCTAATGAAATGAACAAGGCACTTCTGTTGCGTACACTTTAAGGAATCGTAAGCACTGTAGAAGTCGGAAACGAGTACACCTTTGAAGTCAGCAAGCAACTCCTTCAAGAAGTCCCCTTCGCGGGAAGGCCTGTACAGATAATAGACCTTGTCCAAGCTGGTGAGCACCCACACGTAGGCGGGCTGCCCCCTCATGTCAACAAACGTCTCGTCCACATGAACCACTGGGCTCTGAATTATATCGTTGAGGATGTCCTGACACAGCGACGCGTATTTCAAAGACAGCTCATGCTTGTAGCCTCCGAGTTTCGAATCCGGCAAGTCGATGTCGAATACTTCTAACATGAATCGGCAGGTGCGATTCATCCCAAGCCCGCAAAAGGTTGAGAGGTAAACGCACCAGCACAATAACGCGTGGCCGTAGTGGCGTGAGTGCGCTATAGCTCTCTCGGCTGAAAAGGAACGTTGACAGTAAGTGCAAGTGTAACGCCAGCGCATCAATTTCGTTACCCACCTTTTGACACCACCGCCTGAAAATCTCAGATCCGTCAAGGTTTGAACCAGAGGGCGGGTCTTCTCGAAGTATATTGAAGTGCAGTGAGGACACCGCTGCAACTCGGCGCAGGACGTGGCGTTTATCCTGTGCCGCTTTGGCCTCACCGTACGACGGCGAGGCTGAATACTTCGAAAGTGTTTGCTGGTCCGAACGAAGACCCTCTCGCGCTGATAATCAAAGTATGCCCATTTGATAAGCTGTTTGAAGTCAGGCAAAGCGTACTGCGTGTTCGCGAACATTTCCCAGCGTTCCCGGTTGGGTGCCAAGCTTTCGGCGTGAACGACTTCGGCCAATGCTGAACCGTTGCTACTGGTGGGACCGTCTGCGACGAGCGCTTTGAGGATACTTTGGCAGAGGGTGCGCAGCTGCTCGCAGTCTCTGCGATTGTATTCAATCAGCACGCGTTTAATAGCCTCATCGCGAGTTCTTTCCCATTCCGACCGCCAGATGATCGCGTCAAGGCCCGTGTGTGTTACGATCGGCGTGTCAGAAGAGAAGCACTGAGCGATGTCTTTCAGTCGATTCGAATAGGTCGGAAAGTAGATTTGGGCGAAGATAACTGACAATAAATTGAGCGTTGAGCAAAGCGCTTTCGCCGCAGGGGAATCTTCAGAAGGCCCACCATAGCGTTTCGCCATAAGCCGGAAGAATGTCTTCTCGTAGCTTCCGTAGTGGACGAGAAATGGGCTTGCGACAGTCTTGAGTATGTCAAGGAACTCGCTCCACATCATTTTTTCGTCTGCCACGTCATTTGCCCACAGGCTGTGCTGGATGGCGGATTCCTCGTTCCCAATCCGCAGGCCGATAAGGTAGTAGAAATCGCGGTCGGGCAGGCCCTCGACGTCGAGATAGACCGGCGTGCCTTCAATTTTGAGTTTCGGTCTGCCAATGACGTGAATTTTCTTCTCTCGGACCGCCAGTGCTTTCAGGCTGTGATTGTAGTTCTCCATTTTGTCACGCAGCCGTTTTGGACGACGGCGAGCCCGGAACGTATATGAGAGTTGGGCCACCGTGAAGATGCCTTTGCCGCGTAGTTTCTGCCGCTCCTTCGCACTCAATCCGCTAAGCAAGCTAAGTTCATCCTTTTCCAGCCCCTTTTGGCGACAGCCGTCACGGAACTCACATTCTCCACAGTGCTGGTTCAAGATGAGGTCAGGCGGCGAACCACCAGCTAACAACGCCGACATTTTCCCAGTTAACTTTCGCACTGTATTCAGCAAGGACGCGACCTTGACCTTCAACGCGGCGTGGTCGTCGCCGTGGATGATGCTGCAAACACTGACCTCGCGTCCGAGGACTTCGGACAGCACGAGCGCATCAAACGCCACCAGCAATCGGTCGTCTTTGGTGAGTTTGTTGAAAAAGGTGAACCGGATTGGAAGGAACTGGGCCGGTCTGACTCGGCCTTGGGACGGCACCCGCTCGACGGCGTGCAGCCGCGATGACATCGTTTCCGTCTCTAAGGGCAAGTCTGCGGCGAGCCGCCATGTGGCGGTTTTGAGATTTTCAGCGCTGGGCGTGGTTGCCGCGACTCCATCTCCAGTCGCCGTCACCAACCGCTGCATTCCTTCTTTTCGGTAGGCGTCGTTCTGCTCGCGTACCCAATCGGCGTAGGCGTTGCCTGCGCCAACTTGTCCGGTCGAGCGGAGATGGAACTTGGTAGGGCACTTAAGATAAGCTTCAAATAGAGCGGAGGTCAGTTTCATGCCTCAAGCATACGCTCCGAAACTCGAAACCGCTCCGCGCGATGCCTCAGTCGTAGGATGACCTGGCAGCGTCCACTCAACTTGCGTAACCTTTGGTCCCGTTCCCTACAATTCGACCCGACCTGTCGCGTGTCCCGTTACCGCAGCCTCAGAGACGCGTGCGCCAGCGGCGGTCGTGCCGAGCAGCATGCAGAACCGCCACCACAGTGACTGTCTCTGTTCCCGTTCGCGCACCTCATACACGACGCGCTAAGGGAACCGTTCGGGATAGCGCCAACGTATATCCCTTCTCGGGTGGCGAAGGGATTTTCCGCAAGCGCATCCCAGACGAGAATGAGTTCCTCCACGAACGCGGCCCCCCCAGCCCCGGCTGTCGAGCCTCGTACCAAGCGGCGGCTTCGGCCGCGTCCTCCTCGACTTCCGGGCGGAACTCAACGCGCCAGCTCATTGGCCGACGCGTTGCCGCAGGCGCCGTTTCATTTCCGTCGCCGACACGGCGGAAGCAGGGTCACGGCGATGGTCCGCCAAGCGCTTTTCGACGAGGGCTTCATCCTCCGCCGATAACCCCGGTTCATCCAGCTCCAGAGCGCGCCGTATCAGGGTCTGCCGCTCGCACAAGGTCAGATCGGGAAGGCAGGCCAAGACTTCTTGAAAGCTCATGTTATGAACATACTGCTGAGCCAGGCGGCTGTCGAGATTTAGACCGGCCAGAAGCAGGACCTACAGCAACGCTTGAGTCTGCATAATTCAGGCCAGGTTCCACACCCGTCGAAGTTTACTCCCTGGCAAGTCCGTTCCGCGACGACCTTTCGGGGGAAGGAACGGGCGCTGGCCTTTGGGCGCTACTTGAAGAGCGGCTCCGGCCGTGCCTTCCTGAAGCGGCACCTTTAGTTGGCGTCTCTTCGTTTCGGTAGAATACAGGAGAACCCGGTCCGCCGAAATCCCGTCCACGTGAAACATGAGGAAGCCGAACAGGCACCGCAGCATCAGAGACGCGTGCGCCAGTGGCGGTCGTGCCGTGCGGCAGGCAGAACCGCCACCACAGTGACTGTCTGTTCCCGTTCGCGCACCTCTCGGCCTAAGAAAGTTGGGTCACGGTTTTGGTTTGAGCAGGATGTTTGATACACCCGAACAGGTAGAGTGTTCCATCCGGCATCGGCTTGCCTGGCAACAAAGCGCCGGGGAGTTGCAGCACCAGGCTCATCCGTTTCCCGCATTCGGTGCAGACCGGGAACTCGGCATCCTGGACCCAGGCCGGGCTGCCGCCAACTCGGGCTTGAAATATGGGATCGAACTCGAAGGTCTCGGCGCCCGCGGCGAGCAAATATGCCAGGAGATCGGTTGGATACTCGGGGCACACGGCGGCAAGCGCGCTCATAAGCCGGGGGTTGTCCTTGACGTATTTGTCGGGAGAAAACTGGTTCCGTTCTTTGCCGGTCTTCGTCAGATTACGAGGCACCGGGACGATCCGATAAACCTGTCCGCGCAACACCGGTTCGGGGGTGGTCGACGATGCGCGGCGGAAGCTCACGCCGGCGCTGGCGTCAGTGGAAATGGTCCCGCCCGCCCACGGCTCGACAAAGGAAGACACCGGAATGGTCCAGTCCGTGTCCGTGCCGGAGCGGCGGTTCGTCCGCGCCAGCACCGCGCAGGAAGGGGTCTGTGTCCCGAGGTGGTCAATCTGTGAGTAGATGTCTTCGAGTTGCTGATCGTCGGCGGCCTGCGCGCAGCGAATAATGTGGAGCCGCTTGCGATTGAAGCGCATCAAGACCACCGCCAAAGGGATGGCCATGGCCGCAATCACAACTCCGAAGACAATCTTCAGCATGCTTGATCCCGCACACCGTCAGGGTGTTGGCCATTCGAACCGGCTGGGTTCGAATGTACGCACGGCTGACGTTCAGTGTGCCGTGCGTTTATGGAAGCAGACAGTGCTGCAACATCAAGGATTTCCGCATCGCGCCGGAGTTCCGTGATCGGTCAGGTGCCCCGTGTTCATTTTTTCTTTCAGCAGTTGACCCGTCTATGGGTTCACACTTTACGGTGGGTGCAAGTCATGGCCGTGACGAAATGAGAACACAAACTGAAAACTGTAAAGGTAACTATGAAGAGCAAAGTCAACGTGAAGGATTGGATCGCCATGTATCGAGAAATCGGGCTGGACGAGGCAAAGATGGATCAATGGCATAAGGTGTTTGAAACCCGTCATCCGGAGGGGCATCAGAGCTTCCTCGAGTGGCTGGGGTTGCCGCCAAATGAGATTGCTCGCATCCGGGCCGCCAGCAAATAATCGGCGGACAGCGGGCGGCGGCGCGACGCGCTGCCGCCTCGCTGGCCAGAAGCGTCATGAAGACTTACACGATTTCGGAGCTCGGCCGGGAATTTGGGTTGTCCCGCAGTACGCTGCTCTATTATGACCGCATTGGAGTCTTGCCGGCCTCGGGTAGAACTGGATCCGGATATCGCACCTACACCGAACGGGAACGGCGGCGGTTAGAGCGCGTTCGCTCGTTTCGCGAGGCCGGGCTGACTTTGAAGGATATCCGGGCGGTATTGGCATCCGGAGGCAGGCCGGGAGCGAAGTTGCTGGAAAGGCGGATGCGGGAAGCCGGAGAGAACCTGCGGGGTTTGCGGAACCAACAGCGGTTACTGGCGGGGATGCTGAATCGGATCGCCGCGGGAGCGCCTCCTCCCGCCGTGGATAAGAAGTTATGGGTGGAGATGCTGCGGTCGGCCGGGATGGATGACCAGGCCATGAATCGCTGGCATACGGAGTTCGAGCGGCGCGCGCCGCAGGGGCACCAGGATTTCCTGGCCTCGCTCGGGATTTCCGAGGGCGAAATAGTCAGAATTCGGCAGTGGAGCCGTAAGAATTGAGGATCGGCTTGGGCTGAATCCGGGAACTGAATTCCGAGCCGCGCGTGCTTAGCAGGCTGTTGAAAAACTCCCGGGACGCCGCGTGGGGGCACGCGGCCTACAGGATTTGCTCGGAATTCGGTATGCCTTGTAGGCCCGGTGACCTCACCGGGCGTGTTTTTCAACAGCCTGTTAGCTGATCGAGAGCAGTTCCACTTCGAAAATCAGGGTGGCTTTGGGTGGGATCGCCCCGGGGTAGCCGTCTTCCCCATAAGCCAGCTCGGGAGGAATGGTCAGGCGTGCTTTATCCCCGACGCACATCGTTGCGACTCCTTGATCCCAGCCCTGGATCACCTGGCCGGTGCCCAGCACGAAAGCGAAAGGTTCATCCCGATCCACCGAACTATCGAACTTGGTGCCGTCCGTCAGCCAGCCGGAGTAGTGGACAGTCACGGTATCGCCCCGTTTCGGCGAAGCGCCGGTTCCTGAGGTTAATTTTTCGATTTTCATGTTAATGGTCGAATGGTCAGTGCAGTGCTTTCCGCTGCGGCGCCATTTGCGCTGGCCGGCACTTACGGTTTGGAGCACGCCGGCAATATGGCAGGATCGGCGCCAACCGCCATTTTTATTCTTTGGCTGAAATTCCCGCGAGCTGGGAAAAGTACGATTGACACTGGAGACCGGGGTGAAAATATGTCATATTACAGGGAAGGAACATTAAGTCTCTGCTCCTGGCGCCGGGGCTGGCGGTTGAAGCGGCCACGGGCGTGGAGTCCCGACCGGCAAACGGCGGGTGCCGGCTGGTGTGGTTGGACGTTATCCCGCAGACTGTGCAGTTGTGCGGAAACCTAGGGTGATGGAGTGATCGTCGTATGAAACTCAAACCGGCCCACAAGGAAGGCAAAGTCCTGGTTGAACTGGGACCACAAGATGAAGCGCTGTTCAAGCCGCTGCCGTTTCAAGTTCGGCGCATCCTGGTGCCGATGGACTTTTCGGAAACGGCCAAGAAAGCCCTGCAATACGCGGTACCATTCGCGTCGGCGTTTAACGCGGAGTTGATGGTGGTGCATGTCATGCAGCCGTTCAGCTTGCCTGCGGAGTTGGGCTACATTCCACCCGAAGCCGCCGAGACGCAGGAGGAGCTCAAGCAAACCGCCGAGGAAGAATTGGGCAAACTTTGCGCCCAGGAGATCGGCGTCCGCAGCCAGTTCCAGGTGCAGGTGCGGGAAGGCGTGGCCTGGCAGGAGGTGGTTTTGGCCGCGGGCGATTGTGAAGCGGACCTCATCATTCTCGCCACGCACGGGCGCACTGGTTTGCAGCATGTGCTGCTGGGCAGTGTGGCCGAGCGGGTGGTGCGGCACGCGCCTTGTCCCGTGCTCGTCGTCCGCGAACGGGAACGGGACTTCATCGCCACCCCGGGTCAAACCGGTGCACCTTCGGCGTGATCGCCACTCAATTCACCGGACCGGGGCGCAATATCACCAGCACCCGGGTGCTGGCGGCGATGGATAAAGTGCCGCGGCACGAGTTCGTGCCGGAACGTCTGCGCTCCGCGGCGTATGAGGATTATCCGCTGCCGATTGGCTGCGGGCAGACCATTTCCCAGCCTTACATCGTCGCGTTCATGACCGAACAGTTGGAGTTGCACTCCAAAGACCGGGTGCTGGAAATCGGCACCGGGTCGGGTTACCAGGCGGCGGTGCTCGCCGAACTGGCGGGGGAGGTTTTCTCCATCGAGATTTTGTCGGAGCTGGCCGAGCGTGCCGCGAACGACCTTGCCCGCCTGGGGTATGCAAATGTTCACGTGCGCACTGGCGACGGCTACTATGGTTGGCCCGAGCACGCCCCTTTTGACGCCATCATCGTCACCTGCGCGCCGGAAGTGGTGCCGGGGCCGCTTGCCGAACAACTTGGCGAGGATGGCCGGATGATCATCCCGATCGGGCCCAGCGGCTGTCAGGAATTGGTGCTGCTGCACAAATACAAGGGCCAACTGGAACGGCGATCGGTTCTGCCCGTCCGTTTCGTGCCGATGACGGGTCAGGCAGAGTGGTCGGACAACCTGCCGTAGGCATCCATTGCGCCGATCGAACCCGGCACCCGGTTTCGATGATTCCCATAGGGTCCGCCGATTTAGTCCGCCTTTGTAAGTTTAAGATAGCGAAGGTTCATCGGTTTCCAGCTCGCCGCGTCCTTCGGGCGGATGGCAATGACCAGGTCGCCGGGCTGTTTGATCTCGATTTGGCCGAGGCTGACCTCCTTGAAGTTCTCCCAGCCACCGGTCTGCCCGCCCTGGCCGGTGAGGCGCTGCCCGGCGACTTCGATGACGAACTCGGAAGGGCTGGAGGGTGACGCGGAGCTCGCGCTCACTTTGTAGACGCCGGCCTGGGGAAAGCGCGCCGTCCATGAGGCCCACTCACCGGCCTTATCCCAGAAGGCAATATTGGGCTGACCATCGCGTTCCTCGGTGCCGATCTGGTCCCCGTGCAGTTCGGCGTCGTCCGCAAGCAGACGCAAGTTGCCCTGTGCGTCCGGCGCGGGCGCTAACTTGGAAGCGGTGGCAAACGGAATATTTTTTAGATTGGTCCCGGTGATCTTAAGCGCGGCGGTGAATTCGGAGACTTTCTTCTCCGGGAGTTTGACGACGAGGCCTTCCGGCGTTTGGTGCCATTGAACCTTCCCTTTATAACCAAGCGAACTGACGCTCTTGAGGTTATTGACCTTGGCCCCGGGCGGTTTGGCGAGTGACCGAATGAGGAGTTGTCCGTCCTCCGGCCAGCCAAGGGCGATGGCGTACAGGGTTGCGCCGCGCGTGGTGAACCGGATTTCTTTCGCGCTGTATTTAAAGTCTTCTTTGAAGGCGCCGCCCTTTACCTTCACAGCGCTTTCGCCGTACACCATCCAGGGGCGCGAGCCAAAGATGGCTTCGCCGTGGATGGCGTTCCACTCCGCCAACTGTCCCAGCATGGTTTCGACTTCGGGATCGAGCGAGCCGTCGGGGCGCTGGACGACGTTCAGCAGCAAGTTGCCGTTCTTGCTGACATTATCGACCAGCATGTGAATGACCCAACTTACGGGTCGGAACTTCCAGTCCCGATTGTAATACCAATCCCCGATCGAGGTATCGGTCTGCCAGGGGTAGGGATCGATTTTGGGCATGATGCCGCGTTCGAGATCCTCGATCCAGCGGCCATCGGATTTTTGTTTGCAGTTGTAAACGGCCTCAGTCTTTCCGCCATGGCGAGTGGCGTCCTGGTTGTAGAGGTGGGCAATCATGCTTAACCCGGCCACATTGCCGAACGGGACGCCGCCATCGGTATACAGCAGGTCGGGGTGGTAGTTATCCACCAGTTCTTTGATTTCGTTGAACCATTGCTGGTGCCATTTGGGGTTCTTGCTGTACCAGCCAGTGTCGCCGGGTTCAGCCGGGAAGTGGTAGAGGTCCCCGTTGGCGGGATTGGCGCCGTCGTACGGCACTCCGGCTTTCGGCCCGTCTTTGTCGGAGCGGTGGCTGCTTTGAAACCAGGTGAAGCTGGCGCCTAAATGTTCTGAGACCCCGAAGCGCAACCCATATTTGCGGGCGGCCTTCTGCCAATCCCCGACGACATCGCGTTTCGGACCCATGTTCGCGGCGTTCCAGCGATGGAGCTTCGAGTTCCAAAGAAAGAAATTGTCGTGGTGCGACCCCATGCTGACGAAGTATTTGGCTCCGGCGGCTTTATAGAGCCGCATCAGCCGGTCTGGATCCCACTTTTCCGCTTTCCACAACGGGATGATGTCTTTGTAACCGAATTCGGACGGATGGCCGTAATGGTTGGTATGATAGGTGTAGTGCTTATTCCCGGGCTCATACATTCCGCGAGCATACCAATCGCCGTCCATGGGCACCGCTTGTGGTCCCCAATGCGCCCAGATCCCGAATTTGGCGTCCCGAAACCAATCCGGACAGGAGTAGTTGGTCAGCGACTCCATCGTCGGCTGGAACCGTCCCGGAGCGATGGGCAGGTTTAAATCCGGGCCGGGAGACTGGGCCGCGGCTGTGGCTAACGTCGAGATGCCAGCCAGGCAGACCAGGAGCAGATGCTTGAATTCGAGAGATTTCATAAAATTATGTTCTTCGCCGGTGTGATAACACCACAGGCTGAATCGGCGCCAGAGTAGCGAAGGCCGAAAATTCTGGCGATGCTCAATTTTTGGTCGGGAAACCCCGGAACACAGGGTGCCTTCGCTTGCATTTCCGGGTTTTGGTGATAACGATTGGAGAACCACTTCCTTACCAGCGCGGCTGAAACCTCGCGTGAACCAACGGTCGGGAAAGTGGCCAATAATCACGGCATACCAAAGGTAATATGAAACTGAGGACAGCAGCGATTTTGTTGGCATTGGGGCTGATGCGGGGTTTGGCGGAGGAGAGTTCGACCCCGACGATATTTGTGGCGCCGCTCGACGGTGATCTGAGCCAGATCCAGGGCTGGCAACCGGCGCTGGGCGAAGGTCTCGCCGAGATGCTAATCACCGAGTTAACAAAGCTTAATAAGTTCCAGGTGCTGGAATCCACCGCCCTGGGAAATCTCAAAGAAGAAATCAAGCTGGGGGACGAAGGGTACGTCGCGAAAGACGAAAAGGTGGAGAAAGGCGGGTTCTCGGGCGCGGACTTCATGTTTCGGGGGAAGGTCACCCGGTTTGGCGCGAAATCCCAGGGAGTGAATCTTGAAGGGGTGGTTCCGGGAAGTTTGGGGGGGCTGGGGTTGAAGAAATCGAAATCCGACGTGCGGATCGACTGGCGGATTGTGGACGCCTTTAACCGCAAAGTGGTCACGAGCGGTCAAGCGGTGGGTGAGGAGTCCGGGGTCGGGTTCAACGTGGGCGTGGGCATCAATGGACGGGGCGGCGGCATCGGTTTTGACAACAAGGAATTCATGAACAGCGCCCTGGGCAAGGCTACGGTGAAAGCGATCAATGCGATCATGGCTGACGTTTCCAAGGCGTCGGTGCCGGTGTCGGGTCGCCGGCAGGCGAAAGACAAGGTGGCCCAACAAGAGGAGGCCGGGGCCAGTGCCGCCGCGGCGGCGCTCAAGAAAGCGCCGGGCAAGGTGCTGGCCGTGCCGGCGAAAGGGGTCTTGATCGTCTCGCTGGGCAGCCAGCAGGGATTCAAGAATGGGGACAAGCTGCACCTGTACGAAGCGGTCGATACGAAGGACGAAAAAGGGGAAGTGGTTTTTACCGAAGAAAAGCTGGTGGGCGAGATTACCCTGGAAAGTGTCCAGGCGGACCGCAGCAAGGCTTCCTATGCGGGGACGGCGGAGGTGAAATCCGGCTGGATCGTCAAAGCGGAGTGAGGCAGGCCGGGTCGGCGTGCGAGTGGTCTCGATCACCGGTGCGGCGCGTGTTGGGGCGTTAAGAGCAACGCTTTCTTCCCGTGCGGGGTTGGCAATCCATGCGCGACACCGTATGCTGGCGCGCGTCATATGGCCAAAGCGAAAAAGACCAACACCAGTAACGAAACCGCCAACAGCGCGAAGGCGCAAACCCCCGCGGCCTTGGGTTATGCGATGCCCGCCGAATGGGAGCGCCACGAAGCGACCTGGCTGGGCTGGCCTCATAATGAAACGGATTGGCCGGGGAAGATCGACACCATCCGCTGGGTTTACGGCGAGATGGTCCGCAAGCTTTCGGCCGGAGAAATCGTCCGCATCCTGATCGACAATCGCGCTGAAGAGAAGCGCGCGCGGGACTATCTCCGGAAGTCGGGTGTGGATCTGGCGCGCGTGGAATTTGTAACGCATCCCACCAATCGCGGATGGACCCGGGATAGCGGTCCAATTTTTGTGCGGCAAGGCTCGAGTCCGAAGGGGCGGACGGCGATCGTGCATTTTCATTTCAATGCCTGGGCCAAATACGACGATTGGCAAAAGGATCGCAAGGTGCCGGAGACCGCGGCGAAGCGACTTGGGAAGCAATTGTTCAACGCCGAATATGCCGGGCGCGATTTTGTGGTGGAAGGTGGCGGCATCGAGGTGAATGGCCGCGGCACCCTGCTGACCACGGAGGAGTGCTATCTCGATCCCAAGGTCCAGGTGCGCAACCCGGGCCTGGGCCGGCGGGAAATCGACGAGACCCTCAAGACATACCTGGGGCAGAAGAATATCCTTTGGCTCGTCGCCGGGCCGGTGGGTGACGATACTCACGGTCACATCGATGACATCTGCCGGTTTGTAAACCCTACCACCGTGGTGCTTATCAAAGAAACCAATCGCCGCGATCCGAACTACAAGCCTCTGTCCGAGAACTGGGAGCGCATCCAGGAACTGCGGCTCGAAGACGGTTCCAAGCCCGAGGTGATTGCGTTGCCGATGCCGGCGCCGCTGTTTTTTGACGGCTACCGCCTCCCGGCCAGCTACGCGAATTTCTACATCTCGAACGCGGCTGTGATTGTGCCCACGTTCAACGACCCGAACGACCGGGTGGCGCTCGGGATTTTAGGCGAGTTGTTCAAGGACCGTCCGGTGGTGGGGATTCACGCCGTGGATCTGGTCTTGGGATTTGGCTCGCTGCATTGCCTGACGCAACAGCAGCCGGCGGGACGGTAATTAAGAGCTCCGCTTGAGTGCGGGAGTGAAGCCCGCGTCGCTCCACGCTTAAGAGATCGGTTCGCCGGTCTTTTCCATCGCCGCCAACAGGGAGGTTTGACGGGTGTCCGCTTTCCGGATCGGCGCGATGCGCAGCATCACGGGCAGCAGGCCGCCATCGGTGTGAATAAGCCGGGTTTGCCGCACCAGGCCGGGCTTGCCGCTGTCCACGAAATTGCGCACCGCCTGCCAGAGTTCCTGCGCCTCCGAGGAAGGGACCAATTCGGAGAGACTTTTGTCGGGCAAAATGCCAGGCGCCCAGCCCAGTGAATTGCACCACAACGCATTGGCGCGCACCACGCGGCCGGTTAGAGCATCGAGTTCCGCCAATCCCACGGGCGCCTGCTCGAAAAGGCGCCGGAAATCCGCTTCACTGGCTTTGCGGCGTCGGGCCTCGGCCAGGGCCGCCAATTCCCGCAAACTGGCGGCCTGCTCCGACTTGGCAAACCACACGACCGCGAGGCCGATGACGACATAGGTCAGGCTGGTTATCCAATGGTAGGCGCCTTCGATGCTGAGGGAATGGCGTGGTTCCTCGAAGAACCAGTTCGCCACGAACCAGCCCAGCAGCACCGTCAGGGCCGTGGAGCGAATGTCCAGCGTCCACGCCGCCACGATGGACGCGATAATGAAGAAGGTGTACGGCACGCGCTCGCCGACCACCGGGTCGATGAGCGTGCGTATCAGCCAGGCCACGATCACGAGACCGATGGCGGCCCAGATTTGCCGCAAACGATAGAAGAAGTAACCTTTCACCTCGCTAATAGTTGTAATTAATCATGTATTAAGGCTCAGATCTGTAAAGCTTAAAGGTCCTCAACCCAACCTCTCTTCACTCATCCGGCGCTCTCTCGCGCGCGAGGGGCGCTTCCGCCACGTTCCCCACTTCCGCCGTCGCGCGATCCAGCGCGCGCACCAGTTCCCAGATTTGTCGCGCGGTTTCCGCCGCCGGCCTTGTCCCATCCACCACGGCCATCGGAACGCCTCCCGCGGAGGTCGTCACTCCCGGGGCCGAGGCCTCAGACTTTAAGACCACGATGAGGTCGGGTCTCGATCCCTCTTTGCCCGGGCTCTTACCTGCTTCTGGAACAGCGTTCACCGACACCGCCGGCAAATCCCGCGTGCCGGTAATCACCAGCGAATTGCGGCGCAGCAATCCTCGCAGCCGGGCGGGAAACATCAAGCCCGCGCGCAATCGGCCGGACAAAGTGGCGGTTTCGTGGGGCATTTCTCGCGCCGGATAGTCCTTTCCGCGGCTTGAATCTGCCGGGCCGTCCCCGAGCACTCCCGGGGCGATGTTATTTGGAACCGGTGTCAGCCGGTCGTTGAACAGCCGGACCCGGGAGAACCGGGGTCGCAGATTGGGCATCGCGGTAAGGCTAAAGGCCAGGTGGCGAAACTGTGCGGCGTCATCCGTCACCAGCACGAGCCAGCGTCCGGGTCGGCCTTGAGCCTGATGTCGGCCTTCGCGGTAATGCTCCAGAACGGCCGAAATAAACTGGATGATGTCGTCATGTGGAAACTGCTGGTCCATGCGGGGAACCAGCCTGACGGTGAACCCGGTTTCCACATGGCTCAGCCAGGTATCCTGTCCGGTCACTTCCGCGCAGGCAAAGGTGCGGGTGGGATAGAGATAGCGACTAAGGCTTTTGAGTACCGTCGCTACGTCCCGCTCGGAGCTGACCTGGTAGCGGCGCATGAACAACCCGCCTTTGAAGATGGAGTAGAGTCGCTGGAGCCGGAGCTTGATCCCAAGGCGGCCCAGCCGGCCTTGCGGCGCCGGGTGGAACAGGTAGGTGGTGACTTTCTCCGTGGGATAGAGCATCCGGATTTTCCGGAAGAAGGTGTCCAGTTCGGGTGTATCAGCGGTGTTGGAAGCGATGAGTAAGGAGATGCCGGGCGGGTGCAGCAACCGCTCGAAAAGCCGGCGCGAATCGCCGGCCAGGTAGCCGAGGAACTCCCATCTTTTGGGAGGGCTGACCAGGGCATTCCACCAGAGCGCACGACGCACGGAGTGCCACAGGGCCGGTCCGGCCTCCTGGGTCAATGCCTGGCTGGTGAAATTCGCCAGGGCATCGCCTTTGGAACCGAACGCGCAACGGAAAGTTCGGCGCAGCTCTTCCAGGTTGCAGTGTTGGGCAAACAGCGCCGCCAACTGGTTGCGGTAACGCTCACTGATGTTGCCACGCCAAATTGCTGCCACCAGGATAATGGCGGTCTCGTGCCGCGGATGCGGTATGTAAAACGCGCCGAACTTTCGGCGCAAACCGACCACTGACCTGGCGGTCAGCACCGGTAACTGGCGCCAGCGAATTTCCGTTTCCAGATCGATGCGGAGAAATTCACCTTCCGGGTGCCAGTAGACGTAGGAGTAATTGACGTAGCGCGCCCGCAGAACGAAGTGATGGCCCGTTTCCGCGGCGGCGAGGCCCAGGCAGTCTTTGGCCGCCAGCAGGTGTTCCGGTTCCATCGCCAGGTCCACATCCGAGCCGTTATTCTCGTAAATTTGTTCGTAATTGCGGAGCACGCAATAAGGAACGGCCCGCTCTTCCATGATGCGGAAGAACGATTCCAGGAAGGCGCGGCGCGGATTAATCATGGCCGGATCAGCTCCTGGTAGGCGGATTCGAGCAGTTGCCTTTTGGCTGCCCAGCGAAATTGCGATTCAGCGCGACGCCGAGCCGCCGTGGCCAACCGCCGGCGAAGCCCTGGATCCCGCTGCAGCCGCTGCAATGCGGCGCCCAGACCCTGGACGGTTGCGGCCGCCGAGGTGACCGGGATTTTTATGCCGGATTCTTCGTCAATCATTTCACCCGGCCCGGCCCAATCCAGGCAAATCACCGGCAGGTAACGCGCCATGGCTTCCAACAAGGCCGAGCCGCCGCTATCGCGCAGGGCGGGAAAAACGAGCACGTCCGCCGACTTATAGAAGGACTCCAATTGCGCGTACGGCACTTTGCCGGTGAACTTCACCTGGGGTTCGAGGCCGAGAGTGCGAGTGCGCTGTTTCCAGGATTCCAGGGCCGGACCGCCGCCCACCACGGAGAACTCGTAATTCGAGAGCTGCACCTGGCGGAGCGCGTCCAGTACCAGGGGAATGGCCCGCGTGGCCACGCAATTGCCGACGTATAACAAACGAAAAGGATCGGTGGGACCGGCGGTGCGCTCCGGTGGCTGCGGCCATTGTTCATCCTCGGCGCGCAGGGCGTTGGGCGGGACGATTCGCGCCTTGGCCCGGCAATCCGCAGGCAGGAATTCAAGCGTGCTGCGGTTGGAGACAAAGAGCACCGAAGCCTGGCGCAAGGCGCGTGCGACCGAAGGCACGCCTCTCCATGCGCCATTGAGGAACTGGCGCAGACGTTCTTCGCGCCGGGCCGGGCCCAGGTATTCGTCGAACCCGGGTGGCACGTGTTCGCCGCCGGCAATGGGTCCCCACACGGAGGGCACCCCCAGACCGGCGGCCAGAAAGGGGACTCGAAAGCTATGAAAGGTGGTCTGGTGCGCAAGCGCAAAGGGGTGCTCAGCGTGCAGCCGCCGCGCCAGATCGCCGACCCGGTTTTGCCAGGCCCATTTGCGAGACCAACTGCCGCCAAATCGTTCGGTAACCGTTCGCAGCCATTGTGGTCCCTCGACAAAATGGGGTGTGATGCCCAGGGGCCTGCTGGCGGACTCGACCGCCTGGCGGGCCTTCGGGGTTGTGATCAGGTCCACCGCATATCGTTGCGCCGCCTGCTCGGCCCAGCCCCAGCCCAGCCAATGCTCACCGGTTCCGCCCGGGTCGCAGGCATACGCGATCATTAGTACGCGCGGTTTCATCCGGCCTGAACCCGCCCAGCCGCCGCCTGGCCGTCCAACATGGCATCTTCCATGCCGCCGTAGCCCCAGCCGCCCCAGCGTCCGCCGGTGATGACGCCAACCTGCGCCAGATAATCCAGGATGGTCTTCCGGGACCGTTCGTAGTTCTGATCGAAAATCACGTAGGCAAAGGGAATCTGGCACTGCTCCATGAACAGGATTTCGTCCTGGTCGGAGAGAATTCTGGCTCGTCGCAAGTCCGCCGCCACGCGTTGCTTCAGCTCCTCGGGCCGCCGCAGCCATTCCTCGGCACCTCCCGACATTTCCACGTAGTAACTTCGGCAGCCGGCCGGTGCGGAGCCGGCGTGCACCGCCGAGTAGGAACCCACGCGGTAAAAGACGTACTGCGGCTCGGGGAAATAGACCCAGTGATGATGACTGTCCGCCTGCCCGGTACCGCGCACGCCCACGTCGAGGTAATGAACCGTGGTGGCTCGCAATTGCCGCGCGGCTTCTTGGATTTCGGGCGGAAGATCCGTCGCGCAGGCCAAAAAGGTCGGCAGCGGCATGGTGTTGACCAGGTGTTGATAGCGCACCTGCCGTCCGTCCGAGAGCCGGGCCAGGCGTGTTCCCAGCTCGACCGACTCGAGCGACACCCGGTAATTTGGCGGTTGCGGCAAGGCGCTGGCAAAGGCGCGGGGCAAAGCGCTGATACCACCGTTGCGCGGATAGACAAACCGGGCATTGTAGCCCAGAGACTCCCGGGAGAAGCCGAGCGCGCCTTTGACGACGTCCTCGAGGGAGGGGCGCGGAATGAAACGCTCGGCGTATTCCGGGCGCAATTCATCCAGGCTGACTCCCAGCAGCTTTTCGTTGTAGGGAATCATGAAGTGCCGGGCGATGCCTTCACCGAAGGCACGCACCACCCAATCTCGGAAGCTGCGGGGCGCTCCCGAGGGTGGTTGCAGGCCGAAATCTTCGGGGTGCCGGGCTTTGAGCAGTCCCAGCAGACAATCGAGCACTACTTCTCGGGGAAGTCCATAGGTGTTGGCCTGAAATGGGTAAGGGGTGAAAACCTCGTGCAGGTGAATCACCGCTTTGCGTTCGTGCTCTTCCAGGCCGCCCGGGAGCAGGGTTTCCACCAACTGCTTCATGTGAGGCTGACGCAGGTGCAGCCAGTGCCCGGTGCCATCGCACAAAAATCCATTATGCCGGTTATGAGTCCGCACCATGCCGCCCGGTTCGTCCTCCTTCTCGATGAGTAGGTAACCGGCGCCGAGGTGATAGGCGCAGGAAAGCCCGGTCAGGCCGGCGCCGACGATCAACGTTGAGTGTACTTCCATGTTCAAATCATTTTCTACCCAGCGCCCGAAAAACCCGGACGCGCAAACGCTCATACAACCCCATCGGCATGAGCCGTTTGGCTACCTGTTTGACGTTGTAGAGTATTTGAATGTTACGGAATTCGAGAATCCTGCGGAATTCCTGCTCTTTGAGGTGGCGATTGAGGGGCACGCATTGCAGAGCGCTTAGATCCGGGTGCGGGTTGTAACCCCAGCGCATGGTGCGGGTTACCTTTACGCCCGCCTCGAGGGCCGCTTGTTTTACCCGATGATTGAGGTAGCCGCCTACCGGGGCGAAAAAAACCGGAGACTGACCCGTGATCCCGCTCAGGATGCCACCGGAGATTTCCATTTGTACCCGCAGATCTTCCTCGTCGCAGACATCCATGCGTCGATGTTCATGGCTGTGGAGCCCCAGGATGTGGCCGCGTTCGCTAATTGCTCGGGCCTGGGCGGTGGACAAGTATCCCGGCCGATCCAATTTGGCGGTCGGTACGAAAAAAACCGCTTGGCGGTCGAAGCGTTCGAGCAGCGGCAAGACGACCTCGTAATGATCGGCGGTGCCGTCGTCGAAGGTCAACAGGTAGGTGGGTTTGGCGTGGGGTTGGTAATTTAGCAGGTCAGAGGGTCGGAGCGGTTCATAGCCGAAACTGTCGAGGAGCTCGACCTGGTGTTCCATCTGCCGTTCGGTCACCGTGTAAAACTTCGGCTTGGTCTCGGCCCCTCGCACTACCCGGTGGTAGGTGAGAATGAAGATCATGGCTTTTGTGCCACAAAGAACAGATGCCGGGCGGCCAGGTCTTTCCACGAATAATGTTTGAAACACTCAGCGATGGGGGTTCGCTCCAGAGCCTGGTGATCCGCCTCGGTGCCGGGTTCAACTTCGAAATGGCGCACTTGAAAGCCCGCGGTTTTGAGCAGGGAAAGGTAATCGGGCGCGCGCAGTCGGTTGTAAGACATCAGGTCGGAGCTGAACCAGCGGTTCCAGGTTTCAGGCGAATACCGGAATTGGTGGAATTTCGCGACGCGATTGTTCGGGCTGCCGGCGAGGATGTCCTGCAGGTGGATCGTAGCCATGAAGTGGCCACCGGGTTTGAGGACGCCAAAGATTTGCTTGAAAGTCGAGGCGAGGGCGGTTCGCGGAACGTGAAACAGCACCTGGGTGCTGGTGACCAGGTCCACCGTGCGTGCCAGGGTCGAAAATTGCTCCGCGTAAGGGGCATGATACGAAGTGCCCAGGCTATCCAGGTATTCGGACAAGCTAAGGTTGGCCAGGTCCGGCAGCGCCCGGGAGGGGGTGGTCTTGCGGGGCCAGTCGGGGTCCGTCTGAATTTCCCGGAAGATGCTGACGGTTTGCTGCAGCATGCGCCGGTCGAGGATGGGTTTAATATCGAATAAATGCTGCCGTCGCACGCCGAGCGTATGAAAAAGCAGGGGAATGGTGGGATGCCACCCGCTGCCAAAATCCAAGTGCACCCCGCCGGCCACGGTCCGGTCCGGATCATTATCGGTCAACCACTCGAAATACCGGGTTCCGACTTTTACCTTTTGCAAGGCGCGGTTGCGGGTCAAAACGAGAGACTTGGTGATATGCTTTTGGCTAAAGCGATACAGTGCCGAGCCGCCAGGGAGACCCGATAGAAGCTTAAATCCGACAACTTTTATGCGCCAATACATGCTAAGTGGTGCGCATAGGATGTGAACGGCCAAGGAATATTTCCAGCACTAAATCCCATAGGTTACGACAGGCTCCAGCCACCGGGTCTTAAATGTGGCCTTGCTTCCCTCCGATCCGGCCCCTTAAATCCCTTCATTCTGGCTTGGTTATGGAAACGCATTTGCGAGATCGAGTGGTATTGATTACCGGGGCATCGGGCGGCATCGGGTCGGGCATCGCCCGCCAGTTTGCGGCCGAAGGCGCCCGCCTGGTCCTGCAATATCGGACCGGCAAAGCAGCGCTGGAAAGCCTGGCGGCCCAATTGCGGCCGGCGCAGGTGCTCCTGGTGCGAGCCGATCTCACCCGGGAAGCCCAGGTGCGAAAGCTCTTTGCCGCGGCGCTGAAACGGTTTGGTCGAGTGGATACGCTGGTCGCCAACGCCGCTTCCTGGGAGACGCGGGATCTTTATCTGCACGAGATGCCGCTGGCGCATTGGCGGCGCACGCTGGATGGAGTGCTCACCACGACGTTTCTGAGCTTGCGCGAATTTCTACGGATCGTCGCCCGGCAAAAGCAGGGCAACGCGGTACTCATCGGTTCCACCGCCGCGGTTTTCGGTGAAGCGGGTCATGCCGATTACGCGGCGGGAAAGGCGGCCATGGCCTACGGCTTGACGCGGTCGGTTAAGAACGAGCTGTCCCGGATTGCTCCCCACACGGCGACCTATTGTGGCGGGCGGATCAATTGCGTTTGCCCGGGATGGACGGTGGTGCCGCGACTGGCCGCCAAGCTCGGTGACGCCAAAATGATTCGCAAAACCACCGCGACGATGGCCCTGCCGCAAATCGCGCGCCCGGAAGATATCGCGAACGCGGTGGTGTTTCTGTCTTCGGACGTGTTGGCCCGGCATGTGACCGGACAGACGCTGGTAGTCGCTGGGGGCATGGAAGGCCGGCTGCTTTGGCAACCGGACGAGATCGACCCGGCGGCGGCCTGAAGCCGATTGTCGCCCGTCGGTGACTCGTGGCTTCGCCCTGGAATCATTGCGTCATCGCTGATAACCCTGCCCGAACGCAGTAACCCGGTCGGTCGATCTGCTTTACAACCGATTCGGTGCAGGTAACTCAACCATGCTTCGAGCGCTGCGATGGGAGGTTATTTTAACGGGATTTTTACGCCCTGACCCCGGGTATTGATTACCACGCCATCCGTTGCGGCCGCATCTTGATTCGTATGAAACGGAATGACTGGTTGCAGTTGGCGGCGTATTTCGGCGTCTTGCTGGCCTTGGCCCCTTTGATAGGGAGTTACCTCGCTGCGGTGTTTGGGGGTGCGATTCCCCGGTGGTTGGCCCCGCTCAAGGCGGTTGAGGGCAGGATCTATCGAGCTGTGGGAACATCACCGGACCGGGAGATGCGCTGGACGGAGTACGCGATTGCTTTGCTGTGGTTCAATCTTGTCGGGGTCCTGGTGCTCATGGGACTCCAACTCACGCAGCAGTGGTTGCCGCTTAATCCCGCCGGGCTCCCGAACGTGGCATGGCCTCTGGCCCTCAATACCGCCGTGAGCTTCGTTACAAACACCAACTGGCAGGCATACTCCGGCGAAGCGACGATGAGTTATCTCACGCAGGTGCTCGGGCTCGCTGTCCAGAATTTTGTGAGTGCCGGGACCGGGATGGCGGTACTGCTGGCGTTGGCGCGCGGTTTGGCGCGACGGTCCGCGTCCACGGTCGGCAATTTCTGGGCGGACCTGGTGCGCAGCATTCTGTATGTCCTGGTGCCGCTCTCGCTTGTGTTTTCGCTGGTATTGGTTGAACAGGGGGTCGTGCAGAACCTGGCGCCCTACCAGGAAGTGACGACCCTGGAAGGGGCGAAACAGGTTGTGCCGCTGGGACCGGCGGCTTCCCAAATTGCCATCAAACAAATCGGCACCAATGGCGGCGGCTTCTTCGGCGTGAACAGTGCGCACCCGTTCGAGAACCCGACGCCATTGACCAATTTTCTCCAGATGCTGGCCATTCTGATGTTGCCGGCGGCGCAGGTCTTCATGTTCGGGCGGATGATCGGTTCGAGGCGGCATGCGTGGTCGTTATTCAGCGCGATGCTGGTGTTGCTGCTGGCGGGGTTGGGCCTGGCGCTGTGGTCCGAAACCCAGGGAAATCCCGCCTTGGCGAACCTGGCTCCCCTGGAGGGCAAGGAAACGAGGTTCGGCGTGGTAAACAGCGTGCTCTGGGCGGTTACCACGACGGCGGCCTCCAACGGTTCGGTCAATGCCATGCACGACAGCCTCTCCCCCTTAAGCGGACTGGTGGCGTTGTTCAACTTGATGCTCGGCGAGGTGGTGTTCGGCGGTGTGGGCGCCGGTCTTTACGGGATGCTGGCCTTCGTGGTGTTGACGGTGTTCATGGCGGGACTGATGGTGGGTCGTTCGCCGGAATACCTTGGCAAGCGTCTGGAGCAGCGTGAGATGGTGCTGGCGATGATTGCCGTGCTCGCGCCGTGTGTCATCATCCTCGGGTTCACGGCGATTGCGCTCCTGACGGAGGCGGGAAGGTCAGGAGTCACCAACGCGGGACCGCACGGTTTGAGCCAGGTTCTATACGCGTTCGCCTCGATGGCTGGAAACAACGGCAGCGCTTTCGCCGGGCTGAATGCGAACACGATTTTCTACAATTTGCTTGGGGCGGTGGCGATGTTCGTCGGCAGGTTTGGGATAATTTTGCCCATGCTGGCGGCGGCTGGAAGCCTGGCGGCGAAGAAATCCTGTCCGCCCTCCTCGGGCACGTTTCCAACTCATGGACCGTTATTCGTGCTGCTCCTGGTGAGCGTTGTGTTCATTGTCGGGGCGCTCACTTTCCTGCCCGCGCTCACGCTGGGCCCGGTCGTCGAGCACCTGATGTTGGGGAGTCGTGTTTTCTAAAGGTAATCGACCTATGAAGTCCAAAATTCCCTCCACATTCACCATGGTTTTGTTAAGGCCCGCATTGGTCGAAGCATTTCGCAAGCTCGACCCTCGAGTACTTTGGCGAAACCCGGTTATGCTGCTTACCGAACTGGGTGCCTTGCTGTGCACGGTGGTCGTGCTGAGCGATTTGATGCACCGCCAGTTCTCGGCTTTCGACCTGCAAATTGCGGTTTGGTTATGGTTCACTGTCCTGTTCGCCAATTTTGCCGAAGCGCTGGCGGAGGGCCGCGGGAAGGCGCAAGCGGAGAGTTTGAAAAAGGCTCGGACCACCACCATGGCTCGGCGTCAGCACCAAGGACAGGAGCAACGAGTTCCAGCGACTTTGCTGCGTAAGGACGACCATGTAGTGTGCGAGGCGGGCGATATCATTCCGGCGGACGGTGAGGTCATTGATGGCATCGCCACGGTGGACGAAAGCGCCATCACTGGGGAGTCCGCCCCGGTCATTCGAGAGAGCGGCGGAGACCGTAGCGCGGTGACTGGAGGCACGAAAGTCATCAGCGACCGGATCGTTATCCGCGTCACGTCGGAGCAGGGCTCGATGTTTTTGGACCGGATGATTGCGATGGTGGAAGGAGCGAAGCGCCAGAGAACACCCAACGAAATTGCGCTCTCGATTTTGCTGACGGGGCTGACGGCGGTCTTCCTGCTCGCGGTGGTAACGTTGCCCGCCTTTGGCCGCTACAGCGAGCAGCAGGCCGGGCAGCCGGGCGCGGCGAACCTCAGCCTGCCGGTTCTCACCGCACTGCTGGTCTGCCTGATCCCGACCACCATCGGTGGCCTGCTCAGTGCCATTGGCATCAGTGGCATTGACCGACTCATCCGCCGCAATGTGCTGGCGACCAGCGGCCGTGCCGTCGAGGCTGCGGGCGATATCAACGTGCTGCTGCTCGACAAGACGGGTACGATCACCCTGGGCAATCGGCAGGCCACGGCCTTTCTGCCGGTGCCCGGCGGTTCCGCCGAGCGCCTGGCGGATGCCGCGCAACTGGCCTCCCTGGCCGACGAAACTCCCGAGGGTCGAAGCATCGTGGTACTCGCCAAAGACCAGTTCAAACTCCGTGGGCGCGAAGTCTCGCAGACCCATGCGCGCTTTGTTCCCTTCACCGCACAAACCCGCATGAGCGGCGTGGACTTCCCGGCGCGGGACGGTGCCGGGGAGCGCAGAATTCGGAAAGGGTCCGCGGAGGCGATGCGGGCCTTCGTGGAACACCAGGGAGGGGTTTATCCGAAGGAAACCGCGCAGGCCGTGGAAGATGTCGCCCGGCAGGGCGGCACGCCCCTGGTGGTCGTCGAGAACTGTTCCGTGTTGGGTGTGATCCAGTTGAAGGACGTGGTGAAAGGCGGCATCCGGGAACGGTTCGGACAGCTTCGCAAAATGGGTATTCGTACCGTGATGATCACCGGTGACAATCCGCTTACCGCGGCGGCGATTGCAGCGGAGGCCGGCGTGGACGATTTCATGGCGCAAGCCACACCCGAGGACAAGCTGCGTCGGATTCGCCAGGAACAGGCCAAAGGCCACCTGGTGGCGATGACGGGGGATGGCACCAACGACGCACCAGCCCTGGCCCAGGCGGACGTCGGGGTGGCGATGAACACCGGTACCCAGGCCGCCCGCGAAGCCGGTAACATGGTGGACCTGGACAGCAACCCGACCAAGCTGATTGAAGTCGTCGAAATCGGGAAGCAACTCCTCATGACCCGCGGTGCATTGACCACGTTCAGCATCGCCAATGACGTGGCTAAGTATTTCGCCATCCTGCCGGCGATGTTTCTGGGCCTCTACGCTGTGACGGGAGCCACGCGGGGGCCGCTGGCCGCGCTCAACATCATGTGGCTGGCCTCGCCTCAGAGCGCCGTTCTCAGCGCCGTAATCTTCAACGCGCTTATCATCATAGCGCTCATCCCGTTGGCGTTGCGGGGGGTCTCTTACCGCCCAGTCGGAGCCGCGGCGGTACTTCGGCGAAACCTCGTGATCTACGGCGTCGGCGGACTCATCGCGCCATTCGTAGGGATAAAAGTGATCGACCTCGGCATCAACCTGCTTGGACTAACATGAAAACCTCGAACGACACTCTGCCATTCTGGAAACACTGGGGCGCGCTGGACTCGATAGTGCCCGCCCCGCAAGCGGTTCCACCCGTGCACCGAGCCGGCCCCCTGGCGGTGGCGTGCCGGATGTTTCTGGTGCTGTCCCTGTTGACGGGCATGATTTATCCACTCGCAGTCACGGTGACCGCGAGGGTTTGTTTCCCGCATCAGGCCGCGGGCAGCATTTTGAAGCGTGACGGCCAACCGGTCGGGTCCGAGTGGCTTGCGCAGCGGGTTGCCGGCAGCCAGTATTTTTGGCCCCGGCCGTCTGCCGGCGACGACGGCACGAACTATGCGACGGTAGCCTCTGCGGCGAGCAACCTGGGGCCAACCAGTTCCAACCTGATCGCGCAGGTGCGTGCCCGGGCAGATGAATTTCGCGCGGCGCACCACCTGGCCGACGACATGGCGGTGCCTGCCGATATGCTCTTTGCGTCCGGCAGCGGCCTCGATCCGCACATCAGTCCAGCGTCCGCCCGGCTGCAAATCCCGCGAGTGGCTGAAGCGAGGAAGTTCGATGCCGCCACGACTGAACGGTTGTGCAAGCTGGTAGAGCAGTCGATCGAGCCGCGACAACTTGGTTTTCTGGGTGAGGAGCGGGTGAATGTTTTACGCCTGAATTTGGCGTTGGACCTGTTAAAGTAAGCGCGATGGGTGAGCCATTAAGCAGGGATCCCGATGTGCTGCTCGCCGCCATCGAGAAGGACGCTGCCGCGCGGCGACGCGGACGGCTGAAGGTTTTTCTCGGGATGTCGGCGGGGGTGGGCAAGACCTACGCGATGCTGGAGGCGGCCCACCGCGCCCAGCGCGAAGGCCGGGAGGTGGTGCTCGGCTATGTCGAAACCCACGGACGGAAGGAGACGGACGCACTTTTGGCGGGGCTGAAGCTGATCGCACGCCGCAAGATTGAGTATCGCGGGGTCACTTTGGAGGAGATGGACCTGGACGGTCTGGTTGACTGCCGCCCACAACTGGCCATCGTCGACGAGCTCGCCCATACCAACGCACCTGGCTCGCGTCACACCAAGCGTTACCAGGACGTCCTCGAGTTGCTGAACGCCGGGGTGGATGTCTACACCACGTTGAATGTTCAGCATGTCGAGAGCCGGGCTGACACGGTGCGACAGATCAGCGGATCGACCATGAGTGAAACGGTGCCGGACAGCGTGCTGGACGGGGCCGAGATTGAGGTGGTGGATTTGCCGCCGGAAGAACTGCTCAAACGGCTCGACGAAGGCAAAGTTTATCTACCCGATCGCGCCGAGGCGGCCCTAATGAACTTCTTTCGCGTTGGGAATTTGAATTCCCTGCGCGAGATGGCGCTGCGATTGGCCGCGGAACACGTGGGGCAGGACGTGCGCGATTACATGCAGGCCATGCAGATTGCCGGGCCCTGGAAATCGGGCTATCGGTTGCTGGTTGCGGTCAGTCCCAGCCCGTATTCGGCGAATATGGTGCGCTGGACCCGGCGATTGGCGGACAGCCTGGATTGTCCCTGGCTGGCCGTGCACATCGAACGTCCGGAATCACTGACGGAAACCGCACAAGCCCAGCTCACCAAAAACCTCGCCTTGGCCCGGGAACTCGGCGCCGAGATTATCACCAGCGCCGACATGGATGTCGTGCGCGGATTGTTGCGCGTGGCGCGACAGCACAACGTCACCCAAATCATCGTTGGCAAGCCAGGCGGACGGCGCGTGCTCGAGCGGCTTCGCGGCTTCGCCTTCCTCCGCCGGCTCATCGCTGCCAGCGGCGACATTGACATAAACGCCGTGCGGGTGGACCGAGCCGATGCGCCTTCCGACTCGCCCCCTCTTGCTCTCGCGTTTGAACGGCAACCCCGCCAATACGCCATCAGCGTGGGCGCGATTGCGGTGGCCACCGGGGTCAACGCGGCGCTCGACACCCTGGTCGGCCCTTATGCCCTGGCGTTGATTTACCTGCTTACGGTGGTCGCCCTGGCCCTGTTCGTGGGGCGGGGTCCGGTGTTTCTGGCCGCAACCATGAGCGCCCTGTTGTGGAATTACTGTTTTCTTCCACCCCGCCACACTCTCCTCATCAACAGCATTCAGGATGCGTTAATGTTCGGGATGTATTTCGCCGTTGCCCTGGTGCTGGGGCAATTGACGGCGCGGATTAGGACGCAGGAGCGAGCCGAGCGCCGGCGCGAGGAACGGTCCACAGCACTTTACCTGCTGACGCGGGATCTGGCGGACGCGGCCTCGGTGGATGAACTTGCCCAGCGATTGGTGGCGGAGGTGGGGCGCGTATTTGAGTGTGACACGGCTTTATTGCTGCGCGAAGTGGACGGTAACCTGGCGCAAAAGCCGCATCCCGCAAGCACACTGGCGGTGACCGATAAAGAACAGGGCGTGGCGGCGTGGGCCTTCCGTCACGGCAAAGCAGCGGGCCTCCACACTGACAACCTGCCGCTTTCCGAATCGTTGCATTTGCCACTGGCGACCAAGCAGGGGGTGATCGGAGTGATGTGTGTGCGACTGGCGGCCGGGCAACCCCCGGCGTTGGAACAGCGTGATCTGCTGGACGCCTTCGCCCGCCAGGCGGCGCTGGTGCTTGATCGCCTCCGCTTAACCACGGAGGCCGAGCAGGCCCGGGTGGTGGCGGAGTCGGAGCGCCTAAGCAAATCCCTGCTGAATTCGGTCTCGCACGAACTACGAACCCCGATCGCGGCCATCACTACAGCAGTAACGGCGTTGGATGGCCTGGAATGCGGCGGTCAACCGGAGTTGGCGCGGACGCTCATCGGCGAAATTCAAACCAGCACCGACCGACTGAATCGGCTCGTGGCCAATCTGCTGGATATGACGCGGCTGGAATCCGGCCGGGTAAAGCCGCGGCTTGAATGGTGCGACGTGAAGGACCTGGTCAATGCCGCCGTGCGGAAGACCGCGAAAGAACTCGCCCGACATCAGGTCAGAGTTGCGTTGCCGGCGGACCTGCCGCTGGCCCAACTTGACCCCGTGTTGGTGGAGCAGGCGCTCTTGAATTTGCTGGTGAACGCGGGGACTTACACCGCTCCCGGCACGCCGGTCGAAATCTCTGCGAGGTCGTCTCCACATGGGTTGGCGGTCGTCGTTGCCGATCGCGGTCCCGGTCTGCCAGCGGAGAGTCTGTCCCATGTCTTTGAAAAGTTTTACCGTGCGCCCGGTGCTCCGGCGGGAGGCACGGGTCTGGGCTTATCGATCGTTAATGGATTTACTCAAGCAATGGGCGGGCGAGTCGAGGTATCAAACCGCGAAGGCGGGGGAGCCGAGTTCACCCTCCATTTTCCACCGGGCAGTCCTCCCCCGTCCAAAGATGAGTTTCAGCCATGAGTGAAGCATCTCCATACCAGCCCGCGATCCTGGTCATCGACGACGAAGTCCAAATTCGCCGCTTGTTGCGGGTGACCCTGGAAGCCAACGGCTACCGCGTGTGGGAAGCCGCCACGGGTTCCGACGGCATCGTGCAGACGGCCCAGCGCCGGCCCGATGTCGTGGTGCTTGACCTGGGATTGCCGGACCTCGACGGCCTGACGGTGCTTAAACGGCTGCGCGAATGGAGTCGGGTGCCGGTGCTTATTCTCACCGTGCGCGAAGCGGATGACGAGAAAGTTGCAGCGCTGGATGCCGGTGCGGATGATTATGTGACCAAGCCGTTCAGCACGGTGGAGTTGTTAGCGCGGTTGCGGGTCGCTTTGCGCCACGCACAGCCCATGCCGGAAAACGCCGTCTTCACGCATGGCGCGCTGGAGGTGGACCTGGCCAATCGCCGCGTCAGCGTGCGGGGTGCCGAGGTCAAGCTGACCCCCACGGAATACTCCTTCCTGCGACTCCTGGTGCGTAACGCGGGGCGGGTGGTGACGCAGCGGCAGATCCTCACGGAAGTTTGGGGTCCAAAAGCCCTCGAGCAGACGCATTACCTGAGGGTTTACGCCGCGCACTTGCGGGATAAACTCGAATCCGACCCCACGCGGCCGGAACTGATTCTCACCGAACCGGGAGTTGGATATCGGCTGACGGCACCGGCCTGAATCCGCAGCCAGGGCGGAGACTACTCGAAGCTCGTCGCGGCGCCCGACTTGGAGGCGAGCCACTTCTTATAGGCTTCCTCGCTCTCGACCACGATCATGCCCTGGGCCATCGAGGCGTGGCCATTGCCGCATAGTTGTGCGCAATACACCTGGTATTTGCCTTCTTTAGTAGGCTTGAACCACATGGGAATGCGCATGCCGGGAATGGCGTCCTGAGCGGCCCGCATGGCGAGCACTTTGAAGGAATGAATCACGTCTCGCGAAGAGACATAGGCGATCACCGGCTTGTTCACGGGTACGTGCATTTCGTTTAGCACCTGCACGTCATCTTTGCCGGCCGGATCGGCGGGATCGACACCAAACGTGTTGTCCGCTTTCACCCGTGTGATGTCCTGCCGGCCAAAAACGCCGTCCGGTCCCGCGTAGCGCGCGTTCCAGGCAAATTGCTGGCCCATCACCTGGATCACGGTGGACTCTTTCTCCGTGGGAAACTTCTCCACGGCCCTGGCCCAGAGCGGCACGGCAATGAACAGGAGCAGGCACGCTTCAATCCCGGCAACGGTAAATTCGATGTAGCTGGAGGCGTGGTTGCGTACGCCATGGTAATCCGCACGCGCGTGGCGGTCTTTCCGGAAGCGGAACAGGGTGTACCCGAAGTAAATCAACCAGCCCACGAACAGCACGATCATCAGCCAATGGATATAGGTAACCAGGCTGTTAACGCCGGCGCCTTGCTCGGAGGCGATGGGGGGTAATTTGAGAAAGTCGGCCATAATGAAATCAGTTTAGACGTGGCTGGAGGAAATGGCAGGCTCAGCAGTGGGTGCTTCCGGTTCCAGGGCGGAGGATTTGCGGGCCAGAAAAATAAAGAACGCGGCCACGCCCACCAGGACGGTGACGATAATGCCCAGCAGGCTCATGATGCCCCAGTTCATGCCCTGTGCGAGGGGCGAGTCCGTCTTGCCCCCGTAACAGGCGGAGCAGGCGGAGGCGGCCCAACTGCCCGCCAGCAGCAGGGCGGCGGCCAGTCCTGACCAGCGAAAGCGGCGACTCATGAAAGGGCGCATAAGGTTCAGAGGTAACTGACGTTTTTGAGCTTCTTCAGAAATTTGATGCCGTAAAAGATAATGGCAATTCCGGAGAGCACGGCGCCCAGCCCGTAGGCCAGGTCCGCCATCCTGCCTTCCGGCGAAAAATACTGTTTCAGCATCCAGATGGCGAAGCCGAAGGACAGTGCGCTGAATGCGTTGACGAAGACGAGGTGCAGAGCTTTGAGTGACATACGTCCTTTATTTTGCCACCGGTGCGCCGAGCGCCGGCAGATCGTGAGCGGCCCAGATTGAAAGCCCCATCAGGCCAATGAAGAAAAACACGGTAAAGGCCAGCACGGCGAAGATGAGCTTGCGCTCGCCGATCAAGTGCATCAGGTAGCCGGCGACGAGGAAAGCGTTCACCGCAGCCGCGGTTAGTACCAGCGCGATTGAGAGGTGGTGGTTGGTCAACGGCGCGTACGAGGCGGCGACCATGATCAGGGTGCCGCAAACCACAGCCGTGAAGACCGCGCCGCATTTGCGCGCATACGCTTTGAAGGCGTCAGTTTGGGTTTCGCTCATAGGTTGCATCGGGTCAAATCAGGTAGAACGTCGGGAACAGGAAGATCCACACGAGATCGACGAAGTGCCAGAAAAGGCCGCTGACTTCGACGCGGTTGGTGAACCGTTCCGGATCGGTTTTCCACATCCGGCTGCCGGGGCCCCAGAGGTAGCCCATGACGACAATGCCACCCAGGATGTGGAGGGCGTGCAAACCGGACATGGTGAAGTAAGTGGCGAGGAAAGTGTTGTGCCACGGACCGTAATTCTGCATGCGCACGATCTGGTCTTTCGGGATGGTCAATTCCCGGTGCTCGACATGTTTGCGGCCGTTCATGAGTTCGGCGTGTTCCTTGACGGTATGGCCATGCAGGACCACGTCGCCGTTGGCTTCGCGTCGCACCAGGTGGCCATCGGCAATCTCCCCGCTTTTCAACACCAGTTCGTAGTGGGTGAATTTGTCGCGGTATTCGTAGCTCTTGATGCCGAGGAAGATGATCGCCAGCAGGATCGTCAGCCCCTGGAAGAGTTTGAATCGGTCGAACATCCGCGCCTTGCACGCCACCCAGGCCAGCAAGGTGGTGATGGCCGAGAGCGCGAGGATGATCGTATTGATAGTTCCCAGCGGGACGCTGAGCAACCCGGTCGGCCAGGTTCCTTCGAGGGCGCTTACCCGAAGCAAAATGTAGGACGAAAAAAGCCCGCCGAAGAGCATGACTTCCGAGGCCAGGAACAGCCACATGCCCACCTTGGCGTTATACACGCCGGTATCCGGTCGTGCTTGAACTGTGTAGGGAATTTCCATGAAAAGTTTGGTTGCGGTTCAGGCTTTCTTCTGCGGTTCGTTTTGCGGGACAAAATCCCGTGCGGCACCCGGAACGCTGTATTCATACGGGCCGCGATAGACGGAAGGCGGGGTCAGGAAGTTGCCGTGCGGCGGGGGAGTCGGGGTTTGCCAGTCCAGGGTCGTGGCTTCCCAAGGGTTATCGCTGTGGACCTCTTCTCCATGTTTGATGCTCCAGAAGAGATTAATGATGAAGGGAATCTGGGCGAGGGCCAGGCCCACGGCGCCCCAGAGAATGAAGTTGTTCAAACCGATAACGGTCGAGCTGAGCGCGCCGGACACCCCCTGGAGTTTCAACTCGGAATACTGCACCGCGCCGTCCGACATGCGCCGGAGCATGCCGGCCATGCCCTGGATGAACATCGGCATGAACACCAGGTTCATAAATAATAGCGAACCCCAGAAATGTACTTTACCCCAATACTCGCTCATCCGGCGCCCGGTCAGCTTCGGGAACCAGAAATAGATGCCGGCGAACAGCGCGAAAATCGTTCCGGGCGCCACGACGTAATGGAAGTGGCCAATGACGTAATACGTGTCATGCAGATGGATGTCGCTCACGCTAAAGCCGAGGGGCAACCCCGTGAGGCCGCCAATGCCGAACATCGGCAGAAACGCCAGCGCAAAGAGCATCGGTGTGTTGAAGCGGATCGAACCGCCCCAGAGCGAGATCAGCAGGCACGTGAGAATGATCACCGACGGGATGGAGATGATCATGGTGGTGGTCTGGAAGAACGTCGCGATCTTGGTGCCCATGCCGGTCAGATACATGTGATGCGCCCAGACCAGGAAGGAAATGAAACCGATGGCCAGCGCGCCATACACCAGCGAGCGGTATCCCCACAGGGGCTTGCGGGTGTTGTTGGCAATAATCTCGGCGATGATACCCATCGCCGGCAGGATCAGGACGTAGACTTCGGGATGCGCCAGGAACCAGAACAAGTGCTGCCACAATAGCGGGCTGCCGCCGCCGCTGACGTTTGCCAGGTTTCCGCCGACCGCCAGGCCGGTGGGCAGAAAGAAGCTCGTGCCCGCGACTTTGTCCATGAGCTGCATAACGCCCGCCGCTTCGAGCGGAGGAAACGCCAGAAGCAACAAAAACGAGGCCGTAAACTGCGCCCAGACAAAGAACGGCAGCCGCATCCAGGTCAGGCCCGGGGCCCGGAGCTGAATGATGGTGGCCAGGATATTGACGGATCCCAGCAGCGAGGAGGTGATCAGGAAAACCATGCCGATGAGCCAGAAGGTCTGGCCATCCGTCGGCACCGCCATCGACAACGGCGGATACGAGGTCCAGCCGGACTGGGCCGCACCGCCGGGGATGAAGAAGCTGACGAACATGATGATGCCGCCCAGGAAATAGACCTGGTAACTCATCATGTTGAGCTTGGGGAAGGCCATGTCGTTCGCGCCGATTTGGAGCGGCACCAGGTAATTGCCGTAGGCGCCCACAGCCAGCGGCACGATGGCCAGGAAGACCATGATGGTGCCATGCATCGCGCCGAAAGAGTTGTAGAGGTCGGGCGACATGATGCCTTTGGCGGCGACGTCCCCAAGGAGGGCGTTGAGCAGCGGGCCCACCAGCGGCACCGCCTCACCCGGATGCGCGATCTGCCAGCGCATCATCAGCATGAGGAAAAAGCCGAAGAGCAGGAAACAGAGCGCCGTCAGCCCGTACTGGATGCCGATGACTTTGTGGTCGGTGGAGAAGATATAGGTGCGCCAGAAACCCTGGTCAGCATGATGCGCCTCATGCGCGTGGGCATGGTGCGGGGCATAAGTAGTGGCCTGCATTCAGTTCAATAGTTGCCGTTATTCGCCAAGACGATAGCTAACCTTATTTTGTTCTGACAATAACAATCTAGGATAAGGAAACGTGGAATCCCCTGCTTGTCAACTGGCATGTCGCAAAAGCGGGTTAAGGCAGTTTGTCGATGACCATCGCGCCCAGCAGCAGCGGCAGGTACAGGATCGAGGCGTAAAAGAGATACCGCGCGCGGGAGAGGTTCAGTTTCCGGGAGAAATCAATGGCGCACCAGAGGAAGATGGCGCCGAGCACCAGGGCGCCGGCCAGGTAGAGCGGGCCGGCCAGGCGGAACAGGAACGGGCACAGGCTCACGCCGACGAGGGCCAGGGTGTGGCTGACGGCCTGGCGTCCGGTGCGATGACCGTCGTGGTCCACCAGCGGCAGCATCTGGAAGCCGGCTTTGGCGTATTCGTCGCGGTAAATCCAGGCGATGGCCATGAAATGCGGCAGTTGCCAGAAGGCCAGGATGGCGAACAGCGCGAGGCCTTCGCTAGTGATCTGGCCGCGGGCGGCGGTCCAGCCCATCAGCGGCGGCAAGGCTCCCGGGACCGCACCCACCAGGGTGTTCATCCAGGTGAGGCGTTTCATGGGGGTATAGATAAAGACGTAGCTAACCAGCGAGAGGGCGCCGAGGGCGGCGGTGACCCAATTGACGGCAAGCACCAGGCAGGCCAGGCCGAGGGCGGCCGTGGCCACCCCGATCGCCAGCACCGTGCGGGGTTGCATCCGGCCCGAAGGCAGTGGGCGGTCGCGCGTACGGCGCATGCGCGCGTCGTATTCGCGTTCGATCAGTTGGTTGAGCGCCGAGGCGCCGCAAGCCAAGAGGCTGGTGCCGGCGAGCGCCCACGTCATCAAGCCGTAATCCATCGGTCCCTGGTAACCGACATAAAAGCCCACCATCGTAGTCAGGAGCACCAGCAGGGTGAGCCGGGCCTTGAACAGATCGGCGTAGACCGCCACCCAGTTTTTTTCCACCGGGACGGGCTGGGTGATTCTTACAACCGTAGCCTTCATCAGATCAGTATAGATTCTCAACGCTTGCCTTGGAGCCCGGGAGCGAACGGGACCCCGGCGAGGGGCGCAAGCTCGATGCGGCGTTTCGGGCAAAAGCAAATTTTTGAATAGAAACTATACATGCAACTGTTCCAAGCGCCAGTGCCAGGGCGCCACATAATACGTGTGCGGTGGCGATGTCTGCGGCCTTGTTGGACCAGATAGTGGCCACGCCCAGAGCCACTTGCAGCAGAATCAGTCCAAGCCATGACAGGGATAAGGTTCCTAAAAAACTTTTTGCTCCGAGCCGGGAGACCGTGGCGCGGGCGCCGGCGGCGGTGGCCACCAGGATTAGCAAGGCCAGCAGGCGGTGGGTCATCTGGAGGGTGATCTGGGTCGCGGTGATCGGGTTCAGGGCGGTGACTTCGAGGCGTTGCTGATTATAGCGCGCCACGGCTTCAGGGTCGGTATCCGGCCAGATTTTGCCGTAGGCCAGCGGGAAATCCGGGATGGCCAAACCAGCATGCTGATGTCGCATCGTCGCGCCAAGGGTGAGTTGTACCAGGATTAACAGGGTGATGCCGAAGAACCAGCGGATGAGCACGGGATGCCGGGCCGCCTCGATGGGCGGTGCCGTTGCCGTCGCCTGCCACCAGCGGCTGGTGAAAAGGGCGATGGCGCAAATCAGACAAAAGAAGAGCTGGGCCAGGGTGGCGTGGAAGATCCCCAATTCATCTTTGATGGCCGTCACCCGCAGGCCGCCCAGCACTCCCTGAGCGACCACAGCGAAGAAGGCGACCACCCCGAGCCGTCGCAGCCACCGGGGCGCGCCGTCACCGCCAGGCCACATGAAACTGATGAGAAATCCGGCAGCACCTACTGTCAACAGGACCGTGGCATCCTGGGAGCGAGCCGGCATTTTGATGAAAGTGGCGAGACCCGTGGCGAAGAGGATAACGGCGGGCCAGCGCAGCCAGGGGCGCGCGGACCGTCCGTGCAGCCACAGCGCCAGGATGGTGGTTAGCAGGCCGACTCCCGAGGCGACCAGCCGATGCGAATGCTCGTAGAAGATGCCGCCCACCCACTTCGAGAGCGGAAAGAAGAACATGTTGTAGCCATAGGTGTTCGGCCAGTCGGGAACCGACATCCCGACGCCATGGCTGGTGACCAGGCCGCCTACCCCGATCAACATGAGAGTGGCGGCGGCGGTCAAGAGGGCAAAACCATGAAGTCCGCGCGCCGGCTGCCCTCCGGGAATCAACTTGTCTTCCATCAAAAATTAAGCCGCTGCGAGTCGCCCCGCAGCGGCTGAGGGAAAAGGCTTGGTTACTTGGCGTCGAGCGCCAGTTCCACGGACACGGCGCCGTCCTTGACTTCAATCTCTTTGGTCACCACGCCCGCTTTGCGGTGGGCGGCCTTGAGGGTGTATTTGCCGGGGGGCACATTGGCGATCTTGAAAGTGCCATCCGCGCCGGACACGGCAAAATACGGGTGATCAAACACGCTGACCCACGCGAACATCCAGGGGTGGACGTCGCATTTGAATTTCACGAAATCCTCCGCTTTGGTGAACGAGAAGGAGAGGTCCGGGCCGTTGGGCATCTGGGCCTTGTTCTCCTCGCCGTTACCGGCGACGGTCGGTTGGGAGTGCACGTTGTGCAGCACCGGATCGGAGTTCTTAATCGTAATCTTTTGGCCGGTCTGGACCGCCATAATCTGGGGGATATAGAGGCAGGTCTTTTGGTCCATCACCGCGGGAGCGGCGGAGGCGCCGGTCGATTTGCCGCTGACGCCGTCCAGCGAAACCACAACATCCGCCAGTTCGCCCTTACCGCCAACCACATAGAACCGGGTCGTCGGGGTGGTCGAGTGCATTTTGCCGCACGTCGGATCGTCCTTCAGCGGAGCGATATCCCGCTCTTTGGGAGGGGTGCCTTTGAGCGTGATGGTGCCGGTGATATCTCCAGCCTGGAGGGAGAACACGCCCGCCACCAGGGCCGAAGCCAGGAGAGATTTGGTCAGAATATTCATGTTCATGATCGCAAAAACGGTGACAAACTAGCATCGTCCTAATAGTTACGCAAGTGGCTTGTAGCGGAATTAACCCTTTTAATAAGTGGATGTGATTTTCTCCGACGCGGGGCCGCCGGCAACAGGGAAAGTGGGTGGCGCCGCCCGGACCGTTGGTCCTTCGCCACCGCTTTTTTTTGCGCGGATGCCGGCATTTTTGGACTTGTGATCGGGTATGGGGTAGCTTTTCTTTAGAACCGATAACCCCATGACCGCTATACGAACAGACCACGGCCCGCGTGGCCGCCGGCTGGCTGCCGCCGCGCCGCCGGGATTTACCCTGATTGAACTGCTGGTGGTGATTGCCATCATCGCGATCCTGGCGGCGATGCTGCTGCCCAGCCTGGGCAATGCGAAGATCAAAGCGCAGGGCATCCAGTGCATGAGCAATTTGAAGCAGTTGCAACTGGTTTTCCTGATGTATCCGGACGACAACAACGACCGGATGACTTCTTCAGGCTACACCAGGCCGGTAGAGTCGACCGCCTGGGTGGATGGCTGGGAGGATTTCAACGGGGCCAACCTGGATAACACCGACCCCGGGACGCTGACCGATCCAAAGCGGGCCAAGTTTGCTCCTTATCTGAAATCGGTCGCGGTGTACAAGTGTCCGGCCGACCGCAGCGTCGTGAGCGTGGGCGGCAAAATGGTGGCGCGGCTGCGCAGTCTGAGCATGGGCCAGCAGTGGGCCGGGCCGGGGGACTGGCTGGATCCGGCGGGTTTCGGCGCGAACGTTACGTCGAAGAAATACCGGGTGTACTATAAAAAGGCGGAAATCGACAGCCCCAGCATGCGGTTCGTTTTTTTGGATGAACATCCGGACAGTATGAACGCCGGAGGCTTTGCGACGATGATGGTGGAATCGGCCGCCAGCGCGCGCATCATTGATTTTCCGGCCACCTTTCACAACGGTGCCGGGGGAATTTCGTTTTCGGACGGCCACGCCGAGATCCGCAAGTGGCGGGATGCCCGTACCCGGCCGGCGGTGAAATATAACAATGATTTACCGCTGAATGTGGCATCCGGTAACAACCAGGATATGATCTGGCTGTCGGACCGAACCACGCGGCTGAATCGTTAAAGGGGTGGGTTATTTCACACCTTTAGTCCGGGTTCCGCTGGCACAGACAGATCCTTCATGAGTCGCGCCATGGCGAGGGCGGTTTGGGCGGCTTCAACTCCCCGGTTGTGACGGGGATCGAGGCAACGGACCCGGGCCTGGTCCCGGTTTTCCAGCAACAGGACCTCGTGAATCACCGGCACCTCGTGGGCGAGCTGGATTTCCATCAACGCGCGGCTGACCGCTTCCCCGATGTGAGCGGCGTGGACGGTTTCTCCGCGCAAGATGACGCCCAGGCAAATGAGGGCTGAGGGCGCGGTGGTGCGGGCCAGGCGCCGGGCGACGATCGGGATTTCGTAGGCGCCGGGCACCCGGACCACTCGAACGCGGGTAGCCCCGGCGCGGCGCAGTTCGGCCTCGGCTCCCTTGAGCATCACATCGACATACTCGGCGTTATACTGTGAGGCGACGATGCAGAAACTGGCGTCGCGCGGGGCGCGCGGGACGCTGGACTTCTTTTTGACGGCTTTGAGCATAGGAAATCAGAGCAGATGGCCAAGTTTCTCGCGTTTGGTCTTCAGGTAGTGGGCGTTGTGGGGATTGGGCTTAATTTTGATGGGGACCTGTTCGACGATTTCCAGCCCGTACCCGCCCAGGCCGACTAGCTTGCGCGGGTTATTGGTTAGCAACCGGATGGTTTTGAGGCCCAGATCGGAGAGAATTTGCGCGCCCAGACCGTACTCGCGCAGGTCCATTTCGAACCCGAGTTTCACGTTGGCTTCCACGGTGTCGTAGCCTTGTTCCTGGAGTTTGTAGGCCTGAATTTTCGGTGCGAGCCCGATGCCCCGGCCTTCCTGGCGCATGTAAACCACCACGCCGGCGCCGGCGGCGGCCACCTGCCGCATGGCCTGGTGCAGTTGCGGCCCGCAATCGCACCGCTGCGATCCGAAGACATCGCCGGTCAGGCATTCGCTGTGCACACGCACCAGGACGTTCTTCTTGCCCGCCACTTCGCCGTGCACCATGGCGAGGTGATGCTGGCCGTCCACCTTCGAGCGATAAAGATACAGCGAAAAATCGCCATACTCCGTCGGCATTTGCACGACTTCGATCCGCTCCACCAGCTTCTCACGGGTGCGCCGGTGCTGGATCAGGTCCGCGATGGTGCAGATTTTGAGCTTATGTTTGCGCGAAAACTTCGTCAGCTCCGGCAAGCGCGCCATGGAGCCGTCGTCGTTCATGATTTCGCAAATGACGCCGATGGGCCGGCAACCCGCCAGGGAGACGAGATCCACGGCGGCTTCGGTGTGGCCGGCGCGTTGCAGCACTCCGCCGGGGCGGGCGCGTAGCGGGAACACGTGGCCGGGCGCCACCAGGTCGTTCGGCACCGCGGTGGGATCGGCCATGATGCGGATCGTTTCCGCCCGGTCAGGGGCGCTGATGCCGGTGGTTACGCCTCTCGCGGCGTCCACGCTAACTTGGAAATCTGTTTTAAACGTCTCGCGGTTTTGGTGCACCATACGTTCGATGCCCAACTGTTGCAGGCGTTCCGAGGTGGTGGGCACGCAAATCAGGCCGCGGCCGAACCGGGCCATGAAGTTCACCGCGGCGGGGGTGACAAACTGTGCCGCCATGATCAAATCGCCCTCGTTCTCACGGTCCGCGTCGTCCACGACGATCACCATCCGGCCCCGGCGCAGGTCGGCGATAACGGACTCTATCGTATCAAATTTATGAGGCATAAGCCGGAGGCAGAATACAACCGGTAAGCCGGGTTGGCAGCTTCAAAAAGCGCCATTTCTGGCAGAACTGGCGCGGGACACCGCCCAAATCCCGGCCGGCAGGTCGTCCACGCCACTTCATTTCCATAACCGCTCAAACCGGTTGGAAAATCCCGTGACGCAGCAGGTTGGGTTGGGATTCAACCGGCGGTGGGAGGCGGTACGGCTTTCAAGGCTGCTTCGTAAACAGACTTCAACGGCACGTTTGCGGCCGCAGCCGCGGCTTTGCAGGATTCGAATTCCGGCGCCGCCTGGACCTGGCGGCCGTCGAGTCTGCCGAGTTTGACGGCGATTTCCCCGAACGGCGTTTTGACGGCAATGATCTCGCGCGCGAGCTTGCGCCGCTCGGCGGTGTGGCGCCGCACGCCGAAGCTCGTGGTCTCGGTCAGCATCAGCGCGGTGAAGTCATCCGCTTTTTCTTCCGCGCACAAAACCGTGAGCAGCGTGCCCGGGCGGCTCTTTTTCATCTGGATGGGAGTGTAGAAGACGTCGAGGGCGCCGCGGAGGAGGGCTTTCTCGACGAAATGCCCGAGCACCTCGGAGCTGACGTCATCCAGGTTCGCTTCGAGGACGGCCACGGTGTCGATTTGCCAGTCGTGCGTGCCGGTGCTGGTGGAGAGATCGCCGAGGATTACCCGGAGCACATTCGGCCGCGTTTGGTGATCGCGGGTGCCCAGGCCAAAACCGATCCGGCGCGGCGCCAGGTTGCGCATGGGCCCGAAGTGTTCCACAAACTCGGCCAGGATGGCGGCGCCGGTGGGGGTCACCAGCTCGTGGGGCTCGTCACATTGCGACACCCGGATGGCGCGGGCAGACAGGATTTCGAGGGTGGCCGGGGCGGGAATGGGGAATTGGCCATGGGCGCAGCGGACCGTGCCGGTGCCTTCGACCACTGGTGAAGACAGCACGCGTGGTTTGCCCAGCATCTCCAGGGCGATGCACGCGCCCACGATATCGACGATGGAATCCACCGCGCCCACCTCGTGGAAATGGACTTCATCCGCGGGCACCCCGTGAATCTTGCCTTCGGCAATCGCGACCCGCTGGAAAACGGCGATGGCTTTGGACTTCACCCAATCGGAAAGCGAGGAATGCTCGATGAGCTCGCGGATTTCGGCAAAACCCCTGCCATGTTCGTGTTCCTCGGCATGCTCATGCTCGTGTCCATGTTCATGCTCATGTTCATGCTCATGCTCGTGTCCATGTTCATGCTCGTGTCCATGTTCATGCTCGTGTTCGTGCGAGTGTGAGTGGTCATGCCCATGCTCATGCGCATGATCGTGCTCGTGAGAATGGGAATGAGTGTGGCTATGGCCATGGGCGTGAGCCTGGGCCTCATGATCCGCTCCGTGGTGGTGTCCGTGCTCGGCCAGGTGGACTTCGAACCGGGTGCCGGCGATACTGGCTTTATGGGCGTGGGCCGCGTGCAGATGATAATCGTGGAGGCCCAGCTTGCGGAGTTCGCCTTCGAGCCGGTGGAAATCGACGCCCACATCGATCAGGGCGCCGATGAACATATCGCCGCTGACACCGCTGAGGAGATCAAGATAAAGAGTATTCATTTGGTTTTACGGGAAGGGGGGCGGGCGGGCGCGGGCGGGGCGTCGGCGGGGTGCGCCTCGGCCACCAGGGCGTTGATCTGGCTGGCGGCGTAACCGGCGCCGAAACCGTTGTCGATATTGACCACGGTCACACCGCTGCCGCAGCTATTGAGCATGCCCAGGAGCGCGGCCAAGCCACCGAAATGGGCGCCGTAACCGACGCTGGTGGGCACCGCGATGACCGGTTTGGAGACCAGGCCGGCCACCACGCTGGGCAGGGCGCCTTCCATGCCGGCCACCACCACCACCACGTTGGCGCTTTGAATCTCCGGCAACCGGCCGAACAGCCGATGCACACCCGCCACGCCGACGTCCGCGATGCGCCGCACTTCGTTGCCCATGATATCCGCGGTGATGGCCGCCTCTTCCGCGACGGGCAGATCGCTGGTGCCGGCGCAGACCACGGCGATGGTTCCGGGCCGCTTGGGCGCGGGCTTTTTCTGAATTGTCAGGCAGCGCGCCACCTCGTGGTGAACCGCGTGCCGGAACACCTTGCGTACCGCACGGGCGTGGTCCGGGGTGACGCGGGTGACCAGGACGCCGTGCTCGCGTTCGAGCAGTTTGGCGGCGATTTTGACGACGTGCTCGGGGGTTTTGCCGGCGCCGAAGATGACCTCGGGGAATCCCTGGCGGAGGGCGCGGTGGGTATCGACGGCGGCAAAACCCAGGTTAGCTACGGGTGCGGCCTGAAAGGCTTGCAGCACCTTGTCCCGGCTGATGCCGCCGGCCCGGAATTGCTCAAGTAAACGGATCGCTTCGGTCGTGGTCACGTAGGGGAAAATGCCACAGGAAAGGCCGTGGGTCACGCGGCAAAGTATTGCTTAGTGATGATGCCGGAAGAGCCGTTCGCGGTTCTGGAACAGGTACCACACGATCACGATGTTCAACCCCAGGATGAAGACGATGGCCCACGAAAAAGCGTGCACCAGCTCGTAAAGTTCGATGGGGATGAAGAAGGCCGATTCCCCGATGGCGAGGTAGCCCGCCCAGCGGATGCGGAAGATGAGCCCGACGCCTTCCACGAGCGAGAACAGGCTGTAGATGAAAGTGCCGGCCGCCGCCCAGAGCACCTTCTGCTCGTTTAACGCGCCGATCTGCTCCGCCAGGTGCATCCAGAATTTGCGCTCCGGGTTAAGGCGCAGAAAATGCAGCGTCCGTTTGAACTCAGCAGGCAGGTTGTTATCGGACAAGGCGTAGGCCGCCCAGGCAAGCGAGAGGAACACGAGGCCCTTCACGAGCTTTATGATAATGATTACATAAAGCGTGGGGGCACGCTTTTTGGGCGCCGACTCGGGCAATTCAGCCATCAGCGGATTTTCTCGAGCAAAAGCGGCAACAGATCGGCAATGCGCACGCGTTCCTGCTTCATGGAGTCGCGCTCGCGCAGGGTGACGGTGTCTTTCAGTTCCGGGCCTTTCTCGCCGAGCGTATCGAAATCGATGGTCACGCCAAAGGGGGTGCCGGCTTCGTCCTGGCGCCGGTAACGGCGTCCGATGGCGCCCGCCTCGTCGTAAAAAGCGGTCATGTGCGGTCGGAGCAGGGCGAGGATTTCCCGAGCCTTGGCCACGAGTTCCGGCTTGTTCTTGAGCAGGGGAAAGACCGCAACCTTGAGGGGCGCGATGCGGGGATGGAAGCGCATGACGATGCGGGATTCGAGCTTCCCTTTTTCGTCCGGGGCCTGGTCCTCGCAGTAGGCATTGGAGATCAACGCAAGCGTCAGCCGGTCCACGCCGGCACTGGGCTCGATCACGTGCGGCACATAGTAACCTTTGGTGAGCGCCTCGGCGTCGGCCTGCGCCTGCTTTTCGGCGGCTTCGACGGTTTCTCCGGCTTTGGTGAGGTATTTGAGACGCGCCTGGCGGTAGCGGTCGCGCAACTCGGTCTGCCGCGCGGGATCCAGCTTGGGCCAGGCGGCTTTCAATTCCTCGTCGAAGACGGTCATCGGGCGGCCCGAGCAGCGCTGATGCTGGCTCAGGTCGAAATCGCTGCGGGCGGCGATGCCTTCCAGTTCCTGCGTTCCGAACGGGAACTTGAACAACAGGTCCACGGTGGCCCGGGCGTAGTGCGCCAGTTCCTCCGGCTTTTGCCAATACTCTTCCAGCGTGGTGCGGGGCAAGCCAATGTTTTCGTAAAAGCGGATGCGTTCCTCCACCCAATATTGGTGCCACATCTGCCAGCCCCAATTGGGTTGCGGCTCGCCCGGGTGTCCGGGGCCCAAGGGTCGCGCCACGGTGCCGGTAATCGCCTCAACGGCTTCGTCCGGACGGATGAAAAATTCCAGCTCCATTTGTTCGAATTCCCGGGAGCGGAAGGTGAAATTGCGCGGGGTCACTTCATTGCGGAAAGCCTTGCCCATTTGCGCGATGCCAAACGGCACCTTCTGGCGGGCGGTCTCCATGACGTTCTTGAACTGCGCGAAGATCGCCTGGGCGGTTTCCGGTCGCAGGTAGGCCAGGCTGTCGTCGGTCTTGATCGGGCCGACGGTGGTCTCGAACATCAGGTTGAAGGGGCGGGCCTCGGTCTTTTCGCCGTGGCATTCATTCGACATCTTGCTCGGCTTTTGCGGACAGGGGATCTCGTTCATCTGGTCCGCCCGGAACCGCGCTTTGCAGGTCTTGCAGTCGACCATCGGGTCGCTGAAAGTGTCCACATGGCCGGAAGCCTTCCAGATTTTGGGGTGCATGATGATGGTGGCTTCCAGTCCCGCCACGTCGTCTCGCCAGCGCGTCATGGTGTTCCACCAGAACTCTTTGACGTTGCGCTTGAGGTCCGCGCCCAATGGGCCGTAGTCCCAAAAACCGTTTAGCCCGCCGTAAATCTCCGAAGATTGGAAAATGAACCCGCGGCGCTTGCAGAGCGACACGATTTTTTCCATCAGTTCGCCGGATTTCGTCTCAGCCATAGGGCCGGAAGTGTTCTCGAACGCCCCGGCAGTGTCAAGGAGGTGTCGTGGCGGTCAGCAATGTCGGAAGCCAATCC
>DBMR01000034.1 GCA_002298785.1 Verrucomicrobia subdivision 3 bacterium UBA693
AGTACATCAACCTGCGGCCGGTGAAGCTTTACGACGAGCGCTTTTGTCCGTTGAAAGACAAGAAGCCCGAGCACATCGACTTTGTCGTGGTGCGCGAGAACAACGAGGGCCTTTACACCGGCTCGGGCGGGTTCGTGTTCAAGGGCACGCCGCATGAGATTGCGGTGCAGGAGAGCATCAACACCCGGCGCGGGGTGGAGCGCTGCCTGCGGTATGCGTTCGAATACACCCGGAAACGGAACAAAGACAAGAAGCTGACCCTGTGCGGCAAAACCAACGTGCTCACGTTCGCGTTCGATCTTTGGGAGCGCGCGTTCCACGAGATCGGGCAAAAGGACTTCGCCGACATCAAGCGGGATTACGCGCACGTGGACGCCACGACCATGTGGTTTGTGAAGAACCCGGAATGGTTTGACGTGATCGTGACCGACAACATGTTCGGGGACATCATCACGGACCTTGGAGCCATGGTGCAGGGCGGGATGGGCATTGCTGCGGGCGGCAACATCAATCCCCAGGGCACGAGCATGTTCGAGCCCATCGGAGGCAGCGCGCCGAAATACACCGGCCAGGAAGTCATCAATCCGCTCGCCGCCATTTGCGCGGGCCAGATGATGCTGGATTTCCTCGGTGAGACCCAGGCGGCCAAAGCTATTGAAACCGCGGTGATCAAGATCACCCGCGAGAAGATCAAGAGCCTGGCGGCGGGCAAAATGGGTTATACCACCACCCAGGTGGGCGACCTCGTGGCGGCCTCGCTCTGAACCAGCCCCATTGACTCTCATTCAACCCGGATTCGCCTCGCGGCGGCTCCGGGTTTTTGATTATCCGGCCGCGACTCACTCAGCTCAGCTCTTCGATCCCGCGTACCAACCGGTCGAGAATCGCCTCGTCGGTTCGGGGATTGAACAGCACCGCTTTCCAAGCGGGGAGATTCAGGCCGTGCGGCCGGAAGCCGATGCTGGTGGTGTAGCTGAGCCGCGCGTCGAGTTTCGGGTCGGCCTCGCGTTCCCGGCGCTCGAACACCTTCTGAATTTCATGAGTATACTGGTGATATCGTTCGGTGGACAGGCGGCCCGCGATCATGTCCTGGTAGATGGCTTTGGCGTCACGGCCTTGCGGCAACACCCACCACACGACACTCGGCCCGACGGTATCCAGGTTGAGCACCTTGCAATAGTCCAGCCGTTCCAGGTTTTGTTTGAGGCGCTGGGCCAGTTCGAGGGAGCGCGCCACCAGCATTTGCCAGCCGGTCAGGCCGATGCTGTTCAGCGAGGCCATCACGGTGTATGGGCCGAGGGCCGGGCGCGAGCATTCGAGCGTGAACAACGCCGGATCGCGGCGGCTGTCGGCTTCTGAAAAATACGGCGTGTCCTCCACGGTACGGGAGAGATAGCGCAGGTCGGAGCGGCGATTGACGATGAAGGCGCTGCCCGGGTAGTGGCCCCAGCCCATTTTGTGGAAGTCGATCGTGACGCTGTCCGCCAACCGCAAGCCGACCAGGCCTTGCTGGACTCGCTGCACCAGCGGCAGCAGCTCCGGCGAAAACTCGAGCGGATTCTGCGTGGTGTCGTATTCCGCCAGGAAGCTCAACACCCATCCGACTGCGGCATCCACGTGCAACTGGGGCGCAGGCACGCTGTGCTGCTGAGCGAAGGAGTCCAGGATTCGGCGAATCCCCGCGACATCGTCCGTGCCGAAGGCGTCCGTGGTGCCGAAGGTCGCGCAGACGAAAGCGACGCGGTAACCTTCCCGGCTCAGGGTTTCCAACTTTTCCGCGAGCAAATCGAGGCGCATCGCCATCGACGCGTCGGTCGGGATGGCGTGCAAGTTCTCGGTGCCCAGGCCCAGCCAGCCGGTAATCGAGCGGCCTGAATAATGCGCGGCCTCGGACACAATCCCGGCCAGTTTCACTCCCTGCAACCCGCGTTGCATGGCGCCCGGCAGCGACTTTTCGATGCCGATGCGCGCGCCGTAAAGGTTCGAGATGGTGCCGCCCATGGTGAACACGCCCCACGGATCTTTGGTATGGTAAAAGAGCAGGTTGGCCAGGGCGGTCACCGCTTTGACCTCCAGCTCGTTTGAGCGCTGGCTGTAGGTGTCCGTGCAGAGGTTGGGATTCTTGAGCAGGCACGCCAGCGCCCCCACCAGCGAGGCATAGTTCGCCGGGCCTTTCACGTTTTCGAGGTGCAACGGCGAGGACCAACTGTCGGTCCCCCAAAAATATGGAAAGACGGTGTCGCGGGCGTCCTTGAGATTTCCCGGGAGCAGGTGAATCTCGGGGTTGGCCGCGGCCGTCTCATAATTTTGCGTCATGTGGGCCGCGGGCGGGAGCGTTTCTTCGGCCTGCATCGCCAGGAGAAATTCGCGGAAAATTTCCGAAATGGCGGGGGGATCACAGTTGAAGAAGGTCCGGACAACCTGGTCGTAGTGGGCGCGGTCCATAATCCGAATGTCCCACGAGCCCCTGCCGAGATCAATGGGAAAAGCCCGCGCGGGCGGTTCGCGAGGCGTGATTAGAAGCGGGTGAGACCCAAGACCGCGCCGCCCTCGA
>DBMR01000019.1 GCA_002298785.1 Verrucomicrobia subdivision 3 bacterium UBA693
CCTTAACTAAGGGTCATTCGGGACTGTCCTTCATGTATTTGCGGGGACGCGGGCGGCAAATACTGAGGACTGATCCCCCGAGCGGTCGTAAGATCCCGCACGCCGCCCTCATCCCAAATTCCTGCCGCTTCCTCTGAGCGCCAGCGGCGCGGCATGCTTATAGACTAAGATCATTAAATGCACACCAAGCCCCAGCAGGGGCGGCATGAAGGGAGCCGAATATACAACCCGGATGGTGTTCGACGCCTTGCACTCCGAAATTTCATCCCGAAACACCTTGGTAGCCACCCCGGCTTGAACGACCGCACGGGAGGCCAACGCACCCATGAATTCGCCGCCACGCCGCCACGCCGCCACGCCCCCGCGAGCCGTCCTCCGAACGATGTAAGCGGACGCGGACGTCCGCGCTCCGGGGCCTTATTAGCGTCCAATTAGCGATGATCAGCGGTTTCCTCCGGCCCCAAATCCTGATCGAACAGTCGTTTGACGCGATCCTTAAACATTGATACACTGACGCTGTGCCCGGTGATCGAGAATCCCATTTGTTTTCGTTCGCCCGCAATGCCCCAAGTCGGTGCGGCGAGCAGCAAAAAATCCATATCAGCCTTGGGGAACGGCTAGCCTGGCCGCTTCAAAAGTTTTGGACGTTGTTCGCCCTCGGCTTGGCTTTTATCCTGACGGAGGTCCCACCGGCGGCGGCAGAGATGGTCACGATTTTCACCAATCGCGCCGAGTTTCTGCAAGCGGTCGGCTTTGGAGCCGCCCTGGATGACTTTCAAGCGTATGCGAGTGGCCCGTTAGCCGTCGGGGCGCGATTGGGTGAGTTCAATTATGCGTTTGACCCGAGCGCGACACAGCCGGCGGTGGTAGCCGACAATGCCGGAGTGAAGATGCTGGGCGGCTCTCCTTACAAGGTGTTGGTCGGAGGTGACTCCGTCGTCCTGACTTTATCGGTCGCCGACCCAGCCGGAGGTGATCGGCTGCGAGCCTTCGGCGCGGACTTCGCTTATGCCCCGTCGGCGTTTGGAGTGAGCTCCAACGCGTACCGGCTCACCCTCAACAACGGAATCGGCCAAGGCTTGTTCGCGGGTAACGGGACACTCTTGGGCGATGCCGGCGTATGTTTCCTCGGATTGATTGCAGCTCCGGGAGCGGAGTTTACCTCCGTGGTGATCAGTTCGACGCAGTCGGACCCCAACACAATTGTGCCCGCCTGCCAGGTGGCCAATCTGGCCTACTTAAAGGTTCGGGCCAACCCACCTTTCTTCAGCGAGGCTCGGGTTCAGGACGGGGCTATCGTGCTGAGCGGCGGCGGCGGCATGCCCGGCAATTTGTTCTACCTCCGCGCTTCGACCGATGTGGCTCTGCCCTTGAGTCAGTGGCCTCGAATAGCAACCAGCTATTTCGGACCAGATGGTGGTTTTGTCGTCACGAACAGTTTGCGTCCGGCCTGGTCCCTGGAGTTCTACGCCCTGGAAATCCCGTAATTACCGGCTCGACTATACCCTCAATCCCAACGACCTATGATTGAACTAAAGCGTTTGAAATGGATCGCCTCCGGCATACTGGCCGGTTGTGTAGTGGTAATGTCCTTACAGCCCTTACCGCTCCTGGCGGGGCCCGGCTACACTCCGGTGCGCGACGTGGATAGCGCCGTACTGAACCCGTTCGCCAGGGAAGTGGGTTGGTTTGAGAACAATACCGCTAACGCCGGATCCTTCACCGTGCCAGCCGGAAAGTCCTTACAGATCACCGGTGTTTCGGGCCTGGCCTACACTCCAGGATGCACAAACGTCTTCGTGACCATCCAGGCAACCGTCGGCGGGACTATCGTGACCCATCGGCTGAGTTTGATGGTCAAGGACACCACCACCGGCAATGGCTACTTCATGATGCCCTACACAAACGTTGACCTCTTCGCCGATCCGAATACCACAGTGAACATCGTCGTGCGACGCGACGTGCAACCCGCTCCCAGCGTGGGGTGGTATTGTGATATTGTGCTGACGGGGCGCTTGGTCAGCCAGTGAGGAGTGTCGCCGGCGCCAGGGGACGGCTTGTTCAGGTTTTGCCCTCTTCACACTCAAACCCTCGGCGCCATTTGGTGGGGCAAAAAAAGCTCGCTAAGGCACCGAGGTGTGGCGGGTGAGCCACAGCATGTCCTGGTTATTTGGAGAAGACACCCCGAGCGTCAGAGCCCCATTATACCGTGCGGGCGGCTTGGTCCGGCTGTCTACCCATCGCCGAATCTCGGCATGGCCATCCGCAAAGGAAAATCCACACGCACCATTGTGGTAGCTCGCCGGAAAATCGAAGATATACGCATTCGCGGGATGGTCCAGGTCCGACATCCAGACGCCAAACGCGCCGTTGTTGATGCTGTCGGGATGCTCGTCCACGAACACGTGAATCATCGGGGTGGGCACGGCCGACAAATGCGAGATCTTCATGAAGGTGCGATACGTCGGCGAAGAAACCTTGTAATTTAGCCACTGCCCGCCGACGGGATCGCCCAAGGCGACACTCATGGACACGCTGCGAACGCGCGGTTCACGCCGGCCCGCAATGGTTACCGCACTGGCATCCGCCGGGCACTTGTAAATACCGGCCTGACGTCCGCTGTAAAGCGCCAGTTTGGCGTAACGGGGGTCGCTAAGATACAGCTTGTTCGTGTTATCCGGACTGGAGGTGAAATCCAGCCACCCCTGCAACCAGCCACTGCCGGTGGAATCCGATTCCAAATTCAGCACCAAATTCCCACCATTATCATCCGGATACATCAGGTAGGCCACTTGGAGCTGTTTCAAATTGCTGAGGCACTGGATGGCCTGGGCCCTCACTTTTGCCTGCGAAAGCGCCGGTAATAGCATCGCAGCCAAAATAGCAATGATCGCAATGACTACCAGCAGTTCAATCAGCGTGAAGCCGGGACGGCACACTCCAGACCGGAGGTCTCGGGCAATGGACACCGTGGTTTTCATGTTGGTACGCAGCGCGGGACTCCCCAGTCTTCACCATTTCACCGATGTGATCAACTGCGTTGACGCAATTTGACGCAATTCAGCGCAAAACCTGGTGACCTGCACACGCTAGCATCTGTTAGAGCCTCAGGCCGCCGATTTCTGGAGTAGGCGCGAACCACGTCGTTGCTCAAACACCACCTCAAAACAGTCGCATGTAATTTAATTATAACCACTTACAAATCGCATGTAAAGCCAAACACCTGATGTAACAGCGGCTCGATTGCCCCGATTGGGCAATTGGATAGTGTAAAATATCGGTTGACAACCCCCCATCATTTGTAATAAATGTTACTACATTACACCATTCACAAAAAAATGCTTTGCGCAGCTAATGCAATGAATCATTTTATTGTATGAGTGACCCCTGCAACAAAAACACAAAACCCATGAATAAAATCCCATACAAACACCTCGCGCTGTGCGCGGCGGCGCTGGCCATGGCAGCCTTGTCGCCCGTGACGGCTCGCGCGGCAAACATCCTCGTCAACCCCGGCTTCGAGGCCAACTCCGGCAATAACATTCCGCAAGGTTGGACCTATTTTAAACCACCGGATGGCGGCTACGGCAGCTATTGGATCGACAATGCCGGGAACCGGCAGCACTCCGGGGCTCTCTATTACAAGGAGTGGGGCATTTATTGGGATGCCAACCGCACGAATATCGCGGGCATTTACCAGCAATTCAACAGTGCACCGAGCTCGGTCTATCAGGCCAGCGGCTGGTTTTTCACGGTCACCGGGGATTCCATGGGACCGAACAATTACGCTTGGGTTGAAGTCGCGTTTCTGAACTCCAGTAGCAACCTTTTGGCCCTTTACAAGTCTGCAGATTTCAGCTCCAGCATGGGCCTGGACACCTGGTTTAACTTGCAGGTGACCAACGCCTGCGACATTTCGCAGCCGCAGGCTACGGGTGATCCTTCCTTCACACGCTACGCCGTGACCGGATCGGTCAGCCAACTCGTGGCACCGCCGGGCACCAAATTTGTCACCTACCGTCACGCTTTCGTCCAGGGCGGCGGTTGGCCCGAGGGTGGTGGCGCGTGCCAGTTCGACGACGCCGTGCTCGACCAGGTCAGCGGCCCGTTGCCGCCGGTGATCACCGGCCTGTTCCCGGTGAACATGATCTTCGTTAACCCGACGGACGGCATTACCTTTACCGCCAGTTCGCCGAGCGGAACGACGATTGACCCCAGCGGGATTAAACTCGTGGTGAACGGAGTGGATGTGTCCGCCGCACTTAGCATTAGCGGCACGGCTTCGAGCAAATTGGTGGCTTATCACGGCATACAGTCCAATCAGACCTATACCGCCACCATCAATGTAAAGGACGCTTATGACTTCAGCGTGGGAGCCAGCACGTGGTTCCAGACGATGTGGGTCGGCGTGCCCCAAGTGGTCTATGTGTGGGAAGCCGAGGACTTCGACTTCACCAACGGAATGTATATCAACAACCCGGACCTGTGCAGCGTGGCTGGCAATCCCAATTGCTATTTTGGCAAAGTGGGCACGCAGGGAGTAGACGAGAACAACACGGTTCTCGATGGTGACCACACCTATCGTCCGGATGATCGCATCGCCACCACCGGCTCCGGCGACTATGCCCGCCCGGCCCTGGCGGCCGCGGGCCGCGGGGACTACAAGGTAGGCTGGTTCGAAGGCGGAGAATGGGTGAATTACACCCGCGACTGGCCGACCGGCACTTATTGGGTCATTGCCCGCCTCGCCAATGGCGGCGGCTCCGGCACCCTGACTCTGAGCAAGATCACGGCGACGTCGACCAATGACGTCGGCACCTTCACGATTGAAAACGGCCGAGGTTGGACTACCTACGACTACGTCTATCTGAAGGATGCCAGCGGGAACTATGCGAACGTCAGCCTGAGCGGCACGGAGACCTTGCGAGCCACCACCGGTGGCAATGTGGACATGGGCTTTTTTATGATCGCCACCGCTCCGCCGGGATTCCCGACGGTCAGCAGCGTTTATCCGACCGGCACCCGGCCATTCGAAAACACCAATACGTTCAGCTTCAATGTCACCGCTGTCGGCGGCACCTTCAATAACGCCAATGCCATTGGATTGATCCTGGACGGCGTGAATGTGGGCTCCCAATTGGCGATCAGCGGCTCCGCTTCGAGCAAGAGCGTCGTTTATTCCGGCCTCGCCCTCAACGCGATGCATACGGCGACCATCACGGTGACCAATGACGCCGGCTCCGGACTGTCCATCACCAAGAGCTTCGATACCTTCAGCCAAAACAATTATATTGTTCAGGCCGAGGATTTCGATTTCAGCGGTGGCCAGTTCATCGATAACCCGGCTCCTTCGGCCTACTTCACCAAGGAAGGCGTGACCAATGTGGACTTCCACCACACCTTTGGTTCCGGTGAGAAATATTACTACCGCTTCGACGGCACCAGTCTTCCGAACGATGTGTGCCCCGACTTCAAACTCCAAACTTACATTGATGCGTTTGAAACCGACTACAACGTCGGCTGGTTCCAGAATGGCGACTGGGCCAACTACACGCGCACCTACCCGGCTGGCAAGTTCCTGGTTTATGGCCGGTTCTCCGGCGGGAACGGAAACGGCTACACCGTTTACCTGGACAAAGTCGTTTCGGGCTTCGGTACCACTTCCCAGGTGACCCAACGGTTGGGCCGCTGGGGAGGTGCCGACCAAGGCTGGAACAACTACACTTGGGTACCGCTGACGGATGAAGGCTTGTCCGCCCCGGTGCTTTTGACGCTAGGTGGCACCAACACCCTCCGCATGAGCACCACAGGTAATGCCAACGCCAACTACTTCATGCTGGTGCCCATCTCGGGCATCAATGTCACCACCACCAAAGTGGGTGGGAATATCGCCATCGCCTTCCCCACGCAGAATGGCGCAACTTATCGTCTGTTCTATCGCACGAGCCTGACCTCTGGCACCTGGACGTTGCTGACGACCGTGCTGGGTGACGGCTCGGTAAAGACCGTGACCGACCCAATCGGGGCCGGCAGCCGGTACTACCAGATCGTAGCCCCATAAACCGGGGCGCCGCGCTTACTCGCGGCGATAGCTTTCAAGCCCAAGGGTGGCAACGGCCGCCCTTGGGCCTTTTCATTGCGGGATACGCCCTTAATTAAGGCGGGCCGAACTGGAACACGCGGTAATAGCGCTGGCTAACTGAGAAGGGTTTGGCATCGGTGGCTGGCGGACCGGAATCCACCCACTGCGCCCTATTGCTGAGCGCGGAGACTTGGCCCGTGGGCGAATAGTACCAGGTGGAAAGGTCGGGAGAATACTCCACCTGGTAAACCCGGCCCGTGGCAGCTTCCCACGATAGATTCACCAGGTTTTGCGCCGGCGCCGGTTGGAGCCCGGGCTGCATAAAGGAGAGCGGCACAAATCCAGCCCGTTGAAGGCCGCGCTTCACTCGTTCATCCTTCATGAAAGTCTGCCAGACCTTTTGATTCCGATAGTTTTCGATCATGATCAGGATTGGCCCCTGATCAATCCCCAACACAGAAGTCGCAAACCAGCTCACGTCGAAGTTGAACGCATCGCAGAAGCCATAAGGGGTCCAGAGAAAAGTGCGAAAGCGGTCGTACATGTAGCGCATGCTCGGCACGCAGATTTCCGGGGCAAACGCAGTGGAACCTCCCACAGCGGTCGGGGCGATGGTGCCGTCATCGTTTTGAACCGGTGGCACCCCACGGGCAGAATATCCAGAAGGACTATCCGATGCGGTTAGTCCCCAAATATAGCCTCCATAACCCGAGTGATGCAGGGGATTCGCGTTGCAGTAAGCCCGCTGCGCCAAAGTGGCCCGGCGCGAGTTCTCAAAATAGGTGGACCCCCGGGCGTTCATATAAGCGTCGGAGGTGTGCCGCAGATCCAGCCAGCATAGGGAATACTGATGGGCAAAAAGCGGCGGGAACGTCACAAACGCCAGACCGTAATTCGTGCTCCAGCTATATCCGCTGGTCCACTTTCCCCAGGACGACACCGGGAGCGGATTCGTGGAGGCGCCCAAGCCCAAAATGTACAGAATCGAGCCCTCATTGTAGCCGATCCAACTCGAGTCTAAAAAGCCGGTGGCCGGGAACCAGCCCATTGAGAGCACATCGCCGCCGCGCGCCATCCAGTTATAGTCCACTCGATCCACTAGCGCGTCGGCCGTGACGCGGATCGCCGCCTCATCGGCGTTGGTTCCATCAAAGTAATGCCGGGCGTAAATCACCCCCCCAAGCAGCAGGGCGGTGTCGATCGAGGAAAGCTCGGTGCTAAACGTGGTGTACGGCAGGGCCGTCTGCGTATTGAGGAAATGGTAGAACCAGCCCTTGTAACCGATCATCCCGGTGGTGTTGGTGCCCTGGGGTTGGGTCCAGAACGTATTAAGCGTGGCGAGCGTTCGTTGCCGCCCCTGTTCCCTCGTGATCCAGCCATGATCGATCCCGATGCCGATCGCGGTCAAACCGAAGCCCACGGCCGCAATGCTGCAGGGCGAGGTGGGCGAATTCCGGTCCCGCACCAAGCCATTGTCCGGATTGGTCTCATACCAAAAATAATCGAACGCCAATTGTTGGACGTAATCGAGGAATTCGTCGTTATTGGCGAACAGGTGCGCCACCGCACTGACCGGGGCGGACGGAGCGCTTTCCTCATTAGCGGAGGTTACGGCGGTGAACTGGTAGTAATACGCGCCGCCGTTGGTGATTTTTAAATCACAAAACCCGGGCGAGATCAGGAGGAGATTGGTATTCTGGATTACGTAAGGCCCGTCAACGGTCGCGGAGCGATACGCCTTGTAGCCGGCCAGGTTGGTCTCGGTATTACGGTTCCAATGAAAGACGAGGCTGCGATCTCCCGCGCGGGTCACCACACCCGTCGGCGCCTGCACGGCGTGCGCCGGGTAAAAAGTTAATGCCGACAGCAGAAAAACGAAGCAGGAGAGCTTTTTCACAAGGGTCATGGATCGGTTCAAAGATCATGTAACATACGGATGGGATGGGTTCAAACTAAATGCTGTCCCGTCGACCTTGCCAACACTTCCACCGCCCGGTTTTGGGCTGGAGTTTTTACTTCCTTTGAGGGGGTGGCGCATTAAAATGGCGAGCGGTTGCCCTGCGGGGGGTAGCCGATTGGCCAATCTTAACCCTAAAGGAATCTATGCCACTGACACACACAAAGGACTTGTTCGCCAAGGCCTTGAAAGGGAAGTACGCCCTTGGCGCATTTAACGTCAACAACATGGAGTTGCTGCAGGGGATCATAGAAGCCTGTGAAGAAGAGAAGGCGCCAGTGATGCTCCAGATATCCAAAGGAGCCCGACAATATGCCAACCCGCTGTATTTGAAAAAACTGATTGAGGCGGCCGTCACCCTCTCCAATATCCCCATCGCGGTCCACCTCGACCACGGCGATACGTTCGAGTTATGCAAGGATTGCATCGACGAGGGCTTTACAAGCGTCATGATCGATGCCTCGCACGAACCGTTCGATAAGAACGTGGAAATCTGCAAGCGCGTAGTGGATTACGCTCACAAGCACAACTGCGTGGTGGAAGGTGAACTGGGCCACCTGGTGGGTGCGCAGTTCGATGAAGGCGAAGAAGGCGGGAACTTCTCAAAGTCCGGTCACTACACGAATCCGGACGAAGCCGTGCAATTTGTGAAATTATCCGGGGTAGACTCCCTCGCGGTGGCCATCGGGAATTCGCATGGAGCCTATAAATTCAAGGGAGAACAGCACTTGGATCTCGAACGGTTGAAAGCCATCAAAAGTGCCCTGATGGACGCCGGGATGGGCGATTACCCGCTGGTGCTGCACGGGGCCTCCAGCGTTCCGAAAGACCTGGTGGAGGAAATCAACCGCTACGGCGGCAAGCTGGGCACGGACGCCGCCGGCGTGCCGGAAGCGGACATCGAAGTAGCCCGCCGCGTGGGCTGCGCTAAGGTCAACATCGACACCGACCTTCGCCTGGCGATGACCGCAGCCGTGCGCAAAGCTTTTGCCGAAAATCCGAAGGAATTCGATCCCCGCAAGTTTCTTGGACCGGCTCGCACCAAAGTGAAGGAACTCGTGCGCCACAAAGTTCGCAACGTCCTGTGCTGCGCCGGGCACGCCTTCGACTAAACAAGGTCGCGCGACTCAATGGCCAAAAGCGGCGCCGCTCGGCACCACGTTTATCTTTTCACTCGCAGACCGAGCCGCAGGGGCGGCTTCCTGCCGGTGCCAAATACCTACTTTTGCCAAGGGGCGATGGACTCGCCGACATGGATTTCCTCCAACGCCTGGCGCCGCCGAACGACGGCGGCTTTTTTCCCACGGACCATGATCTCGGCAGGCAGCGCGCGGGAGTTGTAATTCGAGCCCATCACCGAGCCGTAGGCGCCCGCGCTCATCAACGCCAAATAGTCGCCTTCACCAACCTTGGGCAAGGGACGATCGTGGCAAAAATAATCGCCGGATTCACAAACCGGCCCCACCACATCCGAGGAAATCAGCTTCCCGCCCTTCCGGGACAGCGGCAGAATCTGATGATAGGCGTCGTAAAACGCGGGCCGAATCAGGTCGTTCATGGCGGCGTCCACGATCAGGAAATTCTTCCGACCAGTGCGCTTCACGTATTCGATGCGGGTCACGAGAATGCCGGAATTGCCGGAGATGAAACGACCGGGTTCGAGCAAAATGCGCAGGCCCAGGGATTTGAGGTCAGGCAGCAACCGCTCGGCATAGCGGGCGGGAGTTAACGTCTTCCGTCCGGCGCCAGCCAGCCACCATTTGGGTGAGCCGCTCTCCAACGCCGGGTCATAGACGATCCCAATACCACCGCCGAGGCTGAAGAATTCCAGCCCGTGCCGGGCTTTGAGCCGGGCAGCCAGCGGCCCCACTTTGCGCACCGCGGTTTCAAATGGAGTGCTTTCGGTGATCTGCGAACCAATGTGCATTTGCACGCCACGGAGCCACAGGTTCTTCATTCGGCTGGCGCGCGCGTAAACCTTCTCAATCTCCTCGAAGGCGATGCCGAATTTGTTCTCGTAAGTGCCGGTGGTGATTTTGGCGTGGGTATGCGCCTCCACATTGGGGTTCACCCGCACGGCCACCGGCGCTTTCTTCTTCAGCCGGCCCGCGATCGCATCGATGCGTTTCAGTTCGGCTTCGCTCTCCACGTTAAAGGTATACACCCCCTGCTCGAGCGCGTACCGGATCTCGGCCTCGGACTTTCCTACTCCCGCGAACGCGCACTTGCCTGCCTGCCCTCCGGCGGCAATCACCCGCTGGAGTTCTCCGGCGCTGACAATGTCGAAACCGCCACCCAGGTCGGCCACGGTCCGCAGCACGGCCCGGTTCGAGTTGGATTTCACCGCAAAACACACCAGGTGATCGAGCTCGGACAATGCTTGATCGAGCGCCAGGAACCGGTCCGTGATGGTCTGTTGTGAGTAAATGAACAGGGGAGTGCCGTACTTGCGCGCCAGCGTTTCGACGCTGACGTCTTCACAATAAAGCTGGCTGCCGTGATAATGGAAGTGGTGCATGGAATGATTCTGGTTTTCGGACTTTGTGATAAAATGCAAAACCGCCAGACCCTGCGGCCTGGCGGTGGTAAAAACCATCAGGAGGCTTAGGGTTCGGCGAGGATCCGCGCGCGCTCGCGATGATACTCGTCGGGCGAGATTTCGTCCGCCTTGTAGCGCTTCAACAACTCAGCGAGCTTCTCCGTCTTGGAACCGCTCAACGGTGAAGGCGGCGCGGGCAGCGGTTCGAAAGCGTTGCCAGGAGTTTCCTGTTTGCTGACTTTAGTCGGCGCAGGCTTGGCCTGCTTGGCGGCTTGCTCGGCCTGCTTCTTGGCTTCGGCTTCCTTTTGCGCAGCTTCAGCCTGTTCCGCTTTATGTTTCGCTTCAGCTTCTTTGGCCGCAATCGCAGCTTGTCGCTTGGCTTCCGCCTCGTCTGCTTTGCGTTTGGCTTCCGCTTGTTGGGCGTCGATTTCCGCTTGCCGCTTGGCATCCGCAGCCTTCTTGATGGCCGCAGCCTCGGCCGCTTTGCGTGCCGCTTCGGCCCGCTGTGCCTCGGCCTCAGCCAGTTGCTTGGCCTCAGCTTGCTTGCGAACAGCTTCCGCCTCGGCGGCTTTTCGGGCAGCTTCCGCCTGGCGGGCGGCGATTTCAGCCTGCTGCCGTGCCTCGTCGGCTTTGCGCTTGGCGTCCTCTTCAGCCTTAATGTAGTCGCGCAGGGCAGCTTCCGCTTTCGCGCGAGCGGCGAGATCCACGGGAACGCCTTCGTTCAATTCTTTTAGCTTTTGTTCGAGAGCCTTGCGGGCCTCCGCCTGTGCTTGCGGATTCGGCTGGGGGACATCGACCAAAGCCGGCGTCGCCGCAACCGCCGTTGCGGCAGGAGCAGCAGGAATCGGCGTAACGCTTGGGGCGGCCTGGGCCTCGCCCAGTTCTTTCAACTTCGCGTCCAGCGCCTGGCGAGCTTTAATCTGACTCTCATTGTCAGCTCCCGCCCTGACCAAGAAGACGCAGGAGATCGCCACGCCAAGGATGAGCCAAAAAGTTTTAGACCTATGCATGCCACGTTTTTTAAGACAAAAGCCCGCAACACGCAACTGCTTTCGTCACGGGAACTTCCCCAGCGCGCAGGCAACCAGCGACAATCCCCTGGCGTGCAAGCTGGTTTTGCGGGATCGAAATCGGACTGTAACCCAACGCACGATCACGAAAGCCCCTCTGCGGAGAGCGGTTGCGGGACCCGACCGCCGGTTCAACAGCGCGAGTATTCCTCGGAGATATTCGCCCTTGCTCAAGAGCGAGTGGAACTCAGGCTGACCGATCCGCCGCGCGAAGATCCGTTCCTGACCTTTGGCTGGAAACCAGCTCTTGAAAAACCTCCATGGTTCGGTTGGCCATAACCTGGGCATCGAAATGCTCACGTGCGGAGCGCAAGGCGTTTTGCCGAAATTGGCGCCGGAGTTCGTGATCCAGCAGCAGGGCTTCCAGCGCTTCGGCGAGGGCTTGGGGATCTTCTGGCGCGCACAGGCTGCCCGCGCCCGAGGTCTCCACCAACTCTGCGAAAGCTGCCACCCGCGGCTGAACGACCGGAACACCCGCCGCCAGGGCCTCGACCACGTATAGCCCAAAAGCCTCGCCATAGCGCGCCGGCACGGAGAAGAGGGTGAGCGAGCGCAGGAATTCGAGTTTCGCCGCGCGATCCAGGTTGGGGTGAAAAGTCACGCGATCAAGCAAGCCCTCGGCCTGCAACCGCTGCCGCAGTCCGTCCACAAACACCTGGTCCGAGGGTCCACAACTGCCGCCAACTTTAAGCTGGCACCTCGGCGCGCGCCCGCGCCGGCACAGTTGGATAAATGCCTCCACCAATGTGTCCAGGCCTTTTTCGTAACATTGCCGGGCGAAATAACCGATCACCGGAGCCGCCTCGTCCGATGCCTGAGCACTGCCCGGGGTGGCTGCATCGGATGGCGCGGTCGAGGCTGCCGCGCTGGATTCCGGCGCCGAGGGATAACCGTCAAGCCGAATACCGTTCGGCACCACGCTGACGCGCCCGGGATCCAAGCCGAGTCGCCGCGTCATTACACCACCAAAGTAATGGCTGGGAGCGACGAATCGGTCCACCTTTCGGCTGATGCTGGACAGGTGCTTCCAAGCTTCGGTCCGGTGCGGCTCTGGCAAGGCATCGAGAAACCAATCCTCTCCCTGAAGATAACAAAGCAGCGGCACCGGAAAGGCCGCTTTCAGCCCAGCCGCCATTCCCAGCAACAACGCATTGCTTAGGCAGATCACGTCTGGTGGCGGCTGGTGTCTCAGCCAGCCGGCCAAATCCTCCATCTCCCGAGCCTGCCGCCCCTCTTGTCCCTTGAGCATCGAAAGCGTCATTTCCCCCAGTTCGGAGGGTCGGGTCGAACCGGCTTTGCCTGCGGCCAATCGGAGCAGTCCGCGCGAGGCAAGGATGTGCCGCAACCACTTCGGCGCGCGCTGAAACCAATTCAGCTTTTGTTCGAGGTAAACATTGATGCCGCTGTAGAAGACCGGCGCTTGCGAACTTTCGTCCGGCTCATCCAGCGTCAGCGGCAGGTAGAGCGGGACCATGACCACGTCATGCCCCATCCGGCGTAGGGTATGTACCAGCGCATTGTCTCGCAAACAATTGCCGCAATACATGGCGCCGGCACCGGGTGTCAGGATAATGATGTTCACGGTTTTCCGGCCGGGCCGGCTGGAGGGGCGGACGCAAAGCAATAGAGTTTCCCGTCATTACTCCCAATATAGATTCGACCCTCGGCTACCGCCGGCGAGCTCTCCACCGCCTGCCCGGTGTCATAGGACCAGAGCTCATGCCCGTCCGCCAGGCTCAGCAGGTAGATCTTCCCGTCCGCGGAGCCCACCACGACTTTATCCCCGGCTGCCACCGGAGAACTGTCCACCTTGCCGCGCGTGGCAAATTTCCAAATGAGTTTGCCCGTCGCCCGTTCCACGCAATGCACCTTTTTATCCTGGCCGCCAAAAACCACCTTGTCCGCTGTGACCGCCGGCGACGAGAAGTAGGGAAACTCACGATCTTTGTAGGTCCACGCCCGCTTGCCCAGCTTGAGGTCGATGCACACGAACTCGTTCTGGTAGTGGCCGAAATATGCTTTGTCATCCGCCACCGCCACGGAAGCCGCCACGTAGGCCCCCGCCTCGGTTTCTTTGATCTTTATGCCCTTGTCCAGATCCACGGAATGCAACACGGCGTCGCAGCCGCCAAACACCGCCTGACCCGCCGCTACCGCCGGCGAGCCGTTAATGTAATTGGCGGTTTCGTAAGTCCAAATCAGCTTGCCGGAAAGCGCGTCCACACAATGCAGCTTGAAGTCATAGCTGCCGACCAGGATGCGCATGGACTCGCCCTGCCGATGCAAGTTTGGTGCGCCGGGAATCTTATCGCCGGTCTCGTAAGCCCAGGCGAGTTTGCCCGAAGCGAGTTCCAAGGCGTAAAGCTTGCCGTCATTGGACCCCACGAATACCCGGTTATCGAGAATCAACGGTGAGGACTCAACCGCATCCCCGGTCTTGAACTGCCACACCAGCGCCCCATTCGTCGCTGCCAATGCTCGAATGAATCCGTCATCCGCCCCAAAGACCACCAACCCATTAGAAACTGCGGGCGAGGATTTCACCGCCGTGCCCGCTTTGTAGGACCACGCCACCGCCAAATGCTCCGGCAGCGAATTGGTCGTCACCCCGAGCAGGCCGGGACCGCCGCGAAACATCGGCCAGTCCGCCGCACATACCGAGACGGCAATCAGCCCGCACAGGCTGACCACCGCTCCGGCGATCCGGGCGAAACGACTGCGTTCCAATTTCATCCCCACAAGGTTTGCACCAGATCACGCAAGGGGCAACGGGTTTTTAGCTCAAACCCGCGCCGGACGAAGGTTGAAGTTCGAAACACTTCGGCTCGAATCCTGGCGGCGCTGGATATGTTTGAAAAAATGTGACTCGCCAGCATCAATCATTGTTGCAAGATATACCTGATGTCACTTGGAATCAGCACCTGCATGGCGCGCGCTTTCGGACGGGTTTTGCCACCAGTCCTGTTCATGGCGGCTTTACCCGCTTTTGGCGCTGCCGCAAGTGTTGACACAGTCTTCCCGCGTCCGCTGGAAAGCTACACGAAGCCCGCCAGTGATTCGCTGCTTGAGATCCTAAAGGCGCGCGCCCAGGAAGAGCCATTTAACGTCATCGCGACGGTGATCTTCATCCTGGCAATCACCCACACGTTCCTCGCCCCGGCGTTCACCCGCGTGGCGCATCGCCTGGCGCATGAGCATGAGCAACGCCTCGCTGCCGAGCCAAAACTCGAGGGCAAGACGCCCGTTAGCTTCCGGGCACATTTGTTTCACTTCCTGGGCGAAGTAGAAGCGATCTTCGGCATCTGGGTGGTTCCGTTGCTCATCGCACTATCGCTGGTTAAGAGCTGGCCCACGGCCCGGGACTACCTGGGCCACGGCCTTAATTTTACCGAACCCTTATTTGTGGTGGTGATCATGACCATGGCCGCCAGCCGGCCGGTCTTGAAATTGGCGGAGCAACTCATGGGAATGGCCGCGCGCCTGGCCGGCGGGGGACCGGCTGCCTGGTGGTTTTCCATTTTAACGCTCGGGCCGTTGCTTGGTTCCCTCATCACTGAGCCGGCGGCAATGACCATCTCCGCTCTGCTATTGGCCAAGCGGCTCTACCAGTTCCAGCCTAAACCCGCCTTTGCCTACGCCACCCTCGGACTGCTCTTCGTGAATATCTCGGTCGGCGGCACCCTAACCCACTTTGCGGCGCCTCCCGTCCTAATGGTGGCGGGAAAGTGGGGCTGGGGCGTCATGCACATGCTCACGCATTTCGGCTGGAAAGCCCTTGCCGGCATCCTGGTTTCCAACGCGCTTTACGCGGTGTGGTTCCGGCGCGACTTCGCCGCCCTGGGAAAAGGTATGACCGAGCCAAGGCCGCCGGAACCGCCGGTGCCCCTCTGGATTACTACCGCCCATATGTTATTCCTGCTTTGGACGGTACTTAACAGCCATTACCCTACGCTGTTCATCGGCGGATTTCTATTTTACCTCGCCTTTGTCCAAACGACCGAACATCACCAGGAAACCGTGCAACTGCGCCCGGCGCTGCTCGTTGGGTTCTTTCTGGCAGGCCTGGTCGTGCATGGCGGGCTGCAAGCCTGGTGGATCGGCCCGGTACTGAGCCGGCTGTCTGAGGTGGCTCTTTTTGGCGGCGCCATTGTGCTCACCGCGTTCAATGATAACGCGGCCATTACCTACCTGGCGACGTTGGTGCCTGATTTCAGCGATGCATTGAAATATGTGATCGTGGCCGGAGCCGTCGCCGGTGGCGGCCTGACCGTCATCGCCAATGCCCCCAATCCCGCCGGGCAGTCGATTTTATCACGGTTCTTTCCGGATGGGATCTCGCCCTTGAAACTGCTTATGGGGGCTTTGCCGCCAACACTAATCGTGGCGGCGTTCTTCTTGCTTTTCCGGTGAGCGCGGGTTCCGGGTCCGACTTCAGTAGGTGACCACGCGATAGAAAGCGCTGCGGTTCGTGCCGATCGGAATCCGGTTGGTGACCAAATAACCGGTGCCGGGATAGACGGCGTAGGTGGTCCAGTTGGTATCCGTCAATCCAGCCTTGTATTCCACGCGGTAGGTCAAGCCGGCATAACTCGAGAAAGCGAACCAGAATTGGTTCGAGATCACCAGAGGTGACACGACCGTCGTCGGAACCAGGGTGTGCGAATAAATGGTCGCCACCCGGCTGGTTACAGCCCCGAAAGCATTGGACACCACGGCGAAGTAAGGCCCAAACTGGTTGGGTGCGAGCGCGGTGATCGAGTAAGTCGCGTTAGTCGAAGTGGCTGCCGGCAGGTTGGTTCCATTGAAATACCAGCGATAGAGAAAAGGCGCGTCGCCTGAAGCCGCGACCGTGAGCGAAACAGCGCTGTTCGTTTCACGGAGTTGGTCCAGCGGTTGGGTCGTGATGATCGGCAACACCCCTTCGACCGCACCGATATCCGGCGCGGTCTTGTTAACCCCAGGCCGGGGACCACCCCTTTGATCCCGTGTCAGAGTGCCCGACAATGAGCCACGGTTAGCCGCCGGACTTCCGGGTTGCGGCAGCATCGTGACGGTCAGACCGCCGTTGGCAGCCAACGCACCCAGCTTGGGATTAGTGCTTTTCGAACTGGTGGCGTTAGTAAGGGCCACGCTGCTATCCGCGCAGAGGTTGTAGCCCGCATCCGTCAAAGTGCCGTAAGCCGAAGGCCCCACCAGCGTGAGGCCCATGATGGAATTTTTGATTTGGATGGTGCCGGTGGAATTGGCCAGGTTCGCGCCCCGCGCCGTGCCGGTCGAGCCATCGGCGCCATTGAATGAACCTGAACCGCCGGCACCATTAGTGCCGCCCAACACGCCGTTGACGGCCAGGGTGCAATTCACCATGATCAGGCTGCCCAGATTGCAGGTACCTGCGCCCGTGGCCGCACCGCCGTTCCCACCCTTGCCGCCGATGTAATCACCGGGACCACCCTGCCCCCCCATGCCGCCGCGCACGTAGTTTCCGTAAAAGGTGCCGTTGGTTATCGCCCCGCTCCCATAAACTATCAAGCCGCCTCCCAAGGCATCCCCGCCTTTGGGGCCATCGCCGCCGCTGCCGCCACCCGTCGTGCCGCCAGTGGCGCTGTCGCCGCCGAACCCAAGATTATAGGTGAAGGAGCTGTTCACGATCGAAACCGCATTGGAGGTCCAAAGGGCCCCACCGTAAGCGCCTGCTCCGGCGCCACCATTGCCCGGCCAGCCACTGAATGCCCCTCCGCCGGCCGCGCCACCTTCGCCGCCTGCCCCGGCGGAAACGGAGTTGCTCGTGAAGCTGCAGGAGTCCAGGCATAACCCGCCCAAATTGTAAATGGCACCACCGCGAGCGACGCCGCCTGCCGCGCCATTGCCGCCGTTGCCACCCTGGTAATATCCATAAGTACCGTTGCCCCCCGCTCCACCATTGCCTCCAAACGCCCGGTTGTTCACAAAAGTACAATTTGAGCAGTTGAGCGTTCCCAAATTGTAAATCGCGCCACCGAAACCTGGATCACCCGCCGTGCCGCTCGTGCCGTTTCCCCCGGCGTTGCCGACGCTGTTGGTGGAGGCGTCATCCCCGGCCGTGCCATCCGCGCCCAACACGTAATTCGCGGCGAAAGTGCAGGCCCGCAAAGTGACCACCGCGCCGGAATTAATCAGCAAGGCCCCGCCATTGGTGCTGCTGGCGCCGGTCACTCGAATGCCATCCACCACGAGGCTGGCCCCTCCGGCCACCTCGAACACCCGGGTATTGGTGGCGAGAAGAGTTACCGTGAAACCCGCGGCGCTGAGCATTGCCTGGTTGGTGATCACGATCGGGCTGGTGATCGACACGGTGCAGGCAGTGGTGAAATAGGCTACCCCTCCCTGCCGCAGCGCGCTGGACAACGCACTCTGCGTGCAGTCAGCAACCGCCGCCGCCGATGCGTTCCCAACCAGGAACCGCGGCGCCAGGCAAGCCAGCATCAAAAACCAGCCACCGACCGAGCCAACAACTTGTCTCACATACCCTCCACGGGAGCAAATCGGGGATCTTCCGCGCTCTTGGACCCCTTGTTGGCCTTGTTCGAACGGGTCGCTTTATCCTCCTCATCCATCTTCCGGATGAGGTCAGCTTCAGATTTCTCCAACTCGACTTCGGCGCGTTTAATGCCCGGCATCTTGTCCTTCTCGGTGCGGGCGGTAAGGGCCGCGATTTCCGGCGTGGGCAGTACGGTGGGACGGATCAGGACGATCATCTCACTCCGCTTATCCGAAGTGGTCGTGGTGCGGAACAGGTAACCGATCAAAGGAATGTCCTTCAGGTACGGAACACCAGAGGCGGACTTGGTTTTCGAAGTGTCGATCAAACCACCCAACATGATGGTGTCCCGGTCGCGCACCGCGACTTTAGCCACGGCGTCCTTTTGGCTGGTCACCGGCACCTCGCCGACGTTGGCAATTTGCACGTTTTCTGTGACGTTCTCGATGCGCTGATGAATGTCCATTACCACCAGGCCATCAGGATTGATTAGCGGCGTGACCTCCAGCGTCACACCGATTTGAATCTGTTGAATCGAGGAATAGCTGCCGTAAGCGCCACCACCATAATAACTGCCCATCGGGTAAGGACGCGATTGCCCTACGAACAACGTGGCCGGCACGGCGTGCGAGGTCTGAATGCGCGGGCGCTGCAGGACTTTGGCGCGGCTGTCGCTGGCCACAGCCGTCAAAGCCACGTCGAAATCCTGACCGAAACTGCCGAGGTAGCTCAACCCGGGCGGGATCACGCCATTGACGGTGTTGGTGCCAGAGCTGCTAAAGAGGTAATCGGAAGGCCGGGAGAAGGTCTTGTTATTGATGGCACCGACTCCGCTGAAGTTCCCAGAGGTCTGCGGCTTTTGCAGGTAGCTGACTCCGAGTGAAAAGTCGTCGCCCAGCCCAACTTCAATGATCACCGCCTCGATCAACACCTGAGCGAGGACCACATCCAGCTTGGCGATGATGTCTTTGATGACCTTCATATCCTCGCGGGAGGCGAAGATCAGGAGTGAGTTTGTCCGCTCGTCGGCGATAATCTTCGTCGAACCAATCACCTGGATGTCACCCGAAACGGAAGCGCGACGCATGATCTGCTGGAGACGGTCGGTGAAGGTGCCGGGGGCGCCACCCACTCCAGTGCTACCGCCGGCCATGGGATTGTTCATGCCATAGGCACCCATGCCCCCCATACCACCCATGCTCGAACCGCTTCGACCATAGCTGCTGGTGCCGCTGCGGCTGCCCCCAAAAGCCGAGGTGCGCGCCCCAC
>DBMR01000048.1 GCA_002298785.1 Verrucomicrobia subdivision 3 bacterium UBA693
GCACGAAGGCCGTTCCTGCCGGTGAACAGATGCTCAGAATTTCCGATAGAGCGGCCCGTAGGTCGAGCAAGCCCGAAAATCTGCCGCTTCGGCATTGGCCGTGCCGAAAGTGGTCCAGGCCGAAGGCCGGTGGATGCGCGTTTCGTCAACGTTGTGCATATAAACCGGGATGCGCAACATGGCAGCGAGGGCGATCAGATCCGCGCCGATGTGGCCGTAGCTGATGGTTCCATGGTTGGCTCCCCAGGCATTCATCACGGAATAGACGTCCCGGAATGGTCCACCGGGCAGCAGGTTGGGCACAAACCAATGGCTGGGCCAGGTTGGATTAGTGCGCTCTTCCAGCACCGAATAAATGCTCTGCGGCAAATCCACGAAGCGGCCTTCGGCGATTTGCAGTGCGGGTCCGGCGCCCTTGACCAGGTTAAGTCGGAACATGGTAGCCGGCATATCCGCGCGGGTCCCGTAGGCGCTGGAATAGCCGCCCCCTCGGAAATACTCATACATTGCCGGCGGCCAGGTGGTGGCCTTCAGACAATCCAGTGCCTCAGCCGGCGAGATTTCCCAGAAGGGCTTCATTGCCGGCTGACCAGCTTTCGATTGGCCGCCACAACCATCAAGAGCCGCAGCGCCGGAATTAATGAGATGCAGCAGGCCGGGGGCGGCAGCGCCTTCAAGTTCCTGGCCCGTAACTCGTTTGACAGCTCCCGGACTCCAGTAAGTGCGCACGTCCGCAAATATTTGCGCCGTGTCCGTCAGCAGATGGCCGAGCAGCATACAGACACCATTCAAGGAGTCATTTTCAGTGGCGACTAACAACGGCTCCCGAATGCCGTTCCAGTCAAAGGAAGAGTTCAGAATCGCCTCGGGGAAGTCACCGTTGGGATAGTGGTCCGTCCATTGGCGTTGTCCTTGAAAGCCGGCGAGGATGGCGTTGTGGCCCATGGCTTCTTCCTCGAACCCGAGCTTAGCCAGGCGCCGGTTGCCGATCATCAGATCCCGGATGATCAGGGCGGTTTTCACCGTGAATTCCCACTCCCAGTCTTTGCGCTTGCGCGAGCGTTTCTGCTGGTTGTAATCCTTTCCTTCCGGACAGAACTTTTTCACCCAGGCCAGGGCGCGGGCAAACTCTTCACCATCGTAAATCTTCTCTTCCACGCGTCGAACCAACTCGGTCATGTCGGCACATTCCACGCGCAGGCCGAGGTAATCCTCGAAGAAATCCTGATTAACAATCGAGCCGGCAATCCCCATGGAAACGCCGCCCAGCGAGAGGTAGGATTTGCCTTTCATTGTAGCGACGGACAAGCCGGCTTTGGCGAATCGCAAGAGCTTTTCCCGCACATCGGCGGGAATAACTTTGCTGCCAATGTCCTGAACATCCCTACCGTAGATGGTAAAGGCGGGGAAGCCCTTTTGGGTGTGCGCGGAGCTGACGGCAGCCAGGTAAACAGCGCCCGGGCGTTCTGTGCCATTGAATCCCCAGATCGCCTTGGGAATTCCCGGCTCCATATCCATGGTCTCCGAGCCATAGCACCAGCAGGGGGTAACGGTCAGCGACGCCCCGACACCTTCCTTGCGGAATTTCTCCGCGGCCATCGCCGCCTCGACCACGCCGCCGATGCAGCGGTCGGCGATGACGCATTCCACCGGCAAACCATTGGAATGGCGCAACTCGGCTTCCAGGAGTCGGGCCACGGACTTCGCCATGTCCATCGTGGTCTTTTCCAGCGACTCACGAACGCCTTTACGGCGCCCGTCAATCACGGGGCGAATTCCGATTTTAGGGAGGTCGCCAATCAGGCGGTTGATAGGAGCATTAATTTTCATAGCACTAATTGTTTTGGCCACCCGGCGGACTTTTTAGCCGGGAAGTAGTAATTTCAAAGGGTCCTGAAACTGGTTCATCAGGAGATCGCAGGCGCTGCTCGTTCCGAAACCTGCGGACCCCGCGCCTGTAGCCTGCGATTGTTCCATGTGTGCCATGCTAAAGCAGTGTTTCCATGGCAAACAAGCAGTTTCCGGGCAACCATTTGCCGTAGAGCGGGGCACGCTGCGCGCGGCGATCCCTGGGCACGGGAATATTAAGCTTATCCGAGGCGGCGGCGAAACATCCAGTTGGCGGCGCCCAATGTTCCAACGGCAATCACCAGGAGTGGCCAAAGGTGCCGTAACAGAGCTGCTGCTCCCAGGTCCTTAAGGAAAACGCTCTTCACGATGACGATGAAATGGCGGAGTGGATTGAGCCAATCCAGGTATTGCAGCCAAACAGGCATGTTTTCAACCGGCGAGGGGAATCCTGACAGGAGGATCGCTGGCATCACGAAGCTGAATACGCCTAAGAACGCCTGTTGCTGGGTGGCGCATAGGGAAGAAATCAGAAGTCCAAATCCCGCCAGAGCCAGGATGTAAAAGACCATGCTGCCATAAAGCAGCAGCAGCGAACCCTGGAAGGGGATCCGATAGACGAAGACCCCGGCGGACAGAATGATCGTGGCCTGACCCATGGCGACGAGCATGGCCGGGATGGTTTTGCCCACCATGATCATTCCCGGAGTGAGCGGCGACACCAGGAGTTGGTCAAAGGTGCCCTGTTCGCGTTCACGAGCCACCGAGAGCGAGGTCACGATCAGCGCGCTAATCGTGGTGATGATCGCCACGAGGCTGGGCACGATGTGCCGCACGTAGTCCAGGTTCGGATTAAACCAGTAACGCACCACCAGTTTGGAAAGTTGGGGGCCCCCGCGATTGGTGGTTCGTTCATCATTGTAGTCCTGGACGATCTGTTGAACATAGCCGAACACGATTTGAGCGCTGTTCGAGCGGCGGCCATCCAGAATGGCTTGGATCGCTGCCGGGCGCCCGGCGAGCACGGCGCGCGAAAAATCTGAGGGAAATCGCAGGACGATGAGCGCCTCCTGGTTGTCGATGGCTCGGCGCAAATCGACTTCGCTGTGCAGGTCGAGAACCTGGGTGAAGGCCTGCGCTCGGGAAAGCCGCTGTACGAGCTCGATGGATTCGCCGCCGTTGTCCTCATTAAAAACTGCCAGAGTGTTGTTTTTGACCTCGAGCGTGGCAGCGAAGGGGAACAGCGCAAGTTGCAAAAACACCGGCACGATCAGAAGCGCGCGGCTCTGGCGGTCCTGCAATAATCCTTGCAGTTCCTTGACGATCAAACTGGCGATGCGCGAAAGCATGGCTATTCCAGGCGGCGCCGGGTCTTTAGCGCCGTGAGTCCGACGAAGAAGAGAGCGGCGGCCAGCAGAAACAAACCGCTGCGCAGCAATACCGGCCAAACGCTTCCCGCCTGAAAAATGGTCTGCATGGCGGTTACGAAATATCGGGCGGGGATCAGGTACGTGAAGGCTTGAATCACCTCGGGCATGCTGCGGATTTCATAAATGAACCCGGAAAGCATGAGGGCGGGGAGAAAAGCGGCATTTAGCGCCGCTTGAGCCGCGTTGAACTGATTCCGCAAAACCGTAGAAAGCAACAGCCCAAGGCCCAGGCCGCTGCCCAGGAATAAGCTGCCCACGACCCATAGCACGAGCAACGACCCTCGAAACGGCACCCGCAGGAGCACGACGGCCACCCCGACGCACATGAAAAGGGAGAGGATTCCCAGGGCGTAATAGGGCAGGAGTTTGCTCAGCAGTAGCTCCGCGCGAGTCACCGGCGAGGCCAATAGCGCCTCCATCGTTCCGCGCTCCCATTCCCGGGCGATCACCAGTGAAGTCAGCAAAGCGCCAATGACCGTCATGATGATCGTGATGGATCCCGGGATCAGGTAATTGCGGCTTTCGGCCGATGGATTGAACCAGAACCGAGGTTCGACGGAGATGGCAGGGGGCGGCGTTTCGCCGCGTTCCGCCGCGCGCTGCTTCAGCCAACCGTTCCAGGCGCCGAAGACATAGTTTTGCACGAAATTCGCCGTGTTGGGTTCCGAGCCATCAGCCACTACCAACAAAGGAGCAGTTCCGCCTGGCCGTCTCAGTTGCTCAGCAAAGTCCACCGGCACCACGACGAATCCGCGTACCTTTCCTTCAATCATGGCTTGTTCCATCTCCCGCCGATTTTGGCCGGCGGTGACCCGCAGATACGGCGACCCGTACAGGTTGTCCGCAAAGCGCCGGGCTTCAGGACTGGTATCTTCCAGCACCAGGCCCAACCTGAGGGCGGTCGAGTCGAGATTAATGCCGTAGCCAAAGATGAAGAGCATCACCACCGGCAACAGGAAGGCGATGATATTGCTGCTGGGATCGCGGAGGATTTGCCACGTTTCTTTGCGGCAAAGGGCGTAGAGTCGGCGCATGGAGACTGGCGTGCTCATGAACTGCTTTCCTGGGTTTCTGCTTCCACCAGTGAAATGAACGCATCCTCCATCGAAGGGTCTGGATGTTCCTTGGTGGCCACCTGGTCCTGCAGTTGATCGGGAGTGCCGGCGGCAATGATCTTGCCACGGAATACCAGCGCGATGCGGTCGCAGTATTCAGCCTCATCCATGAAATGCGTGGTCACGACAACGGTAACGCCTTTCTCGACCACCCCGTTGATATGAGTCCAGAATTCGCGGCGGGTCACTGGGTCTACGCCGGAAGTCGGCTCATCCAGAAACACGATGGACGGTTCGTGCATGACAGCGCAGGCTAGCGCCAGGCGCTGTTTGAACCCGAGCGACAGTGTGTCCGGGGTGGTGTCGAGGTAAGGGTGCAGCTTGAAGATCTCGACCATCCCTTCCACGGCTTGGCGTTGTCGTTCGCCGCGCAGACCGTAGGCGCCGGAAAAGAACTTCAGGTTCTGCCGAACCGTGAGATTGCTATATTGTGAAAATTTCTGCGCCATGTAACCGAGTTGCTGCCGGGCCTGGCTGGCGCTGGTTTTTAGATCGAAACCCATCACGCGCGCGGTGCCGGACGTGGGCGTGAGCAACCCGCACAGCATGCGGAAAGTAGTGGATTTGCCGGCCCCATTGGGGCCAAGGAGACCGAATATCTCCCCTCGTTTGACTGCAAAGTTGACATGATCCGTGGCCGCAAAATTGCCAAATTTCTTAGTCAAATCGACGGCCTCGACTACCGTGTCATGGTTTCCCGGGACGGGAGCTAGTTTTTGAGCCAGCGCCGAATCACCTCCGGGGCCTCCGCCGAGGGCCTCGATAAATGCATCCTCGAACCGTGGTGTCACGGGCACAAGTCCGGCGCGCGGACCGGCGTCGAGTTCGCCCAGGTTTAGCGGGGCCGAGCCAGGTCGGAGGACCAGGCGCACATTGTGACCTTGGATCACTCCGTCCATTACCTCAGGTCGGCGCAGTGCCCGCGCGAGCAATTGCCGACGGCTGCCGGTGACTCCCCGGATCTGCCAACTGCGGTCATGGACGCGGCTGGTAAGTTCCTGGGGTTGGCCTGAGAAAATCAGCTTTCCGTCGTTCATCAGGAGCACCTCCTGACATAGTTCGGCTTCTTCGAGATAGGCGGTGCTCCATACGACCGCGAGCCCCTGGGCCACCAGTTCGTGGACCATTTTCCATAATTCACGGCGCGAGATGGGGTCCACTCCCACTCCCGGTTCATCGAGCAACAGCAGTCGAGGGTGGCCGAGCAGCGCGCAGGCCAGCCCAAGCTTCTGCTTCATGCCCCCAGACAACTTGCCAGCAAAGCGGGTGGTAAAACGACTCAAGTCGGTGAATTCCAGCAAACGCTTGAACGTGGTGATTCGCTCCTCACCAAGGACCCCGCGCAAATCAGCGTGGAGTTCCAGATTTTCCATCACCGACAAATCCTCGTACAAGCCAAACTTTTGCGGCATGTAGCCAATGAACTCCCGCAGCTTAGCGGGATCGGAAATGGGGTCCAGTCCATCAACTTGAATTCTGCCGGAGGTTGGCGCCAACAAACCGGCCATAAGCCGCATCAGAGTGGTTTTGCCGGCGCCGTCAGGCCCGATGAGACCGGTGATTCTACCTCGGAACAGCACAGCGGAGAGTCCTTCCAGCGCCGGTTGTTTCGAGCGCGGAAAGACTTTTCGTACTGCATCGAGGTGAACCAGGGCTTCGCTCACGGGAACTCGGGTTGGCGGTTCTGGAGGCTATTTCGGGGCCAGCCTGATGGTTACAGGCATGCCTTGCCGCAGGCCCTCATCCGGATCGCTGACGACGACGCGGATCCGGTAAACCAGCGCGGTGCGCAGTTCTGTCGTTTCCACGGTTTTTGGGGTAAACTCCGCGCGCGGCGAAATGAAGCCCACTTGGCCATGGTAGGGTCGGTCCCGGAGTGAATCGGTGTAGATTTCGAGAGGCATTCCGGGGTGGATTCGTCCGAGGTCCGGTTCATGAATATAAGCCCGCACCCAGACCGGGTCCCGAAGTGAAACCGTGAATACCGTCGTGCCCGCCTGCAGAATCGCTCCGGCTTCCTGCGCGCGGGTAAGGATGACTCCATCAGAGGGTGCGGTCAGGACGGCATCCCTGACTGCGAGTTCGGTGGCGGCTAGCGCCGCTTCGGCCTGCATCAGATCCGCCCGGGCCTGGGCGATGTCTTCAACCCGGAAACCGGCCTCGAGCAGGGCCAGACTTTCGCGTGCGGAGGCAAGGCGCGCTGCGGCTTCACGGCTGGCAGCTTCCGCATTGTCGCGGTCCTGGATGGAGACACCGTTGACCGATAGAATTTCTTCCGCCCGCTTGAAATTCACCTCCGCGTTGGCGGCGGTGACTTCGCGTTCGCGGACGAGAGCTTTGGCTTGAGCGATCTCCTGGGGACGATTACCCGCCTCACGCAGCGCTAATCGCGCGCGCAGCGACTCGACCTGGGCCTTGGCGCTCGCGACCTGGTTGCGATAGGGTTCGTCATCCAGATTGGCCAGCACCGCACCACGTTTCACCGCGTCTCCTTCGTCATAAGCCAGTTTCGTTAGCTTGCCGCCGACGCGGAAGCCGAGATTGACTTCCCGGATGTCCACGTTGCCATACAACGTCAGTTGAGCCTCCGCCTCACGCTGATGCTGGTGAATATACCAACGCACCCCGGCGGTTAGGCCGATCAAAATGATTAGAATGGGAATTAACTTTTTCACGGTGGGTTATTTCCTGGAAAGCTCACAGCGGAGGCAAATGTTCCGAGGCCTTGAGGGACCGGCATTCGGCGCAAATGACCGCATCGAGTTCGGGGTTATGCCGGGACAGATTCCTGAATTCCGCCAGGTCGCTGGGTGCGATCGTGCGGTGGGTTTTGCCGCAAGTCGGGCACACCGGCGAGACGTTCGCTGTCACGCGCAGGGCCTGGCGGATGCTTTTGAGTTCCGCCGCCAGGGCGTCCCGACGGTCCAGTTCCAATCTGATTTTTGCGATGGTGACGGCGTTGATCACGAACGCGGCAAAATGAACCGTGCTGTTCCACCAAAAGGAAAAGTGGGAAGAGTATTTGGCGCCGGCGAAGGCATCCGCCAAAAACCAGGTTACCGTGGCTCCCAATGCCACGGCGATGCCCGGCCATCGTCCCAGGTACCAGCCCGCCAGGCCGACCGGGGCCGAGTAAAATACGAAGAAGCCGAGTTCGTATCCCGTCAGGTAATCCACCCAGCCCAACAGGAACAGGAGGATAAAGCAGGCAGTCAGGATAAGAACCGGGCGTCGAGGTGGTCGAGGCACCTTGGTCTCACCACCAGGTTCGGAGTTGCCGGCATTCATACTGTCACCGCCTCTCTCGGGCGATTTCCAAGGTAATGACGGTGTCGAAGCCTGGTAGGTCTTCCGAGTTAGTGCATCTCCACATCACAGGTGCCCAGTCCTTTTCGGTAATAATTGAACTGAACGTTTGGATGATCCGCGAGCAAGGACATGGGCACTGCCGCATCTGGCAATTTTTTCGCAATCATCAGGCAGGTAAGTCTTTGGCCGAAAGGGTTGTCGTGCATGCCCGCCTGCCAAATGGAAACCTTTTCCGCTTTCCACGTCTCTGCTGGTCCGACTGAGATCGCCTGGGTCGGCACCAGGGAGATGTTGCCGCCTCCCGAGGTCCGGGCGTTTTGGGCGATGGTAAGCGGATGCAGATCGACCACGCGCGTCGCCAACTTGCGGAATTCCGCGGGCGGCGGCGGATTGTCGCGGTATTTGCCGGCACGTTTGGGAGGATCATTAAAGGCCCAGTGCTTTACGTCCCCTTGGCCGCCCTGCATGACGGCGCAACGCACCCCGGCGTCCCAGGTGCGACGGTAAGCGGCGGTGTCCGCTTTCGGGAAGTGCAGATTACTGTCAGGCATCACCAATTGTTTGCGAATCCGGCTAAAGCAGAGTTCACGATCGGCGCGCTCGAAAGAAAGCGGATGCGTAACCGGAGCTTCCCGGCCATCCAGGAACCACTCGTCCATGCCCCAAAAATGGGCCGACTTAATTTCAAGATTGAGGTCGTTCACGAGGCGGGCTACCAGTGGCAATTGCTCCGTCGGACCAATGGGTCCGCAGATGCCCACCGGATTGTCGGGCGTGGACTGTCTCCAGGCGTTGATGTATTCGAGGGCTTCTGCAAGGTAGAACTCTTCCAGCGAATCGAACATGACGACTTTGAAGCCCGGCCGGGACAAACGGGCCATTTTTTCGGGCGTCAACGCGGCGGCGTCGCGGATGAGTTCGGCATCCAACGTGGTGTAATCCCACCAATCAGGGGCAATCGAGCTGAGTTTGCGTGGCATGTTTAGTTTCCTTTTTGCAGGCCAAGTTCGTACGCTTTGTTTATTAGATAATTCCTTCCCAACGCTTCCCGCAGCGGGTCGGCTTCCGGCCCGCAAAAGCCCAGGTGCAGATGCCGTCTCCAGCCTTCCGCGCATTTGAATTTTTTCGACATTTTACCTACCGCCACCGACATATTTTCCATGGCCAACAGGAAGGAGTTGAGCTTTTGGCTGACATCCAACCAGGTCTGCTGGCTTTGATGTGCGGCCAGCGCTTCGCGTTTGGTGGCCTGGACCGAGGTGGTATTGACAAACCCTCCTGGAACTATCCGCCGGCGCAGGCCGTCACACAAGCCATGAGGCATCCCGTGGTAAACGGTGACCTCGCCGTCGGCAGAATCACGAGGTGGCGTGGTCTTAAAGTTGGGCATCCCGCGGGCGAAGGCGGCGGTGACCGCCAGTCGCGAGGTGGTCATGTGGTCCTCCATGTAATCCTGCGGAGAATGGGTCAGGACGATCGCCGGTCGTACCGCCCGGATGACCGCCGTCACCGATTTCAACAGTTCGACGGAGTAAACGATTTCCAGGTCATTGGTAAGGCTGGGATGAAAGGTTGCGCCGAGGATTTTGGCGGCCTGGCGCGACTCAGCGCTGCGAACGGCTTTGGCCGTCGCGCTGTCATACTCCACGGAACCGCAATTCCCATTGGCCACGGTCAGGTAATGAGTCTCGTAGCCTGCTTTCTTAAGCATTAGCAAAGTTCCGGCCATGTAAAACTCGATGTCATCGGGGTGGGCTCCGATGGCGATGGCTGAAGGTCTGCTCATAAGCGCGTTAACTCAGAGAGTTTCACCGGGCGTCCTAGTTGTGCGGAGAGATCAGCGGCAAAGATCACATCATGGCTCGTTGCGGCATCGTCGATGTGGGTCAACGGCATGGGCTGCTTCCGTGCGAGCGCGTTGAAGAAGGCCTCGAACTGAGTGGCGTAGGGGTGATCGGAGACGTCGCCAGAATCGAGCAGCTTCATGGCTAGCGTGCTCCAGGAGGCTTTGTTGGTGCCCAATGCCGAAGAATGAAACTTGTTATCCAACAAGCTGCCTTTGCTGCCTACGAGATGGGTATGAAAATAGTAAGGCTGCTGACAATCGAGGCAGGAAGTGCATTTGCCCACCGCACCGTTGCGAAACTTCAGGATGGTAACGCTGGTGCTGGGGTACTCGTAAGGGGCAAAGAGGGGACTCTTCGATTTGGTATCGTAGCTGGCGACTTCCACCACCTGGTCCGCCATGCACAACAACAGTGCGTCCATGGCGTGGCACCCGGCGTTGAGCAAGGAACTGCCGGCTGATTTTTTGCGCTTACACCAGCGGAATTGCGCATACCATGGCCCAATGCCGTGGTAATAGTCGATTTCCCCGTAGTGCAATTTGCCCAGCAATCCCTGATCGATGACCGCCTTGGTCGCAAGAAACTGACTGGAAAATCGGCATTCAAAGCCCACGCAGGTTTGAATCTTTGCCGCCCGTACCAGCTTCTGGATCTGCCGCAAATCCTTCAGCGAAAGCGCCAGCGGTTTCTCGATGATGAGATGCTTGCCGGCTTTAGCCGCGCGGGTGATGTGATCCAGCCGTTGCTCGGGATAGCCACACAGCGAGATTACCTGGATCTCGGGATTGGCTAGCATACGGTCCAGGCTGCGATAAACCTCGATTGATCCTCCGTGCTTCCGGGAAAGTTCGTCCGCATCGAGGTTACGCGACGAGCAAACGGCGGTGACCTGACCCAGAGTGGTGGAATTGATGGCTGGTATGTGCGCGGAAGCCACCCACCCGTACCCGACGATTCCAACGTTGAGTTCTTTCATAGCTTAACCGGGATGGCTGCAAAGCGGTGTGCAGGCAACAGAATTGGCGCGCCCACCGGCCATTGGATATTCATCAGCCAAGTAGTAACCCGCTCGTTGACACAGCGCAAGCCGCAAGCAGGTCAGCTGTGTCGCAGGGAGTGACTGGAAAGTCCTGGGGCAAAAGCACCTACTTCTCGATCACAAATTCGTCGCGCAACTTGCCGTCGAGGTCATAGGCGCGGTAAAGGAGCCGATTGCCGCTAATCTGGATGTCCAGCACTTGAAAGGTGGCGACGTTACTCATGCCAAATTCGGTGTAATCATGTTGATCCTGCCGGTACATCTTCGTGCCAGAAACGGAAAGCACATAGACGGTGCCCTCTTTTGGGCTGGCCACGCGCTGGCTGTTTTTGAGGGGATAGGTGCGCAGATACGCGTGATCGTGCCCTTGCAGCGCCATGTCCAGGTGGTATTTGTCGAATAACGGCGTCCAGGAAGCCCGCACTTCACTATTGTCACGGTTGCCTCCTGAGGAATAGGCGGGATGGTGAAAGGCGGCGAACTTCCACGTAGCCTTGCTCTGGGAGAGCGTTTGTTCGAGCCAGGGTGCTTGCTTGGCGGGATCGAGGTTTGAATCCAGAACCACGAAGAGTGCGTTGCCGTATTCGAAGGAGTAAGCGCGTTTTGGCGTCAGCGCCGCCGGGCCGTTGGTGGGAAGCGCAAACTGTTCGAGGTAGAGCCGGGGTTGGCCCCCCTGGCATTCATGGTTGCCAATCACCGGCACCAACGGACGTCGATCGTAAATCCCGGCGGCGTTGTGAAACAAGCTGTCCCATTCGTTGCGTTCCGCGCCTCGATTCACCAGGTCGCCCGCCATGATGTAAAACGCGGCATCCGGACGCGATCGGTAGGCGTTGTGCACGAGTGTGCCCCAACGATCGAGCCCGTTTTGTGCGTCGCCCATGTATATGAACGAAAACGGTTCAATTCCTGAGGGTGCCGTTGTGAACTCTGCCAATTCCGTCCAACCGTCCGCGCTGCCGTCACCGACGGAGTAGACATATGTCGTCCCGGGGGTAAGACCGCGCAACACGGCAGTGTGCCTTCGGACTACCGGGTCGTTGAGCAACGTCGGCGTTTCCAGCTTGGTGGTCGTCGCCGCAGCTTGCGTGGGCTTGCGCCGTTGGAAGCTGGCGTATTCGGATTTCTTCTGATAGCGGACGTAACCGCGGCTGGCTTTAAGACTGGTTCGCCATTGGATGGATTGGGACGTTTTCGGATTCTCGCTCCAGGTCAACACCACCTGGTCCGGTTTTTCGGACGCCACGTATTGGGTCCAGCGAAATACGTTCACCAGGCGAGCGTCTTCCTCGCGCTCGGTATCGGTCTGGATCAGGATCTGGCCCTCCAATTCGGGTGGGACCGATTTCAAGGTGGCCGGCTCATCAATGTAGGGTTCGACTCCCGCCTGAAATGCGGCGGTGCGCAACTGGCCAGGATAGAGATCGGTGACCTCGATCCTGGCACCTGGCACTTTCGGAGCCAATGACACCAGGTAATGATTACCGGTGCCGGAGAGAGAGTTCACGCCCAACCCGATCCAGCCGGCCTCGAAATCCTTCTGCCAAACGTCAAAGACGGATTTTCCTTCCGTGACCTTGATGCCGGTCGGTTGAAATCCTTGTTCGAATAGCCAAAACGGTTCTTCACCCAGTCGGGTGTCTCGCATGACGGAGACGCGCACCGGCACATTTACGCGAAAGGAGATATGCTCGGTGGACAGAATCTCGCGTTCTTTGCTGGTGAGAAAATTCTCGACTTGCTTCGTGGTCAGTTGGCTCAGTTCGTTGGTGTTCATTTCGCGCTTTAGGCGCTCCATGATCCCCGCGACTGTGTCGTGTACCGAAGGATGTTGGCCGACGTGCGCCCGGAGGGGCACAGCTCCGAAACCGAGCAGGCACAAGATCAGTGCTTTCGTGGCGATAGCCGCATTCATGTCAATTTGGCGATTAAAGGCGCCGACAATCTGCCATCGCCCGCCTCTAAGTAAAGGCCACTTATGCAGATGATCATTATCGACGGCGGCTCCCCAAGCCGTTAGCCTCCATTTGCATCTGCCCCTCGTTAAAATCGTGCAATGCAATATCAACTGATGAAGCCGATCAAATCTTCGCTGACTTCCCCGCCAAAACTCGCCTACGCGGTTCCGTTGAGAATTGCCAACGGCTGCGGTTTACCTGGGAAGTTTACCAGCTCGCGTGGGGGCATCGGGAAATCGCAAAGAACCAAACTGGTCATGTTGATGCTGCTGTTTGTTGTGGGTAGCGTGGTAATGTCAGCGCAGGAGGCGGCGACAAAATCAGAGCCTGGAGTGGTGCCACACCGGGTCTACTCGCATCTGCTCAATCCCCGCGAACACCCGGATTACGATCGCCGCGCGGTGAAGCCGCCAACCTGGGATACCTTCAAAAACCGAACCCAATTTACGTGCCTCCGCGGTTTCGAGGTGCGCGATGATCAGTTGGTTGGGTTCAGTGGGGAGTTGGAGAAGTATACGCGAACTCATGAGCTGGGGAATGTGATCTGGCCGTCCTACAGCACCCTTTTCGCCACAAACCTGGCGGATCTAGCCGAGGAAATTCGTCGCCGTGACCTCTATTTGTTCGATATCTGGGGTTATGTGCCGGGGTCCGGTCCGGGCGGGTATTGGACACAATTCACACCACCGGCCAGCGCCTTCGCGACCCTGGAATCAAAGCTCGGCGAGCGTTGGTTGGGGACGGATATTGGGGAGCAGGACGGGCGTTACATTGGCGGCTATGCGAACCAGATGTCCCCGGCTTCCGCCACCCGGCTCGATCAATACTTGAATTTTCAGCGGCACTTCGAACGGATGGGGGATGATCTCGGACACAAGCACGCGACGCTGGTCTCGCTGAATTTCGGGCACTATTTCCTAAAGGAGGGGACGTATACGCTGATTGGAGCAGAGACGGCGCAGGCTCTGCCTAACAGCCAGGTTTATTACGCCTTCATCCGTGGGGCAGGGCGCCAGTATGGAGTCCCCTGGTTTGGCAATGCTTCGATCTTTAATCGGTGGGGATACAAAACCTACGGATCCGCCGGCGGCAGCGGCGGGGATACCCACAGTCCCACAAACGGCACAAGCTTAAGCCTGCTCAAGCGGCTTTTATACTCCCACATTCTCTATAATTGCGTCGCGGTGGGCTTTGAGAACGGGTGGTTTGATGGCGAACTTTTGAGTCCTATCGGCCGGATCCAGCAGGCGGCGCAACGCTGGGTCAACACGAACGGCCCTCCGGGTGCCGTCCATACACCGGTAGCGGTTTTGCTCGACTTTTACAGTGGTTGGTCTTTCCCGCGCCACCTGTATTCTGGCGACATCTATCGCGTTTGGGGTAATCGGCCGTATGAATTGGGCGACTACTTCACCGATGCGGTCCTGGATTTGATTTATCCAGGTTACCAGAATTCCTCTTATTTCCATGATGAATCAGGTTTCTTGTCCCCGACACCGTTCGGGGACATCGCCGATTGCCTTTTGAGCGATGCGCCCGCTTGGGTGCTGGACAGGTACCCGGTGGTCATTGTGGCGGGAGCACTCGGTGGCGGGCAGGAGATTCGCGACAAGCTACAGGCGTATGCCGACCGTGGAGGGCACGTCGTCATTACCGCGGGGAATCTCTCCAGGCTTCCCGGCGGATTGGCGGGTTGCCGGGAAGTCACAACAAACTCCTCCCTTGCTTGTGGCCAGGGGCGCGTCACGATTCTACGCAGCCCGTTTGGGGTCACGGTTGACTCTGGCGCCGCGCAGTCCTTGCGCAGCGAAATTGATAAACCGCTGCCAAAACCATACCGCCTCGAACCGGACGCGCGGTTGGTTCTGGAGAATATTCTGCGATCACAGCAACTCTTCCGTGTGCAAGGTGAGGGATTGAGTTTCATTACATGCCGCGGTCGCGCCGGCGAATTCACGGTGGGCATTGCGAATAACACCTGGCAGGAGCAATCGTTCCGCCTGGAAAGTCTCTGCGGACAAATCGAGGCCCTGCGGGAAATTCCGATCCCTGACCAGGAGCGGGATGCCGTCGGCTATACTCCACAGGGAATTGCCGCCTCTACCCTGGGAATTAACAGTCCGACGACCATTGCAGGCGGCGAGGTTAGAATTTTCGCGGTAAAGGTGCGGGAATCCGGAGTCAGTGAAATCTCCCAGAACCAGCCGCCTTCGCGGCCACACGGTCGCCTGTTGCCTTTGCGAAAGGTGGTGTCGATAAAAGAGGAGATTTTGTCGCGCCCGACTTTCTTCGAGCACTTCGACGGAGTGAGTGTTGACTGGCGCTACTTCAGCGAAAAGGAAAAGTCCGTATTGTTGAGCGAATCGAGATGGCTCAAGCGACAAGGCGTTCGTGTAGTCGTTGATGCGAGTTCAGGTATAAACCTGTATCCGGGTTTACGGCTGATTGACAACGCGCCGGTGGAATATCAGGCCAGCGTAGCCGCGGTCCGCGATTTAATTCTCAAAATGGAGATGGTTGGCGCTCGAGACCTCGTGATGTCCCTCCATCGCTACCCGGAGAACAATTTCACGGACGAACAAACCCGAACGTCGTTCATCACGACGTTCAAAGAGCTGTCGAATCAGGCGGCATTGCATGGGGTGACCCTGCATCTGCGGGTGGGTTTCGGTAAGCCGCCATGGGGCGTAAGTGAGGCTGTGGATTTTGTGGATCGGGTCGGCGCGCGGAATTTCAAACTAGCGATCAGCACCGCGCTTCCGGTGCGCCAATTGCCTTCACCGGAAATCAGCCAGCGAATGATAGAGAAGCTGGGTTTTTGGTTGGTTGCGGATGTTCAAAAAGACGCGTCTGGGAAGATATGGGACGCGCATGCGCCCATCCAGTCTGGAGCCGGGTTGGAATCGCTGAGCCGATGGATCGCACTTTCACCAGGTGCTCCCATGGTGTTGGATGCACTGCTTGAAGGCGCGGACGCGGAGTATTTGGAGGCCAAAGCGGTGGATAAACTGCTGACTGAAGCAAATCGTTCAGCTTCACGTTAGCTGGGCGGGGAGAAGTTAGCCGAGCAGCAGTCATTTCGGGTGGATTTCTCCCAACAGGGCGCAGTCGAATCCGTCCAGGACCACTTCACGGCGCGTTCGGCCACAGCGCACGCTGTAAGTCTTGCGTGCAGCATTCGGGTTCCAGAGTAGAACGGCTCGTGCCGAGGGATACCAGGCGAGCACCGCGGGTTCGTCGTTTTCCACGATTGGGATCCCGGGATCCAACCGGCGTTTGAACGCGTAAAGAGCCGCCAACGACTCTTCGCAGGTCTGGATTGAGGCAGCAGTTGATGGTGACGTTCGAGTAAGGAATTGAGTTCCTCGGGAATGAAGCTGGCCGCTGGCTGCCGCCGCAGCATCCGACTCAGAGAGGAATGTCCAGCCATCCTTGGCTGGTTGGCTGGTTACCTCGAACGGAATTCCTGAGGCCAGGAATAAACTGAACGGACGGTCGTCACCGCTGTATCGGCTGGCTTCACCCCAATAATGCTTGAATGGGCCACGAGGGATATGTCCGGCAAGTTTTTGGTGAATGCCTGCTTGCCGTTTCATCAGCGGTGCGAGCGTTCCCCAGTGTGCTTTCGGAAAGGGCGTGACGCCGCTCATGAACATGGTGTGTCGTACATCGGTGAATGTCGAAATGACCAGTTTGGCACCCAGGTTAACCGCTGAGAGCCTATCTGACGGGTAAGCTGTCGACTCGCTGTAGGCGAGTTCGGGGGCGACGAACCGGCGATGGAACAAGGCGCTGAACAGCTCATCCGTTTTCCCTTTTGCAGGAGCAAAAGACGCGTCATCGAACATCAATTCGCCGACCCGGAAAGGAACACCACGGTAATCATGCAGACGAATACCAGCCTTTTCCGCTCCGAGATACATCACCATGATGCCCAGGCGGCCGTCCAGCGCCTTTTGTTGGCGGCGAAACGAGCCGGTTAGTTCGTCGCAGGTGAACTCCACCCATTCCCGCAAGAGGCGCGACATGCGGCGGTCGCGAATGGTTGCTAATAGTTCAGGCCAACTGGTGGCGGGGAAACCTGTTTGCTTCAAAAATCGGTCCCGGTGTTCTGGACAAAAGCAACCGCCGATTTGTCCGGGTCCACGAGCGAGACGGAAGTCGTCGTCCAGAAAGACATCGCGCCATGCGGACTCACGAATCGTTTTCAAGGCGGCTACGTTTTCCTCGGTCGCCGGAGGATGGAGCGAGGTGCCCGAGTAATTCTTGCCTTCAAGCGAGGTGCCCAACCGCCAGTGAGATGGAGGTGAGAGCGGGAACGAGCCATCTTTGGAGCCGAGAGAATCACCGGGATGTCCCAGGGGCACATTGACTACCCGGGCTTCAAGGCCGGCGCGTTGAATCTGATCGCGTGCTTGGCGCATCGTCTTGATTGGCCATGGCCAATAACCGTAGAAGAAACCTGCCAGCCAGATGCAGGATATGCCCGCATCCCGCAACATCCCCGGGAAATCTGGGTCATCCAGAATCGCTTGCGGGCTGAGGCAGACATGAAAGTCGCGTGCATTTCCCGACTTGATGGGAGTCCAGGGAAGAAACGCGGTCGAGAGCGAAGCGCCGGCCATCAGGCGCAGACTTTCACGACGGGTCATCATAGTGGTATTCACGGCGTTTTGGTGGCAAGTTGCTGAATTTCCGCCGGTGACAGCGCCCGCTCCCACAGACCGAAGTCCGCGAAGGTGGCCGCCAGGAATTCGTTCCCAGAGAATCTCGGGTTTCCGCCCAGCGCGCAATCGTGCGTGGTAGTAGTGGAATACTCAGGCACCGTGCAAGAACCGGCGACCTTACCGTCCAGGAATAAATACAGGGTAGTGCTCTGTTTGACCGCGGCGACGTGATGCCAAGTCCCGGCCGAAATGGGGGTTCCTCCAGTCCCAAACGTCTGGCCGGCTTCAATCCGCGCGAAAAGCTTACCACCTTCCACCGACAACCGCAGGGGATCATCCATGCTGGCAGTCCAGGCGGAAAAGATCTGGGCCAATCGGCCATTGGGCATTTCGTCCACCCGAACCCGGGTAGCCACGCTAAAATCGCCTTCCGGCCAGGCCGAAAGGGGATAAACCAGCATCTGGCCGCGACCATCGACACGCGTGCCCTCTGGCCCGCGGGACTGCGGAGCCGGTGAGCTCAAGATGCCAAACTTGGGGGCGGCTTCCTGCCGCAAAGAATGCAGAAGGATCTCTCCGTTTGGCCCGGGCTGGTTTACCGCAGGTAAAATTTGACTGGGGGCCTTTGGATCAAGGTGGAAGCGGGCAGGTAGTACCTCGGGCCTGGTCTCGCCGTGCGCGTTGACCGTGACTACCCGCCACCAGCGCTCGGCTGCCAACGAATTCGAAACGGCAGGCAGTTCCACCGCCATGCTAAGGGCGTTGGTGCAGTTCGAGGCATGCACAATCCTGGTGAAGTTCTCATCGGTAGAGATTTCGAGGCGATACGCTTGATTGGTGAACGGGCGCGTGGCTCGCCATTGAAACTGCACCAGGCCGGGGCGGACTCTTTCGCCATCGCGTGGATAACGCGTGAAGGCGGGCGGAGGTGGAGGGTTGAGGACCGGAAGCCAGGACCGGTAGGGTGTGCCGTTGCCACCGGCGCTCGCAAAATCAACCAAGTGCAACGGGACACTCGAAGGGGTCGCAAGGTCGACTTGCACCCACGGCGATGAGCCGAGTTGGTTAGGATTCCTGAGTGGAGTTGTGGTCCGCGCCTCTGCAAGAAGGTCGAGGTTAATGGGGGGGATTCGGTCGGCATCAATCTCGTTGACTGCCTGGTCCCAGGCCAGCAGGAGCGGGCCGCGATAGAGAGATACTTTCCCGGCGGTTTCGTTGGCGCCGGCCGTGGAACGCAATCCAAAATCAAAGGTTAGGGTAACCGCATCGCCCGCCCGCCAGTGCCGCCGGATCTCAAGGTAGGACCCACCGACCGCATGGTCTGTCACGCCAGCAAAGTTTGCCTCAATGTGAGTGGTTCCAGACCAACCGGGTATTCGTAGCCTCAAAGACCACTCGTCGGTGCCGCATTTTTTGACTGTTACCTGCTGGGCGCCAACTCGCGGATAGTCGCGGTCCATCTGCAACTGGATTGCACTTCCGCCGCGTTCGAGGTCGAAAACGCCAGGCAAATAACTGTTAACGACCAAGCCATTGGTTTGCGACATTACCGACCAATCGCTGAGCATGCCCAGGACCCGCGGGCCGTTGACGGAGCAGCAGTTTAGTTCCGGGGTGCCGGCACGCGCCTGAAACACAATCGTATGGGCGCTGGCTTCGCGGACGCCGTCCATCGGGGTGTTGTAAGTCCACCATCGTCCGCTCTCATGCTGCGCGCCCAGCCCGCCATTGAGGGTTGACAGCTCCAGTTCATCCGCCGCGCGTGGATCGCCGGTCAGCTTGTGGTAATCGATGGTTAGCGCCATCCACGCCACGGTGCAGCAGGTTTCGATGGCCGTAGGCGCATAGGGATTTCCGGTGGCTTGTTCACCGGAACTGAAGGCGCCGGAATTGCGCCGATCCCAGCGGCGGATGCTGCGCCAGTGATGAATAAAGGCTTCGTGATATTTGGCCTCCCCGGTAATGCGCCACATCTCGATGAGTCCCTGCAAATCATGGAGGCTTTCCCAGCGTGGCCGGGGCGATTGGAAATACTCGCGGCCGTCCAGGCCGGCGCGGAGATAATCCCCGGCGCGCTCCCACTCTTTCTCAACCTCCCGCGCCATTCGGAGATAACTTGGCTCGCCGGTCACGCGATACATGATAGCCATGCCGGTAAGGATGGTCATGTTCATCTCCGCGTCGCCGGCGTCAAATACGCGTCGGCCAGTATCGAGATAGGTCCGGCAAACAAGGTCGGCGGCCTTTCGGGCCGCCTCCAGCGCCGCTCCATCGCCGGTCTGCTGGTGCCACATAACCAGGGCCTGGATTGCATGGTAATGGCCCCAAAGATCCCAGTTCTTCAATAGTCGGATTTCCCTGGGAAACGGGCCCAGATAACCGTCAGCCGTCTGCGTGGCGATGAAGCTGGCGACCACATTTGAGACTTGGGAACGCAACCGGGGATCGTCCGTCATCCGCAGCGCCGCTACCGCGGAGAGGAGATATTTGCCGATAAACTCCCCAGCCCAGGGAACCAATTGCGGTGTGGGCTGCCGATCACGCACGCGGAACATTTCCAGCATCCCAGGATTCGACTGCGGAGCACATAGCAGCCAATGGTCCACGTTAGCCTGAACACGTTCACCGACCGGGCCAACGAATTGGAAATGTGCCGAAGGGAGCGATTCGAGGCACATTCGGCCAGCCTCAGGCGTGGGTGCCGCCAGTCCGCTAATTGTCGCGACGCAAAAAATGAATGCCAGGTGTTGCATCAGAGAATGGTGTGTCGCGAACGATGATTTCACAGGATAGCCGGGGAATCAATGACGGCGGTGATCAGAGGTTGCGCCCACCTGGGGCAGAGCGACACTGAATTCGACGGATTCACCTTCAGTTCCCAGGTAGCCACCCCATCCTATGCGAATCTCGCTCACTTGTTTCAAGTCCAATTCGCCGTCGACGTCCTTCGACCAGCCTGCAAGTTGCAATCGGTTGATTGGAACAACAAGACGATGATGCCCGCTTACTCCAAGTTGGCAGCCCGTGCTGGCCAGGAAATCCCCCCCACCTTTTTCCTGGACGATCGCCAATAGTTGAGTGGTGGTACGCTGGCCTTGGGGCACCCAGGCATCCAGTATCAAGCACTCAGTCCCTTCGAGGTTCAAAGGTTCTGGAAACAGAAATCGGAGGAACATGAACGTATCCACCTGTCCCTTGGTCAGCCTGGCGGTGGCACGCCACGCTGGCTGCTGCGGCCGGGAGTGTGTGGGGTCCGGGAGCGTTTCGGCTCGCACGAATTCGCCTTGCGTCAATGTCGGCTTCACCTCGACTACGGTCTGTGGAACCAGGTTCGGCAGTGTACCTTCCCGGGCTTTGAGACGTTGTGGAAGTCTCGCCGTGGGGTATCGCAGCAGTGCGGCACCATACGGCTCGAACTCCAGGTTAAGCCGAGGCCCGAGGCTGGTTTGCAGGACGGTGGCATTTGCCGGGCACCAACGTTCGCCTGGGCCGCCCACACTTAATGTCACGTCACCTCGCCATGGCTTCCCGCTGTCGTTGATGAGAAAGTACAACTCGTGCCCGTTGAGGCGCCGGTGGGTGAACTTGATGGGGGAATGCGGCGGGTCCACGGTCACATCGCGCTCCAATAATCCATCTAAAGCGATGGCAAGCAACCCTTCCGAGCCTCGCGGAAGGTAAACTCCGGTGCCGCCTTTTCCGTGCGTGGCGACTATGGGTTCGGTTGTATCGGCGCCAAAAATTTTTCGTCCCATGGCTTGGATTTTTGAGGAGGGGAATAGGCGGTCACTGTTGGCGGGCAGAGCGCTCAAGGCGATGACCGCGCCGCCGCTTTGAACGAATCGTGCCAGGTTGTCCCAAGCGGCCTGCGGCAGGGTGTCTACCGCCGGGAGCACCAACACACGCCATCGCAGCTTTCCATGCACCAGGGTGCCGCCTTCCACTTTCGCTTCTGCCAACGCGCGGCTGTCGATAATGGTGAAATCCCGCTGGCTGGCAAACGAGCTTTCCTGGGCTGATCGCCAGGTGTTCTCGATCGCGGTTGCTCCCGGTGAATCATTTGCCCAGAGCCGGGCGGGATGGAATTTGGGCCAAATGCTTTCCACCGGGTAGAGCAGGGCCACATCCGCGACCTGATGCCCTCCGGTCAAAGAAGTGCAGCAGCGGCCCACCCATTCATTCAATCGCAACAGAGCATCGTCAGTAAGATCTGCGAAGCTGTAATAGCTGGTGATGGCATTCACTCCCGAAACGATGAGCCGATTGAAGGTGCCGCGAATTTCGGCTTCAGTCACCACGCGTTTGGGCCGATTATCACCAGGCCCGCGCCAGACCTGGCCGTGATCGGAAGTTTCGCTCATCACAATGCGCTTTCCTTCCAACTCCGCCGCACTGGCCAGCATGCGGGCGATGTACCAGGGCACCTCGGCCGGAATGCTGGTCAGGCAATCGATGCTGGGCGCGTCCAGGCGTCGGGCGCACCGGAGGAAGTCGCCGTAAAGAGGCACGTGTGCCACCAGTCCTTCTTCCATAAGCAGGTGGCCGCCGGAAGGTATATTCCATGCCTGACAGCGTTGTTGGATTTGTCCGAAATAGTTGGCGGAGACCAACTCGCCAACTGTTCGCCAATAGTCATAGCGGAACCGTGCGCTGCGTTCACCTGCATCACCGATCAATGCGGGCACCACATCTTCGTCCAGTGAATATCCTCGGCGTCGCTTGAATTCTGTCGAGAGGTTGGATGCCCAGGGTAGCGGTCGCCATGGCTGTGATTTCAGAAAGCAACTCATCAACGACGGTTCATCGGTAAAAGTCGCGACGAATATTTGGCCCAGATCCTGGCCGAGTTGCGCTGCGTAACGCTGATGGGTCAAATTGATAAAGCGTTCCGTGGGCTCCGGCAGGAGGAGGTTTACATAGGGCATTTTTTCGAAAAGGTTGCCATCGGCATGGGTGCCCTCGTACAGCCAATTTTCGGTGATGGCCATGACATGCCATAGCCCCTCGGGAGCCTTCCAGGTCAACATGCCGTCTTTTACNNAGATCAACTCGGCCGGCAAGGTTCATCTGACTGTTTTGGATTGGAAATGCCGCCGCGAGGTAGAGTTGTCCCGGGGGCACCTTCAATTCCATTGGACCAGCCCCACATTCCACGTCCGCGGCCAACCAACCTCGTGCTTCCCACTCCGGGTGTTCTCGCAGCACCAAGCCTCCGGCGTTGCCCGATGGGTAGCCCCGCTCGTCATAAAGCCAGAGCGCCATCCCCGCCTTTTTAGCTTCATGCACGCCGCGCTTGAACGCTTCCCACTTCGATTCGCTTTCCAGGTATTGATCGAAAGAGACATTGCAGACCACACCGCCAAAGCCCTGCTTTTGTAGTCGCTGAATCAAACCGTCCTGCGCTACAGGTTGATCAGGCCATCCGTGAATTATTTTGATGATGCGCGATTCCGCCGGCGGCTGCGCGAAGTGTTCCGAGAAGACTCGCGATGATGTCGACAACAAGCCCTCCTGGTCGCCAGCAGCGGCTATTCCGGAGCCAGGAGTCAGCGCCAAGGCGGCTTGGATTGCCATCCACGTTGTGCAGCGTTTCATGGCTTCAGTCAATCTCACTCCTGCGCCGGAAGCAACAGCAACTGAACTTTACCGACAGGCATTATGCCGCGGCGTCGCGTGCTACTGGTTAGGTTTCCGACTGCCGCATCTCCCTGGATAAGCTCTGATTTGATCATTGTTGGATTCAGCGTATGCTGCGAGGCGTGAAAAGAGCCCTACGAATCAGTTTGAGAATCCTGATTGGACTGGTGGTGGCGGTGGTGTTTGCTGCCTTCCTGTGTCTCGATACCGTGGATACCCGGCCATACTTTAGTCAGCCGTACTACGTCGAGACGACGGCTCGGCTGCGAGCGGAAGCGCAAACCAATCGTTTGGCCAAAGGTGAATTGGCAGCCGGATTCGGCCGGGCCCGGCTTAGTCCAACATTGAACGTGGCCGGCGATGCTCCCAGCAAGGGAGAGTTTCGCGCGTTGCCCCTGGCGGGATACGGAAATCGCCATGGCAAACCGGCGCAGGGTATCCACGACGATGTGTATATCAAAGCGGTAGCTTTGAAAGTTGGAGACCGGGTGGGAGTTATGGTTGGGGCGGACGCGCTGATCATCCCTCCGGAAGTCACTGACCGGGCGGTGCGCCGATTGGGGACGGAGTCTGGCCTGAAGCGCGAACAGATTTACCTGAGCGCGTCGCACACGCACTCCAGCCTGGGGGGATGGGGTGAAGGATTGGTGGCGGAGTCGTTTGCGGGCGGATTTCAACCCGAAGTACGCGTCTGGTTCAGCGACTGCATCGTGGCCGCCGTGCAAAGCGCGCTCAGCGATCTCAGGCCCGCCCAATTCGGGCACGGCCGGTTCAAGGCTAACGACTACATTCGTAACCGCTTAGTTGGCAATTTGGGAAAAGTTGATCCTGAATTCACTTATGCTTTGTTCAAACAGGATACAGGCAAGCTGGCCGTCCTGGGCGTCTTCGGGGCCCATTCTACAGTGCTCTCCGGCGATTCCATGGAGTTCAGCGCAGATTACCCTGGATATTGGCAGCGGTCAGTGGAGCAAGCGACGGGAGGCATGGCCGTTTTCCTGGCCGGGGGTGTGGGCAGTCATTCGCCGGTTTCTGGTGGGAAAGGTTTTGATGGTGCAGAGAAGATGGGAAGCGCGCTGGCGCAAAAGTTGATTTCACAGTTGGGGCAAACGCCCATTACGAACCAGGTCAGCCTTGGAATGCTCGGGTTGGACATTACCATGCCTCCTCTCAATGTGCGTGTCAGCGACGGGGTTCGGTTGCGGCCGTGGCTGGCGCTGAAGTTGCTCCGAGCGCGGCAGCAGAGTTTCATTCAGGTCTTTCGCATCAACGACTCGGTTTGGGCCTCCACGCCCTGTGATTTCAGTGGTGAACTCGCATTAGGCATCAAGGACTTTTTAGCTGCTCGCGGAGCCACTGCCGCGGTCACTAGTTTTAATGGGGATTATGTCGGCTACGTGGTGCCGGCACGCTACTATCACCTGAACAGCTACGAATCCCGGTTGATGTCTTTTTTTGGCCCTTATGTGCCTGATTACTTCGACGAACTGGTGCGCAGCATGGCCGGCACTCTGATCGATCAATAGGCGGGAATTGACGAGGACGCAGCCTAGACCCGGTTCTAGCGCAACTCGATCGGATTCGCATACACCCAGGGAACCCACTCATCCAGGATTTTCAATTCTGCTTCGACGCGGTATTTGCCTGGGTCGGGAGGTGTCCATTCACACGAATACCCTTCCTGCTGTTGGATGGCGTTGCCGTCCTTCAGGATGGTAAACCGGCAAGGCAAAGGGGAAGCGGCGTGTAATCGGAGTTCTTTGGCGAAAGGGGCGTTCTCGCCCATCACAGTGCGGTTGGTGCCATCGGTGGCAAACCACCGAAAGCTCGAACTATCTGACAGCATATCAAATCCGACGAATACCCGACCCTGCCGGAGCGCTTCTTTGATGGCCGGTTCGGTCAGTTCCTGCGCGAGGACATGGGTATTGACGAATCGAGCCATTCGTTCGTACGGATCGAGTTGGAAGTGAAACAATTTCCGGTTGGGCTCGAGCGGACCGAATAACAGGCGGGCAATGGGCCGAGTGAGCCAGTTTAGCTTCAGTTCTTTCAAAGTCCTAGGACTGGTGTCTTCGATTCGGATGATATTAGGAGGAGTGTAAAAGGCCCGGAAGCCCACGTTCTGATGGCAGTCGTTCCCGGCAATTCCCGTTATGTGCCTGGTCCGGTTCAGATCGTCCCAGCGGCAGAGGAACTCGACCGGTCGGCGAGAGATTTTGCGAAAGATATGTTCGGGATATTTGCCGGAGCTCAGGAGGATGTCCGGCATCAAGCGGGAGAACCCGCCGCCAATGCGTTTGAAATCGGTGTGGATATTGTATAGCTCCATCCCCACCAATTCCGGACGATCCCAATCCCGGGGTTCCTCCGGATGCGCATAGAACATAAGTCCGCCGTTTTCAGAGATCTGCTTTGCCAGCGTTGGTCCATCGGTTCGATTGCTCAGGACCACGCCGGAGGCCACGCCGAACGGCATGATGCCTTCCTTCATCTCGAAGCCGGGGATAAAGAGCTTTCCATCGTGTAGCCCGCGCCATTGGAGATCAAAATCAGCACGCCCCTCGACGCAGTGGTCGCTGAGACAGATGAAGTCGATTCCAGTGGTTTTGAGGACGTTCAGGATTTCTTCAAACGGCACTTCGGAATCATGGGAATGGAAGGAATGACTGTGTAGAATCCCTCGAAACTCACGCCAGCCCGCATTGTCCGGCACGGGCTGCCGCTGTGCGCGGATGGCCTGCCAGGCTGCCTCTTCCCGGGGGAAGCGAATAAAACGATCATAGATCCCAACCCGCAGCCAGAACAGGATGGCCAACGCGAGAAGCAGAAGAGCCGCGGCCGAGATACGCACCGTCCAGCGCAGCCATAGTCGTGTCCGACTCGGTTTCTTTATGGGCTCCATCTGTGGATTTAAATGATTCTGGTTAAAGCACGCCCTGGCTCATTTGCAGGGCAAGGCTCACGATTGTCGGGCGTGGCTATTGTGTTGAGGGTGAAGGTTTTTGAATATACCCGTGGTAGAGTCCCATGTAATAAGGCAGCAAAAAGACCGTGCCGGCACCCAATTCGCCGCCATTGCCGCCATAATCAAGATCCCACGGGTCGGTATTCCAATGGCCGAAGTAACGGTTTTCCACCGGCAGCACTTTTCCAGACACCAAATATCCGCGTGCACCACGATCCTCGGGAGATTCCACGTCTGGGGCCGCTACCGCCGGGAGCCGGATAATGTCGAGCCGATGACTGTTGCGTAGGGGCCAGTTCAACCGGTCCAGGGGGAAACCATACAGCGTGGCCATGGAATCTTCCTGCCAACCGGCCCACGGTTTGACCGGGAAGGGGCCCCACGGACTGGTGGCGAAAGCGTTGAGGTTGCATGCCGCGTAAACAAAATTGAAAAACGGATTTAGTTCCGGCTCATCGTTCACCCAGTAATGGTAGAAAGATGTGCGAATCATGCTCTTAAGCGCTTCGTCGTGAGAAAAACGCAACAATCCGTAATAACTCATGTAAGCCATTTCATCGTCGGACTGGTTGCCGGAGCCCGGTCCGTGCTGAATTTTCGTCAGCATGGCATTGTGGGCGTAACCTTCGTGATCAATGAGTTCCCGTGCGGCGGTGGCAAATTTTGCGTCGCCCGTGATGTGCTCGGCAACGGCCAGGTAGCTAAGCATGCTCAGCGACTTCAGCCCACGCTCCTGCCACCACATGGGATCACGATTGAGGTATTGCGGGCCATAGACGGCCCAGCGCGTCGGTTTGCCATCGTGATCAATCAGCACGAAACCGTGGGTGAGAAGATGGTCCGTGATCCCGCGCACCACATCTCGCACCCGCTCGCGCTCCGCCTCCGTTTCCGCGCAGAGATCGTAGTAAAGAGGGTAAAAGAAATAATGGCCGTCCAATTCGTCGCTGCTGGTGTCAGATTTCCAATACCATTTCCCATCGGCGCTTTTTGGCCAGCGCGGTTCGTAGACTTTCCAGAGCTTGTCCGATTGCGCCTTTTGGCGGTCGCCTTCGATTCGGCCCACATTGGGATCGGGCCAATCGATGGGCCGGATGGTGCGCGCGATGTACCCGGCGGGTGGTTGGTGCTCACCGCCTTGAGTTACTTTCTGCAAAAAGCGCAACGCTTCGAACGCTTGTTTGGCGCGGGTCTTGGCGTTGGGATCCCGGGTGGCGCCGTAAGCAAAGCATTCTCCGGCGCCATACATGGAAGTCCAGAGGCCATCGTTGTCGCTGTCCTGTGGGTTGGCGCTCGATTTGTCCGCCACCTTGCGCAACGCCGCTTCGGCCACATACCCGAAGGAGGTGCGTTTGATGTAGTGTTCGATCTCCTGTTCGTAATGCTCAGCCTTTGCCGCGAGGGTCATGGGGCGGCGTTCGAGCCGTCCAATTCCGGCCGTAGTGGCTAACCAGGCCGATCCGCGCTCGTCGACGGCTGCCTGAAGCACATCATCGCTCGGGAGCCAGCGGGGCCCCTGGCGATAGTGCCATTGCTTCCCATCATAGCGGATGACTCCAAGGTGCGTTGTGAACCAAACCTCTGTACCCGGTCCCGCCACTATCCCCGTAAAGTCGTTCCAGGGAAGTCCATCCTTGCCTTCATAGAATCGCCACCCTTCCGTCGTCTGGCAGGCCACACCTGCCTTGGTGGCCAGCCACTCCTGTCCTTTCGAGTCGAAGGCGACGCCCAGCACCTCTCCGGCGCTCCATATCCGTGCAAAACTGTCGCGGACCTCGATTTGCTGCCAGCGCTTTTCCACCAGGCTGCGTAGTCCGGAACTGGAGGCAACGTGCAGCACCCCCTGCGGCGAGAGGGCCGCTTGACGTATGGTTGCCTCGTGGGGCCAGCCTAGGGAAACGGTCTCGCCACCTTCGCGCATCACAAAACACGCGTGCGCGGTGATGATCCAATTGGTAGTGGCGGCGCGCAGGATTTGACGCACGTCGTGCCACGGCACGGGAATTTCCAGGGCCCGGCCCTGCTGACCCGGGAAAAGAAACCGGCTCTCGTTGCGCTGGTTTAAGGCCGCGTTGAGATTCCAGCGCCCGTCGCGGTATTCGTACCATTTACCTGCCGCAAAGGCCCGAGGCGCAACACCCGCCGGGCATTCAATCAATTGTAGCGAAGCGTTGGTCGCCCCTTCCTGGTCCGGAAAGCGCTCCGCGACCTCCTGCAGGAATTGTTGCGGGGCCGGGGTGGGCTCCGCTCCCAATGAAGGGCGGAGACATAAAAGCACCACTGTCAGGCCAAGGGTGGCCGCGGATTTTGAGCGCAGTTTCATTTGCTGGAAACGGCCTGGTCCGAACTTGGACGAAGCTTTTGTAAATCGAATGGAGTTTGCTGACATCGCGGATGGGTGATGATGGGCTTTTGGTTTTGTTTGGGACCAGGTGTTCGCTATTTGCTGCCGGCCTGCTTGCGCTCCTGGTGCTGCAATTCGCGCAGGGGCCGGTAGCTGATGAGGATAATTCCCTGGTCGGACACGATCTTTTTCATCTCCTCGTCGTTGGTGAAGACCTCAAACTCCTGCGCCCGCGTGGACCACGAACCCGTAATCGCTTTCATCTCGTCTGTTGGCAAGGCAGCGTGAATGTAGAGTTCGGTGACTCCGGGTTTAAGGTTCTTGACGACGTTAAGCCAGAACTGCCTCACGTTTTGTTTCTCATCCTTGAGATCATCATAGACAAAGTGGTCCGTAAAAACGATGCCTTTGGCGGCGATCTGGGCCCGCAGTTTGGGGAACCCGAATCGCGTCATGGTTTCCTGGGAGGCCATCCGGAGGGGCAAATCGAATTCGACAGCCAGCTTCACGTAGGTTTCTAGAAAACGGGGATCGAGTTGCAGCGTGCCCATGTGTGAATCCAGGTGGGTGACATCGAGACCGGCCGCCAGGGCTCGCTTGACTTGGGCTCGCCCTTCGATCAATGCCTCTTCCGGCGTGGCGTGCGCATAAACTTCCTCCACGCTGGGCCAGAGATATCCCTGGGGGTCTAACAATCCCGGGACTTTATCTTTGCTGGCCACTGGCCCCCAGCGGTACTTGCTCCATTCCGAGGTGTGGCAGAGGTGGATCCCAAACGACTTGTCCGGATGCTCCCGCGCATACGCGGCGGCTTCCGGGAACCAGGGGCAGGGGACCATCACCGTGGCAGACCGCATCAGCCCTTTCTCAAGGCTCTGGAAGGTGGCCAAATTGCCGGGATGACACATGCCAGTATCGTCACCGTTCACGATCAATATCTTATCCGTGGCCTTGTAGCCGAGGCGTTCAGCAAGAGAGCGCGGTTCAGCAGCGGCATTGGCGAGCGAGGCAGAAATAATCAACATGGCGATGGCAGGCGAGAGCCCGTGAATGCGGTTCAGTTGAAATGGCATGCGCCACCTTACTTGCGGGCGAACGTGCTGGCAACTCTCCGATTTCCGACCACGCCCCGGTTTGGAAGTTTGCACGTAATGAACGCGCAAATGAGCTGGACAACGTGCGGTTCGTGGCGTTGGATAAGCCTTGGAGCCCTATGAAAGCAGCACCAATTGGTCCGTCAGTCAGTCACACGTTTACCATGCGGCTGAATTATCCCAACGGCATCGGGATGTTCGCCCGCATCGCACAGGTCATCGGCAAGCACGATGGTGATTTGGGCGGCATCGATATTGTATCCGCCGACAACAAGACGATGACTCGAGATGTAACCGTTCGCGCCCGCGATCAGGATCACGTTCACGAGATTGTCCTCGCCGTCCGCGGAATTGACAAAGTTAAAGTGGTTAATGTCTCGGACAGGATTTTTCTGCTGCATCTGGGGGGCAAGATTGCCATTCAAAACAAGGTGCCGGTGACGACGCGGGACACGTTGTCCATGGCCTATACTCCGGGAGTGGCGCGGGTGTCGCTGGCAATTGCCGAGGAGCGGAAACGGGCCTGGCAACTCACGATCAAAGGGAATTCAGTCGCGGTGGTGAGCGACGGCACCGCGGTGCTTGGGCTAGGGGACATTGGCCCGGAAGCGGCGATGCCAGTGATGGAAGGCAAGGCGATGTTGTTCAAGGAATTTGGAGGCATCGATGCTTACCCAATCTGTCTAAACACCAAGGAACCGGATGAAATTGTCGCAGCGGTTAGCGCGTTCGCGGTAGGATTTGGTGGCATAAACCTGGAAGACATTTCCGCGCCGCGCTGTTTTGAGATTGAGGAGAAGCTGCAGCAGCGGCTGGATATCCCGGTGTTTCATGACGATCAGCATGGCACCGCGGTGGTGGTTCTCGCGGCGCTACTAAACGCGGTTCGACTCACGCGGCAAAAGATTTCGAGGCTGCGAATTGTCATCTCCGGCGCAGGCGCCGCGGGCACGGCCATCACCAAAATCCTGCTGACGGCTGGGGCCACCGACATTGTAGTCTGCGACCGGCAGGGCATCGTGAGCCAGCACCGGGCGGGAGATTTGAACCCCAGCAAGCTGTGGCTCGCCACGCATACCAATCCGCGCGCAATGAAGGGAACGCTGGAGGACGCTCTGAAACGGGCGGACGTCTTCATTGGAGTTTCTGGCCCGGGGACAGTGGATGCCCGGGCACTGGAGCGCATGGCGTCCAAGCCGTTTGTTTTTGCTTTGGCTAATCCGATACCGGAAATCATGCCGGAGGAGGCGGCCGGGAAGGCATACATCGTGGCCACTGGCCGCAGCGATTACCCTAACCAAATCAACAACGTGCTGGCTTTCCCGGGAATCTTCCGAGGCGCCTTGAATGTGCGCGCTCGCGAAATCAACGAGGCGATGAAATTGGCCGCCGCTCGGGCCATCGCGAGCAGTATTCCGCCCCGGCAATTAAACCCCGAGTACATTGTGCCCAGCGTATTCAACCGGGAGGTCGTGCAACAGGTGGCCGCCGCGGTGCAGGCTGCCGCCATCAAGACCGGGGTGGCGCGGAAGAAGCGATAGCCAACTTCCTGATACGGAGCTGTCAGTGCCACGGTGACACTGCGCAATATCGCTAAGTGTCTGCTTTCCCGCAGGTCCGAGGGTTTTTTAAGGTTCCCGACAACCTTGACCCCTGAACGGTTACCGCCTAAAAGAAAGGCGCATGCTTGCTGTTGCACACTTGTTCGCCCGGGGCACTTTGAAGCGCGGGCTTTGGCTTTTGGTCCTGATGACCTTTACCGCCCAGGCCTTGGCCGAGTTCAAAGTAGCCCTCATCCTGGACCGTGGCGGCAAGGATGATAAATCTTTCAACTCCTCAGCTTTTGAGGGGGCCAATCGCGCCAAAGAGAAACTGGGCATCACGCTTAAGTTTGTGGAGGCGGCGGATGACAATGCCTATGAGGGCATTCTGCGATCCTTCGCGCGGCGTGATTTTGACCTCATGATTGGCGTGGGTTTCGCCCAGAAGGAGGCGGTCCAGAAAGTGGCCGTGCAATTTCCCGACAAACACTTTGCGATCGTAGACTCTGAGGTTCAGGCGCCGAATGTGCGTTCCCTGATGTTTGAGGAACACGAGGGCGCCTATTTGGTGGGAGCCATCGCTGCCATGGCAAGTAAATCGCGGATCATCGGGTTTGTGGGCGGCATGGACATTCCGCTCATCCGCCGTTTCGCCATGGGTTACGAGGCGGGCGCCAGGAAGATCGACCCGGGAGCGAAAGTGATCCTTAATTTCGTAGGTATTACTGGAGAAGCATGGAACAACGCGCCCAAGGCCAAGGAACTGGCCCTCTCGCAATATACTGGGGGTGCCGAAGTGGTCTTTGCGGCGGCGGGTGCTTCGAACTTCGGCGTCTTCGACGCGGCTGAAGAGCGCAAGAAGCTGGCGATCGGGGTGGATTCGAACCAGAACTGGACCAAGCCGGGTTTTATCCTGACGAGCATGCTCAAGCGCGTGGACGAAGCGGTTTATGCCACGATTCTCGAGGCGCAGTCCGGCAAATTTCAGGGCGGCATCCGAAGTTTTGGCCTCGCCAATCAAGGCATCGGTTACGCCGTGGACAAATACAACGAGAAGCTGCTGACGCCGGAGATACGGGCGCGGGTGGAGGAACTTAAGAGCGACATTCTGGCGGGCAAGATCGTGGTCCCTGACTTTTACAAGACGAGGTAATGACCGGGACGATCCCATTGGCTGTCGAAATGCGTGGGGTGATCAAGCGTTTCGGCGCGGCGACAGCCAACGCCGGAGTGGATCTTCAGGTGGCTCGGGGGACCATTCATGGAATCGTAGGCGAGAATGGCGCCGGAAAATCCACGGCGATGAACCTGCTGTTTGGCAAGTATCGTTCGGATGCCGGCGAGGTGCTGCTCGATGGAAATGTGCGGCGTTGGCGTTCGCCGGCAGAAGCGATCGCCGCGGGCATTGGCATGGTGCACCAACATTTCTTGCTGGGCGGGCCACATACAGCGCTGGAAAATATCATTCTCGGGGCGGAACCACGGCGTCACGGATTTATTGACACCGCACGCGCGCGCGCCGACCTGGAGTTACTCGCACAGGCACATCATCTGCCCGTACCCTGGGACACTCCGGTCGATCAACTTCCTGTCGGAATTCAGCAGCGAGTGGAAATCCTAAAGGCCCTCTACCGGCAGGCACGGGTTTTGATCCTGGATGAACCCACCGCGGTGTTGACTCCGTCCGAGGCGGACCACCTGCTGGCTGGATTGCGCGAGTTCGTGAAGAGCGGTCGCACGGTTCTCCTGGTCACCCATAAGTTGCGCGAGGTGTTGTCCTGGACGGACCAGTTAACGGTCTTCCGGGCTGGCCGCACGGTGGCCACGCTCAGAACGAAGGAAACGACCGCGGAAGCGGTGGCGGAGAAGATGATTGGTCGGAAAGTGGATCTGAAGGTCCGTTGGCCGCCTGGTACACCTACTACAGAGTGTCTGCTGGAGGTTCGCCATTTGACCACTGCTCATCCCGGGAAGGGGCTGCAGGATATCTCCATCTCGGCGCGAGCCGGAGAGATTGTGGGCATCGCTGGAGTGGAGGGCAATGGGCAATCGGAATTAGTGCGCACCATTCTGAGTCCGGCGGAGCAGGATTTGCGGGGCGGAGAAATCTCCTGGTTGGGGACCAGCGCGCTGCGGCTGAACTCGGCACAAGTTCGGGGGCTGGGGGTTGCATCCATACCGGAGGACCGGATCAGTAAGGGGTTGTTAACGGAAGCCACCGTGCAGGAAAATTTTATTCTCGGGCACCAGCGGCGTTCGGAGTATTCGTCATTTGGAGTCTTGAAACGCCTCGCGATCAATGCCGCGGCGTTGCGGGTGTTGGAGGATAACGACGTGCGTCCGGCGGACGTAAGCGTTCCGGCCCGCGTACTGAGCGGGGGCAATCAGCAAAAGTTGATCTTTGGTCGTGAGTTGCACGGGCAGCCGAGGTTTATCGTGGCCTGTCAGCCTACCCGTGGCGTGGATCTCGGCGCGGCGCAGTTCATTCACGAGCAATTGGTGCGCTGTCGTGACCGGGGCGCAGGCGTTTTGCTGGTCTCCTCCGAGTTGGAAGAAATTCTGGCGCTGTCGGACCGGATCCTGGTGATGTACGGCGGCCGTATCGTGGCGGAATACGGTCGGCAGGAAGCGACGGAGGCCGAGTTAGGTCTCAGGATGGGAGGGGTATGAGCGGGAAATCAGTCCAAGGCTTATTATCCGCGCTCTTTGGGGTATTGGTGGGGTTAATCCTCGGTCTATTGGTGGTCTGGGGTGCAGGCGAAAATCCGCTCACGGTCTTGAGGATTCTGGCGCGGGGCGCTTTCGGCAGTCGCTACGATCTTGGAATGACCCTGTTCTATTCGACGCCGTTGATTTTCACCGGACTCTCCGTTGCAGTCGTATTCAGAGCCGGCATGTTCAACATTGGGGCCGAAGGCCAGCTCACGGTAGGTACGATTGCTGCCGCAATGGCCGGGATCCTCCTTCCGTTCCTGCCGATGCCCATAGCACCGCTGGTCGCCTGGGTTTGTGCGAGCCTGGCCGGCGCTGCCTGGGGAGCCATACCCGGGTGGTTGCGGGCGCGTCGCGGTTCGCATGAGGTGATCAACACGATCATGCTCAACTTTGTCGCCGCAGGTCTGTGCAGTTACTTCGCGCTCTATCCCCTGCGCAATCTACAGTCCCAAAATCCCGAAACTCGAGGGATTGCCAGCCAATTCAAGCTTGCGCCGTTCCCGTTGTTCGAGGGAGCGCCGGTTGGGTGGGCATTGCCGCTGGCTTTGCTGATGGCGCTGTTCGTTTGGTTTTTGCTCTGGCGCACGGTGATCGGTTTTGAGTGGCGCGCAGTGGGCTTGAATGAAGTGGCGGCCCGCGCCGCGGGCATCGATGTGGCCCGGGCGCGCGTGGGCGCCTTTGCTTTTGCCGGCGCCCTGGCGGGAATGGTGGGCGTGGCGGAGGTGTTGGGGAACAGCGGCCGCTTTCGTGTCGGCTTTTCTCCGGAGTACGGCTTCATGGGGATCGCGGTGGCGTTATTGGGGCGGAATCACCCCGCGGGCGTGGTGGCCGCAGCTTTGCTGTTGGGTGCGCTCCACAAAGGTGCCGCGGAACTCGACCTCGAGACGGATCGGGTCACGCGGGATCTGTCATTGGTATTTCAAGGCCTCATCATCCTTTGTGTGTCAGCGGAGGGGTGGTGGTTCCAAAACCGGCGGCGCAAAGCCACAGCCGGGTCTCAAAAAAGCACGGGAGTTGTGCCGGCATCGAATTCCCCATAATTTGATTCTATGATCCTGGACGAACTGGGGGCCTCGACCCTCCGAGTCTCCACCCCGCTGGTGTTTGCGGCGTTAGGCGGTTTGTACAGCGAGCGTGCCGGGGTGGTGAATATCGCACTGGAAGGAATGATGCTGGTGGGCGCTTTTGCGGCGGCGGCGGGCACTTACTTTGCGCATGATCCCTGGGTGGGTGCGGCGGCGGGCATGGCGTCAGGGATGAGTTTGGCGGCGATCTATGCGCTGTTTGTGATTTCATTGCGCGCCAACCAGGTCGTGGCGGGCACGGCAATTAACATCCTCGCCCTCGGTCTCACACCGTTGCTCTGCAAAGCCTTGTTCGAAGTCACCAGTTCGACCCCGTCGATCCCGTTATCCGATCGATTTCATAGCGCGCCAGTCGTGGCGGCATGGATCCTGGTGCTGGTCTCTTGGATCGTTGTGCAGCGCACTCCCGCCGGTTTGTGGTTGCGGTTCGCCGGGGAAAACCCCGACGCGCTGGATTCGGCCGGGGTGCGGGTAAATTTTGTGCGTTGGGTGGCGGTCCTGATCAGTGGTGGGTTGGCTGGCCTGGGCGGGGCTTCGCTCTCGCTGTTTCTTTCTTCATCCTTTTCCAGGAATATGACCGCCGGACGAGGATTTATTGCGTTGGCGGCATTAATTTTCGGTAAGTGGCGACCGGTCCCGGCGGCGGTTGCCTGCCTTTTGTTCGGCTGTTTCGAAGCCACGCAGATTAGGTTGCAGGGGATCACCTTTCCGGGAGGCGGATCGTTTCCCGTACAATTCGTGCAAATCCTGCCTTACTTCTTGACGATTCTGGTGCTGGCGGGATTTGTCGGTCAATCTCGCCCACCACGAGCCCTGGGCCTGCCGTTCCGCAGGGAATAGTTCGTGGCTCAGTACGTCAGCCCGAAGCAGCAAGGGAACTGGGGATCACTCACGTCCACCTGCCCAAGCTGTGCGTTGGAGCGAGGCCATACCCGGGGCAATTTACCGGTGGGCTTGTAAGCGCCGGTCAGCACATCTACCACACCCTGGCCTTCGGTTCCAGGAAGCCACGCGGCAAGCAAGGCATCGCTCTGGTCCAGCATAGAACCCAGGATCAAGGGGCGTCCCGAAAGCACAATCGTTACCACTTTGGCGCCGGAGGCCTTGGCCTTGGCTACTAACGCCGCGTCCTCTGCCGCAACGCTCAGATCCTTGCGGTCGCCTTTCATTTCGGCGTAAGGTTGCTCTCCGATAACCACCACGACGGTCCCAGCGCCATTGAGTGAAGATGCGTCAGGGGAGTAGGTTAGATTCACGGAAGGGGCGAGCGTCCGTTTCAATCCTTCCCAAATCGTGGTGCCCCCGGGAGTAACCCGTCCGGTCTTGCCCTGCCAATCAATCGTCCAGCCGCCACATTGCACGCCGAGGTCATCCGCAGATTTGCCAACGACGGTCACGGTCCCGGTCCTGGTCGACAAGGGCAGAGCGAAACGCTCGTTCTTCAGGAGCACGGCGGATTGCCGCACACACTCCCTCGCCACCTTCCGATGCGCTGGCGATCCCAGGTCGGCCATCAGTTTCGGGCTGGCGTAAGGATGCTCAAACAAGCGAGTCTGGAATTTGGCGCGCAGAATTCGCCGCACGGCGTCATCGACGCGAGCCTGAGGAATCTTGCCTTCTGCCACCAATTGCTTCATGAACGTGATGAATTCCACGTAATTGTTGGGCTTATCTGGTCCATTTGGAATCATGACCATGTCCAGACCGGCGTTAATGGAGGCTTCAATCTGGCTCTTGTAATCGCCGGGCAATTGATCAATCGCCGCCCAGTCGCTGATCAAAAATCCCTGGAAACAGAATTCCTGTTTCAACACCTCGGTGAGCAGATGCCGGTTGGCATGCATCTTCTGCCCATTCCAACTGTTGTAGGAAACCATGATCGAACCTGAGCCCTCCCGGATGGCTGGCAGATAAGGTGCGAGATGGATCTTCCGCAGCGTCGCCTCGTCGCAAACGGTGTTGCCCTGGTCAACGCCGTTCTCGGTGCCACCGTCGCCCGCAAAATGCTTGGCGCAAGCTAGTACGTGGAAGCCCCCCGGGAGGCGGGATTGGAAGCCTTTGACGGCTGCTGCACCCAATTCACCCGCCAGTTCAGGACACTGGCCAAAGCTCTCATAGCTGCGGCCCCAGCGAATATCGCGGGACACGGCGACACAGGGTGCGAAGGCCCAGTGGATGCCCGTGGCGGCGATTTCCCGCGCCGTTATTTCTGCCGCCTTCTGGATCAGTTTCGGATTCCGCGTGGCGCCGAGCCCGACATTGTGAGGAAACACCACCGCACCTTCGATGTTGTTATGGCCATGCACCGCATCCACGCCGTACAACAGAGGAATCTGAAGGCGGGTCTTCAGCGCCCAACTTTGTAGTTCGTCACAAGTCTTGCGCCACGTCGCCGCAGAGTTGTCGGCAGGGTCCGAGCCGCCGCCACTCAGCACCGAGCCCAGGAAATACTTCTGCACGTCGCTCTTTGATTTGAGGGCCAGCAGGTCGGCTTGGGTCATCTGCCCGATCTTTTCGTCCAGGGTCATTCGGGAGAGCAAGGCTTCGATCTGCGCCGAAGTTTGCGCCGCGAAGGACGAAACCGAGGACAGCAGGCAGAAACCGGAGAGGCAGGCGAGCGAACGGGCAGTAAATGAATTCATGGCGCGTCAGTAACGTTTTGTTGACAGCAATTATGTGTTGTAATAAAAAATAGTACAGTTGTTGTCAATAGACAAACTCTCAACAATTCATCCAGAAAACTCGTATCAGAAATAGAAACGTAATGAACACTTCCTTAATCCCTTTGCGCCGGAAACATTTAGCGCAATTCCTTTTAGCCGCGGTGCTCGCGTCCGGGTTGGGCCATGCCCAAGCGCAAACCGCCACCAATGTGTTAACCAACCCCGGGTTTGAAGCGGGCGGCACCGGCGGTGCCGGCACGCCGATCCCGGGTTGGACTGGGTATTACAACTATGCGATTGAATCGACCAATGCCCTCGTTTACCAGTCCACCAGCAATGTATTGGTGCATGGTGGCATCCAGACTATGAAGGTCTGGGGTGGCTTCCAGGGCGGCGACACCTACTGCGGAGCGTACCAGGATGTTCCTGCCGCGTCCGATTCGGTGTGGTCCGGGGATATTTGGGTTTTGAGTCACGTCGATGATCGGCTCAGCGGGCAAAACCAAGTTTGGCTGGAAGTTTCATTTCGCAACAGCGCGTCGCCCAACACGCCGCTTCAGACCTACACCTCGCTTCCGTTTACCAATAATAGTCCCGCCAATACCTGGGTAAACCTAGTGGTCACAGACGGCGCAGGATCCACGAACTTGACCGCGCCATTTGGCACAAGCTTTGCCCGGTTCCAACTCGTCTTTAAGCAGATTGGTGGCACGTACGACGGTGGGTCCATTTATGTGGATGACGCCAAGTTGATCAAGACTTCGGGGGCAGATCCGGAAATTACGGTGCATCCCGTGGCCCAGACCAAGGTATATAGCCAAAGCGTCACTTTTTCGGTGACTGCCAACGGGAAGTCCAGCCTCTCTTACCAATGGCAACGGGACGGTGTGAACCTCGTGGAGGGCGGGCGGATCAGCGGCAGCCAGACCGCAATACTCACGATCACAGGTTTGACCGGCAACGACATGGGATTCTATTCCGTGAACGTGACGGACAATGCCGGCAAGTTGAGCAGCGACGCCGCTTATTTGACGGTGCAGGATCCGGGGATCCTCACCGAACCCGTGGCGGTCACGAAATTGACCGGCGAGACGGCCAGTTTGACGGTGACGGCGGCGAGTTCCAGCGCCTTGAGCTATCAGTGGTTCAAGAACCTCATTCCCGTGGCTGACGGCGGCCGGGTTTCCGGCGCTAAAACGGCGACTCTGACGATAGCCAACTTGGACATTGCGGACGGCGGCAATTATAGCGTCGATGTGACGAGCCTCGGTGGAACGATCTCGAGTGCGACCGCTAAGTTGAGTGTCAAAACCCCGGCGGACATGGCCAATCGCGTGCAGAATCCGAGTTTTGAGGAAGGCCTCGCACCTTGGACTGGGTTTGGCGGGAACGCTCTTGAGAACACCGGCATGCTGGTTTACAACAGCCCTTCCACCTATGCCCCCGCCCACTCGGGAACCAATGTGTTCAAAACTTACGGATCGGGTGCCTGGAATGGCGTGTTCCAGGATGTTCCGGTAAAAGCCGGCGAAATCTTCACCGCCAGCGCCTGGGCGCGAACTGAAGCCGAAGATATGATCGGAGCCCCGAACGAGTGCTGGCTGGAGTTGCAATTCCTGAACGCGGGCGGGAACATGATTGGATTGTACAAATCGCCGAGTGTCACTGCGACAACCCCGGCCTCGACCTGGGTGGCGCTCGAGGCTACCAATATGATCGCTTTTTGGGGCGACTACTCGATCGTGAGCGCCAACAAATACCTGGTTGCCCCCGCGGGAGCGACGGCGGCGCGCGTTCAGATCACTTACCACGCCACCGGTGGCAGTGGTTCGGTTTATGCCGATGATTTGAAATTGATGGTGAAAATTCCGGTGACAATCCAGGCGGCTCGCGTGGGGAATTCGGTCAACTTGACCTTCCCGACACAGGGCGCGACCAGCTACCGGGTCATGTACAAGAGTGACCTGGGAGCGGCAGCGTGGGAATTGCTGACGACTGTGGCTGGGGACGGAACGGTCAAGACCGTGAGCGATTCAATCGCCGCGGCGCCCCGATTTTACGTGGTGTTCACCGAGTAAGAAATAGTTAGGCATCGCCGGGCCGGGCTGAGACCTGGTCCGGCGATGCTCTTTGGCGGCGCAACTCGAAAGGAAACATATGTGGCGAAAAGCAACGTGGTACGTCCTCGGTTTGGCAGTGGGGCTGGGTGCCCAGACACTATCGGCTCAGAGCGTGCCCGGCTGGAGCCTGGTATGGGCGGACGAGTTTGCGCTTCCTGACAATAGCGCTCCCAGCGGCGCCAAGTGGGCGTATGACACCGGCGGTGGCGGATGGGGTAACAATGAATTGGAGACCTACACCTCCCGACTGGAAAACGCGAAGATCCTCGACGGCAAACTGGTGATCGAGGCGCGTCAGGAGACCTACACGGGTACGGACAATATCACGCGGAATTACACTTCGGCCCGGCTCAAGACCAAAGGACGAGCGAGTTGGACGTGTGGGCGCATTGAAGCCCGAATGCAATTGCCGAGAGGGCAGGGGATCTGGCCGGCGTTTTGGATGTTGGGCGCCAATTTGGATACCGCAGGCTGGCCGGGCTGCGGGGAGATCGACATCATGGAAAACATCGGGAAGGAACCGGGCAAGGTGCACGGTACGATTCACGGCCCGGGCTATTCCGGCGGTAATGGCATTGGCAGCGCGTATACGTTTGATGCCGGCGCGGTACCGGCGGATGGTTTCCATGTCTATGCCATCGAGTGGGAGACCAATCGCATCCGCTGGTTCGTAGATGGGAAAGCTTACTTTACGGTCACTCCTGCCAGCCTGCCGAACGGTGCGACGTGGGTATTTAGCGCGCCTCAGTTTGTAATACTGAACCTCGCCGTTGGTGGAAACTGGCCGGGTAACCCTGACGGCACCACGGTGTTTCCACAGCGACTGCAAGTGGATTACGTAAGGGTCTACGCGCGCACCAATCTGCCCGAAAGTGCGAACGTGTTGCTCAATCCGGGTTTTGAAAATGCCGGGCAGGCGAACTGGACCGCCTTCAACCAAAACGTCTATGTGCTCAACGGCACAGGCTTGACCCCGCATGGCGGGACCAATGCGGTCAAGGTCTATGGACAATTCAGTGGTGCCGAAAACTACACCGGCTTTTTTCAGGACACCGCCTGTCAGGCGGGCGCTGCTTTTAGCGCTGAGGGTTGGGCTTTGACGCCTTCAACTGATGCCTTGGCGGGGGGTAATTCGGCCTGGATGGAACTGAGTTTTCGGGGCGTTTCAGACAATATCCTGGCGCTTTATCGCAGCACTTTATTAACCGCGGCTTCGCCGCGGGATGCTTGGATTCGTCTGCTGATCACGAACCGGTTGGATACGGTAACCTACGCTACGGTTGCAGCCACCAATCGATTGGTCGCTCCGGTCGGTGCGGTAATAGCCAGGATTCAGGGGACATTTCGGCAGCCAACTGGCTATGACGGCGGCGCCGCGTGGTTTGACGACGCCGCGCTGATTCCTTTGCAATATCCGGCCCCAGTCCGAATGAATGCGTCCGGTTCGGGCTCCAATCTTCAGCTAACTTTCCCGGCGCTGCCGGGTTCACGCTACACGGTGCAGCGTCGGAACTACGCCGCCGCGGGCATGTGGACCAATCTTCAGAGTTTCATTGGAAGTGGATCCTTCATAACGTTTGCCGCACCTACGGATTACTTAAGTGGATTCTTCCGTGTGCAGGTGGAGTGAAACGCAAATTCGAACATCGATTGGAGCAAACGAACGCCACGAAACCAGAATGTTCCGGGCGGGCAGGGAGGAGGTGGGTGTGTCTGCTGGCGGCGATGGTAATGCTCGGGGTCGGCACTTGGCCCACGATCCTTGGTGCGCAGGGTACGAATTCGGAGTTGGTGCTGCGGACGGCGGCAGAAGTGCGCCGTTTGACGGCCGATGAGGCGGAGAAGAAGCTCCCAGTGAGCCTGAAAGGGGTGCTGACCTATCTGGATCCCGACCGATTTTATCGCTTCATCCAGGACGATACTGCCGGGATATATTTCCATACTGAAGGTGCCGCAGAACTGACACCGTTGGCTGCCGGACAACTGGTGGAGTTGGAGGGGGTGACTGGAAAAGGAGAGTTTGCGCCAGTCATCCAGGCGCGCCAGGTCAAAGTCCTCGGTGAAGGACCGTTTCCACCCGCGCGCCAAGTAACCTTTGAACAAATCTCCAGCGGCCAGTATGACAGCCAGTTGGTGGAAGTGCAGGGCATCGTACGCTCGGTGCGGTTGTCAGAGCCAGGGGCGCGTTTTGAATTGGTGGTATCTACAGGAGGAGGTCGATTGGATGTTCTGGCGACCGGACTGCCGGTACGTGTCCAGGAGATGGTTGACAGCGTAGTGGCCCTCGAGGGTGTTTGTGTAACGCGGTTTAACCGCCAACGCCAGCTTTTCGATACCCGCGTCCTGGCCCACGGAGTTCGGATCTTTAGCATGGCTCCGGCGGATCCCTTCGCGATTCCGGCGCAGAGCATTTCCAGTCTGTTGCGATTTACGCCCCAGGGCTCGCACGGGCATCGCGTGCGGGTAGCCGGCACAGTCACGCTGTGCGATCAGGAGACTCTTTACCTGCAGGATGGGGACGGGGGGTTGTATGTGGAGACATTGGAGCCGGGCAAGTTTCAGGCAGGCGACAGGGTCGAGGTACTCGGATTTCCAGCGCCCGGTGATTACTCGCCCATGTTGAGAGATTCCCAAGTGCGTCGGATGGGAATGGGAGCGGCGCCGGAGCCGCAAGAGTTGACGGTGGACGTCGTGCTAAAAGGAGCCCAGGACTGCCGGTTGGTGAAGTTGGAAGCGGTGGTAATGGATCGCTCGCGGCACAGCGCCCAGTTGTTCCTGGTGCTGCAAGCGGGCGGGGCGATTTTTCACGCCTACCTCCCCCATGGCCTGCCGGAAACTCAATTAAGTGCCATTCGCAATGGCAGTGTGGCTTCTGTCACCGGGATTTGTCGCATCGACCCTGGACATGACTGGAATCCCGGAGCGGACTGGCGGGCCAGCTCGTTCCGCCTGCTGTTGCGATCCGTGGCGGATATCCAGGTGATTCATCCGCCGCCGTTCTGGACCCTGGGCAAGCTGCTTTGGGCTACGGGGGCCTTGGGCCTGGTGGTCCTGGCGGCGTTCGCCTGGGTCGTGGTACTGCGGCGGAGGGTCGTTCGCCAGACGGAGATCATCCGGCAGAAGCTGGAAACCGAGGCCGCGCTCAAGGAGCGTTACGTGGAGTTGTTCGAGAATGCCAATGATGTAGTTTACACACACGACCTGGAGGGGAAAATCACCTCAATCAACCAGGCTGGGGAGCAGTTGCTCCAGCATCGGCGCGAGCAATTGCTGGGGCGGAACCTGGTGGAGTTGATCATCCCGACGCAACAAGCCGCGGCGTCGACCTGGTTGCGTCAGATCGCAGGCAAACAGGCGGCGGCTACGGTGGAATGGGACTTCGTCTCGGCGTCCGGGCAAATGATTCGGATGGAAGTCAGCACACGGTTGATCACGCTTAGCGGTCGGGCCAACGAAGTGGAGGGAATCGCACGGGACATTACCGAGCGCAAGCGCCTGGAGTCGGAGTTGCTTGAGGTGAGCAATCGGGAACAACGCCGTATCGGACATGATTTGCATGATGGCGTGTGCCAGCAGTTGGTCGGAATTGCCTATATGGCGGAGACGATCGGCGAGCGCCTCCAGGATCGAAGCGTGCCGGAAGCCGCGGACCTGGAACGAATCCGCACCTTCCTGCAAGCTGCCGTGGCCCAAACTCGGGGGGTGGCCCGCGGACTGTTTCCGGTGCGCCTCGAGGAAAACGGCCTGGTGTCTGCGCTCGAGGAATGGGCGGTGCACGCGGGCGAGTTGTTCCAAATCGACTGTTCCTTTTCGTGCGATCGTCCGCCCGCCGGCGTCGAGTCCAGCATGGCGCTGCATCTTTACTACATTGTGCAGGAAGCGGTAGCGAATGCGGCCAAGCATGGGCACGCTACCAGGGTCGCCATTGGTTTGGCGCCGCGCAATGGCGGTTGGGTGCTGAGCGTGCGTGATGATGGCGCCGGCTTCGCGCCCAACCCGCAGCGCACCACCGGAATGGGGCTGCGAATCATGGATTACCGGGCGCGAGTCATCGGCGCCAGCCTCGAAGTCCACAGTCAGGTCGGCAAGGGCACAATCGTCGAGTGCACGTTTCAGTTGCCGGTTACAAACAAACCCAGCGGAGCATAGAATTTGCATGCAAATCCGGGCAGCTTCGATTAAAAATGGCGGTATCAAGGCCCAGGATATGAGTAGTGGAACAGCAGTGAAGAGCCAGTTGCTGATCGTGGACGACCAC
>DBMR01000101.1 GCA_002298785.1 Verrucomicrobia subdivision 3 bacterium UBA693
ATTTCTTCACAGCTTCTGAGCCACGGCGGCGCGGCAAACGAGCCCGGCGAGTTGGCCATCTTCGCAGAGTCTGAGCCGGTGGAGGTGTGGGGCGATCCCACCAAAGGCGCTGCTGATCCGGGTGTCGGGGGGTTCTTCATCGCAGTGTTGGGTGGGGGGAGGGGCAGGTGATGGTGCATGATTAAGTGGCGGTCAAGTTACGCGGCCCGCAAGAATCGGCATTCCCTATTGGCCTGGTGCGAGTCGGTTGGTTCGTCGCTTTCCCCGAGGTCGATCTCGGCGGATCGCGCCTCAGTTCCTCGCCGATCGAGCGCCTCCGGCGAATCCGCGGGCAAGCCGAACGGACGGTCAGTCCCAATCAGGCGCTGGAGCGATTCCCTGACCGCGGTCGACAGATCCCTCGACGCAGCCGTCGCCAGCGTGCTGGCGGGGTGGCGCTTGTTCGCGCCGAACTGGATGACTTTGAGCACCTTCAAGGCGCGCGAAAATATCTCCAGGTCCTGGTGTTCAAATCCCCACTCGCGCATCAAGTTGGCGGTGTGCAGCGTCTGTGCCATCAGTTTGTGGGCGTGTTGATCGAGGTCACCATCGGCAGGGGCATTCCTCAGGCCGAGCAGTTCCTCTGCCGCCGGCAGGCCATGTTGCATGGCGGCGCGTAAGGCCAGGCTCTGCAGGCTTTGACTGGCAGCATAGCCCGGCAAGAACTCAACCTGGCGCCCCTCGGGAAATACCAGGGCGATCCGTTCGATTCTACTGCGATGGCGCACGTTCCAGAAGAGCATTTCGTATATCTGGCAAGCCGCCTCCGTTAGGTCCAAGTACTCGGCAATTGGCGAGTAATCATACTGCAGGATCAGCAGGCAGCGCATCAAAATGCGCTTCTGATAATTCGCGGAGTGCTCCAAAAGCATGGCAGCCAAAACGTCGGGATCCTGAGTGTTGTGCCGCGCGTACGAATAGGCGCGGAGCAGTTCCGGCTCGTGAACCTCGGAGGGCAAGGGCCGGTCCGCTTGCAGGAAGGCATGGACGAAATTCCAGCCAAATTGCGGATCATGCCCGGCATGGGCGTAGACGTCGATTTTTCGAGGCAGCCCTAACGCGCTGCAATCCCGCGGCATTTGCGCCAGGTAAGGCGCGCCTGGCGGGATTAGCTGGCTCAAAAATTCGATGCGGTCGCGGTTCATATACGCTCATGTGGTTTCCTGGGATGACGTGGCGCCGTTGCCCAAGCCTGCCGGGAAGGCTGTCCCTCAGGTAGTAATCGTCGCGAGCCTGCTCTCGCGTGGGGTGGCCTAACCTGTCCTCTGCGAAACCCGCGGCAATGGGGAAGCACTGGCGAGGACGCCCAGGACGCAGCTAGATGCACTCGAGGGCTCGCCTTGGGTGTTTGTGCCGCGGTTGTTCCAGGTCGAGGGCTGTAGCCGCACAAGTCGTTTGGGCTGAGGTGATAACCGTTCCCTGACCAAGCGCGGACCAACCTCGCCCGTTTTTCAGCGCCCAGTGGCCGAGGACGCCCAGGACGTCCAGGACGCGAAGATCGCGGCTGCCAGTCTGTTGCACGGAGATGCCGATCGCCGGCGTGGGGGTGCAGATTGCGTCGAGCAGCTGAACACGCAAGGAGTTGACGTGCCGCCGGGTAAAGGACCACTCCTCCTGAGCGCGTAGGGTTCCTTAGTTTGAGGGCGGCACCGAGGCGGGTGCCTCTTGCGCGGCTTCGGGGCACCTGGTTCCCCCGCGGGCGCATGACCGGCAATTCAACCGAGCTGAACGATTTCAATTTTGGTGAGAACATGGTCGCTCCGGTCACGAAGCAGGCGGAATGGTCGCGCCCTGGGCAGGGGCATAGCCCGCGTTGTCGATGACTTGCCAGTCTTGTCGCCAACCAGATCGCCCACGCCGGGTACCGTTTGGGCCGCAGCCGTGCGAGGTCTTGCCGAACTTTTTGGTGGCCGCCCGGTGAAAGTGAGCTTCCCTGTAAACCGGCAAGTCCCGGGCACGGCAATACGCGACCTAGCCCAGCCACAGCTCTTTACTCGTGAGCTCGGTCTTGGCGCTGGCCTCCACGGCTTCGCTAAAATAGCGCTCGAGGGAATCGGTCTGGCCCGGGCAGGAGGCTGAGCGCATCTCCAGCAACCAGAGGATGTGCTCCACACGCTGACGGTTGATCTCGGAGGCCGGGAAGTGTTCCGGAAATTTGGCGGCGATGTCCACTAGTCCGTTCGTGATGAGTCGGCGCAGGTCATCGCTGGATACTTCTTCCCAGGCGTCGCGCTCAATTCTATACCGATTAAATACCTTGGCGATTGGATCATAGGCGAGGCAGAGCTGGCGGATCAACCGTTCGCTGAAATGGACGTCGTTGAGCAGGAATTTTTTGGGCTGCACCGGCGCTAGCGCTGGTCCGAAAAGTTGCTCCAATTCATCGCTTTCAAAGAGGGATTTGGTCTGAGGAGCCCAGTGAATCGAGGCGAATCGAGCCGTTGGAATGGCTCCCGCTTGAGTTACAAACGCCTTTCGTGTTTGGCCCTGCAGGACCAGCGGGACTATCCCATTGGCAAACCACGTGATCGGCCCGGCATTGAGATTCCGCGGGGCCGGGCCCAGGACATGTATCCAGAGTATATGGGAAGAGCTCCACGTCATTCGCAGTCCGCTCCGAAGTTCCGGGTTTCGGTTTAAGAAGTCCTCCCGGCTGGGCAGGTCGTGGAAGATCACTGCGGTCAACTGATCCGATCCGCGCGCGCCGCACTCGACGCCGATCAACCGGCGTTCTGATGACTGGTTCGGTCCCCACTCGGCCTGGGCACCAGCGTCGCCTTTCAGGCCGGTAGGCAGCCGCGGGTTGTTGGAGGAAACATCGATCAAAACCCGATCCCGGCCAAACAGGCCGCGCAGTTCCGCCACCGGATCCGCCGCCGCCCCTGGGGCGTTGGGTTGTGTCCCCGCAAGCGTACCCTCCAGAAATTTAGACGCTGCATGACTGTGCCCTTCATCACCGGCGCCGTTGTTGGGGCTCGCGTCCGTGCGTAGATCTGCCAAGCGCACCGGAAGTATTTTCCCCTCACGAACGACCTTCACCTTCGCTTCCGGCTCAAAGCGGGCAAGGGGAATGAGTCCGCTGCAGACCACCGGCACTTCTTGTCCTGAATCCGTCGCAGCCCACGCAGCTATTCCCGGCTGACTTCGGGCGCTGGTCCGAATCCAGAACAGAAAGGCACCGGCCCAGCTAGTGATCAGTGCCGACCGCAGCGCCGGGCTCTCGGATTGGATCCGTTCGAGCTGGTTGGGGTCGGTGAGGACTAAAGCCGTCAAACCGTTTTCACAGCGGAGAGCGACGATTTTATCCCGAGCGGGTTCCGTTGTGGCCCCTCCTGCCGGTTGGCGAAAACACGGGGGGAGCGCCGGGTCATCCGCGGATACCGCGAGAGATGCGATATTTCCAAACAGGGCCTGGATTTGGGCGGCGAGGCCTGGAATCCCCCCGGCGATCGGGTGCGTCTGTGCGACCGAATTGCTCCCGGCAACGGCCGGGTGCGAGGGCTGGGCTGGCGGCTTCACGAGTCGAGGAGCCTCCGATGGCTGCCGTTCCGATTCATGACCGAGCCGCGCTTCTGTTTCACCGCATGGGTCGAACCCGATGGTGTCGTTCACGACCCGATCCTACCCAAACAGCCGGAGAGAAATAGGGGCGTTGAAGGCCCGGGACCGGATTACGTGCCCGATTTTCTGGGCCTGCCCGATCGAACAACCGGGACTTCCAATTTTTTGGCAATGCGGCGGAGGGTGCGAATGTCAATTCTGATGCCAGTGAACTTTCTAAGACGGGCTCGGAATTGACTCAGGTTGACGGGGCCGGCCTTGGCTTCGTGCTGTAAAATCAAGCGTATTTTATAGTCGGTAGGCAGCTTGGCAATATTGCCGGGAGGATTCCGCATGGCGGTGGCGAGGCGCTTAAAAAATGCGGCGTCTTCGTCAAGCAAAGCCTGCGTGCAATGCTGAGCAACCTCGCGCTGCAGCGTCTCCATGCTTGCCCTATATGCTTCAGGCCAAGGTTCACCTTTGACGTTTAGCACCTTGGCGATTCCTCGTACCGCCTGCGCTCGCCAAACGAGCCGCTCGGCGGAACTCCCCGCCCCCGCAGGCCCGTAGACCAGCAATGTTATTCCCTCGTCGGGCGTGAGCGCCGCCAAACACCGATCGAGGGTGCTGCGTGGCTTTTTTCCCGTCATCATCGCGCCGGGATTTTACAGTGCTTTTGGGGCTGGATCAGTACCAAATTTGCTGCCAGCTACAAAAGTCGTTGAGGGTGATTCCCTGGGCTCGTCGGTTCGCGGCCCAAAGCACCGCCCAGGAAGCGCGAACATTTTCAAAAATCCCAGGCCGCGACCGGCCCGCCCACTTCTCGATCCTTCTGTTCTCCGGTCCCAGAGCCAACCTCCCACGTGTGCGGTCCTCAATTGGCATGACCGCCTTTGGGGCCTCTTCACGTCCGGCCTTGGGCGGGACGAAAATCCCTGGATTTGAGATTAGAGCCCGTTCGCTTAGAACCGTCGGAATGAAAAAGCCACCGCTCGAAAAGAACCGGATTGGTCCTTGGAGCTTTCAGCGCGCAGGGTGCGATTTTGTGGCGCGTCGCTGCAGCATGAGGGCCAAACCGCGGATCCACTGGACTAGTGGCAGGGCTGTGCAGGAATTTGCATGCCACCGGGAGAAATCGACCATGCGGTTTCACCGATCTGAATGGTGTGCTTTAGCATCGGGGCGACCTTTCGAAGCATCGGCGGGCCGCCCGCGGGGCACGCACGCTTTCTCTGCGGCGGGAGGGCCCGCTCTGCAATTGGCCCCATAACCTGGCGCGTTATTTCTTGAATGTGATCACGCATCAAAAGTCCCGGCGAGCACCGCAGTGTCAGCGACGGCGGTTCCGGGAAGTGCAACGTTCGCTTGAAGCTGGAGCCTAACCCGTCCCCGCCGCCTTGGGCCGCTGGGGCGGTTCTTTGTTCCGCCAAAATCGCATGTGGCAGGCTTAAGGCAGCAACTTCCCGTGCCGCCGTTACCTCGACTCGGGTCTCGAACACGCATCGGCCGAGAGTTCTTTCTGTTCCTCTCACCGCCACGAACCAAGAGCATGACGCTACTGCGGGCCGCGGTAAGTCGCCACCGCGGTCTGGTGCCGGGAGCAAATCCGGGAACCGTCTGCGAGTTCCACGGGAGGAGCCGGGGGGGCGGTTCGAATTTTGGAATTCTGACATCTGGATTTGGGTCGAGTCGAAATCTCTCGATCTGAGATTACGTTGCTCGCAGTACCCCGGTGCTGGCGGTATTGCTGACATTGGTGCAGGCAATGGCGCGGAACAAGGCTGGGCCAGGTGATCGCCCCACAGCTTCTTGGGCTCACCCTTATTCCAACAGTTTTCCGCAGGGGATGGCAAACAACCGCTCGTCCAATTTGACGGCTTCTCTGCCGTTGTATGCCAGCACGGCGGCGATGCAGGCGGGTGTCCGCTCCAGGAATGCTCGCAGGCCGGAGAGATCGGTCGCGCTCCACCGCGTGGCCGCTTTGACTTCGATGGCAAACACCCGACTCCCTGTTTCAATGACAAAATCCACTTCGTGCCGTCCCTGCTCGTGCCAGAAAGCGAGTTGGGCGTCGGGCGAATGGGCCTCCAACAAGGCGGCGAGATTCTGGGCCACGTAGGTCTCGAACAACGCACCGCGCAGCAGATCGTCGCGGCCCGATTCGAGCGAGGTGATGCCCGCCAGGTGCGCCGCCAAACCGCTGTCGGTAAAATGCAGCTTGGGCGATTTCACCAGGCGGGAACTGCGGTTCTTGAGAAACGGCGGCAGCCGGCGAATGAGAAAAGAAGTCTCCAGCAAATCGAGATAGCGCCCCGCCGTTACCGCATTTAGCTTCGCATCGCGGGCCAGCGTGCTGATGACCAGCACCTGCGCGGTACGCAAGGCGGCCAACTGCGCCAGCGTGAGGAAAGCGATCAGATCGGTGATCTGGGACAATTGCCGCACGTCGCGCTCGACGTAAGTTTGCACATAGCCGCGGAACCATTCCGCCACGCCCTCCGCGCTGCCGAGGCACGCCGGCGGCAGACCCCCCGTCAGTATCTCCTGTTCGGTCACCGGGTCCGCTTTGCCGGCGGGCAGGCTGGGCGCCCGGAGGAACTTCACCAGGAACGGTTCCTGGAGCGTCGCGCTCCGCTGTTCCCGGCGTGTCATCGGATGCAGCGTGAAATACCCGGCCCGTCCCGCGAGCGTTTCGGTGACGTGTCCCTGCAAGGTCAGATTGGCGGAGCCGGAGAGAATGAATCGGCCCGGCCGCCGTTGTTCATCGACACTCTTCTTCAGGGTCACGAGCAGTTCTGGACAACGCTGGACTTCGTCGAGGATCGCGGCGCGTTCCAGCAGCGATTCCGGGTTGGACTGTGCGGCGGCCAAGGTCGCGAAGTCGTCGAGGGTACGGTAGGCGTGACCTCGCGCCAGGCCGATCTCCTTCTGGAGGAGGGTGCTCTTGCCGGACTGGCGCAGCCCGGACAGCACCAGCACCGGCAACTGGCCCAACGCGCGTAACAGCCGAGGCGTGATTTCGCGGGGAAGGTAGCCTGTCATAATACAACATACGTTAGCGGCATTCTGACGCTACGGCAAGGAATTTCAGAACGTCGCAGTGTTGACTCCTCACCACTGCAGGTCGCCTATTTAACGGCTTAATAGGTAACCACCCAACTGGAGCCGGCTGCGATTTTTCCGGCGTTGTCATGGCTCGGCAGACCGCACGCGGTTGGGGGGGCCGATCTGCCAACGAAGGTAGTGTTTTCATGAATCAGGCCGGATCTGCAGGCGCGCTGCCTGATCCTCGGGCTTTTCGCTCCCAGGGCCAACCTCCCTGGTTGGCCCTCCGGAATCCGCCTGGCCTCCCCTGCCACAGGTTCACGGACGGTCTTGGGCAGGGATGACCCCCTCCACTGGATTTGAGATTAGGGCCAGCTTGCGTGGAACCGCCGGCATGAAAAGGCCACCACTCGAAAAGCACTAGATTGCTCCTCGAAATTTTCAGGTCGCAGTCCACGATTTTGTCGCGCATCGCTTCACAGCGGAGCCATAGCCGCAGCGCAGCTGCACGGGAGGATCCAGCCGCGAACCGGCGGCGACATTGATTTTGGGGTAGGACGTTTGCCGGGACCCCTGAGGAGTAAACGAGAGACCCCGGGCTCCGGTGGCTATCGCAATGGGGCAAAAATACGGGTTATATAATGGTGATTGTGGTAGGTATCACGAGCGCTTTCTGCGTTCTGCCGCGAGAGGCAAGGCCGCGCACCCTGCTTGGCTTGGGCGAGCGAGCTTGCGGGGCCAGGCGCAACGGCTGTGCAGCCGGGGGAAGACAACCTCCAGCACTCCAAGAGGCGCTTTCTCAATCGGAGAACTGGCGGTTGTGGCACCTTCAACGACGGCAACTGAAACCAGCCGGAAAGAGAAGGACCATGCCCCTGGCCAGGTTAAGCGTGCCGTATCGCGTCCACCACCTCGTCACCCACAATGGCAGGAGCGGGAATGGAACACTTTCTTGCCTCGCAGCATTTCAAGGCCGCGCGTGAAGCGATCGACGGCAGCAAGGCGAAACGGCACGCGGTAATGATCCGACCAGTGGGGGTGGCTCGCTTCCGCAAAACCGCCCCACAGGAGCAGCGCAACAGTGCCAGGGAAATCCAGATCGTCCGCGTCAATTTGAGGGAGATCCAGCCCGATGATCACTGAAACTGGCCGGCATGCCGGAGTCCCTGGCCCGGGCTGCACCCACGGAAATCTCCTGGCTCAAACGGGCTCGTCGCTCTGGAGATGGATTTCCCTTCCTGCCAAGGCGTTTTCATTCCGTTCAATTTGAGCCTTGACGTCCACCCTGTCGGGTGAAGCGCCTGGCTCGATCAAGAACCCCGGCGCTGCGCCCTTTCGCAGGCTGGGTTTTTTGCGTTTAGAAAACCGTTCAAATCCTTGTCCCTTATGCAGAACTCTGCTGAACAGTTAATCCTCAATGAAGTCCAACCGCGCTTGCGCGACGCCATCCCCCAATCGGTTCCGCACGTGGGCAGCGATGATGCTCAGGAGTTGGTGCAGGACGGCATCGTCCTGGCCTTGCGGCTCCTGACGGCGGCCCACCGCTCCGGGAAGAAAGTCACCGGGGGCAACATCGCGTTCTACACGTTAAAACTGCTGCGCGCCGGCAGGCGCAGCACCGGCCAGCGCAAGCGGGATGTCCACCATCCCATGGCGCAGTTGACCGGCGCCTGCCGCGTGCATTCCCTGGATGAGCCCATCGGCTCGGAGGACGGTCCCGATGATCCCCTGACGCTGGGAGAGTCGCTGGCAGCCAGCACGGAAGACCCCGCGCAAGAGGCCCTGCGGCGTCTGGATTGGGCCGTGCTCGTCGCCGCGCTGGATCCGACGGCCCGCGAGGTCCTGGCCAGCCTGGTGCGCGGCGAGGAGCTGACCCGCCTCGTGCCCCGGTTAAAGCGCAGCCGCTCCGCCCTGCAGACGGACCAGCAACGCCTGGCCCGGCTGATTCGCGAGCACCTGGGCCCGGACATCCTGAGCCAGGTCCAGGAAACGCCGCGCTGGCGGGATAACCTCACTGCCCGGAAGGAGCAACTCGCCAGCCGAGCCGAACGCTACCGGGCCTGAAAACCCCGGCCGGAGTTTGTTTCGGTTCAACAGGGAAACAACCGTGGAGGGGAGAGTCTAAACACTCTTCCCTCTTCCTATTTTGAAAGAGGAGCCATGACTGAAATCCACCACGGCCGCTTCGTCTGCTTCGAGGAGTTGAAGCAGGCCATTGCGATCGAGCAAGTGCTGGAGCGCTATGGGCTGCGGGAGCGGTTGCGCCGCAGCGGCGACCACCTGAGTGGCGCCTGCCCGCTGCACCGCGGCCACAACCCCACGCAGTTCCGGGTCAGCCTCTCCAAGAACTGCTGGATCTGCTTTGGCGATTGCCACTGCGGCGGCAGCATCCTCGACCTTGTCGCCCGGATGGAGGGCATCCCCATCCATGAGGCTGGCCTGCGGCTACAGGACTGGTTCAACCTGTTGCCCAGGGCAGGGCAGGGGATCGGGCAAGGGCAAGGTCTGACACTGAGCTCGATTAGAGAAAAAACAGTTCGATGCCCACCGCGTCCAAATAGGCCGCTGGCGTTTACTCTGGCCCCTTTGGAGCCGGCGCATCCTTACCTGAAAGCACGGGGATTATTGCCTGAAACCATCGCCACCTTCGGCCTGGGTTGGTGCCCCCACGGTTCGCTGCAGGGCTGGATCGCCATCCCGATCCATGACGCCCAAGGCCGTCTGGTGGCCTATGCCGGACGCTGGCCAGGGCAACCCCTGGCCGGCCAGCCCAAATACCGGTTGCCCCGAGGCTTTGGCAAATCGTTCGAGCTCTTCAACCAACACCGCGCGGAACTCGCGCCGAAGGCCGCCCCGCTGGTGGTCACCGAGGGTTTCTTTGGCTGCCTGCACGTCTGGCAGTCAGGATACCCGCGAGTCGTGGCCTTGATGGGGAGCGTTCTGTCTCGGGCCCAGGAGCAACGGATCCTCGAACTGGCCGGGGTCGGACAGGAGGTGCTCCTGTTCCTGGATGGAGATGCGGCGGGGAGTAAAGGGGCAGCCGAGGCTGCGACTCGGCTGAACCGATCAGTGATCGTTCAGATTGTGCCGTTAGCCGAGGGGCAGCAGCCGGATGATCTGCCGGCCATGGAACTGCGCCGCCGGTTGGACCAGGCGCGCCTGAGGTAACACGAACCAAGCCGATCGGTCCACATAAGCTGCAAGAAGCCCCGGGCCTTCGGTCACGCCGCCAACCAGGAGCGAGACTCCTGCCACCAATTCATCTGCCTTGCACTTCCCCGAAACGGACGCGTTCCCGAAAGCACCAGCACACGCCATCAACCGCTGCCAGTTGGGCAGTGCCGTTCCCGCCCAAGCCCGCCCGGACCAAAAGCCGGGCGGACGTTGGCGGCTGAAAAGCCAATAAACCAATCAACCTAACCCCCTGATACCTATGACCAGGATTTATCAATTACCCTCTGCCCCGTTGCCCCGAGTGGATTCCACCCCGGCACCCACGCTCACCGAAAACCCTGCGGAAAACCGTCTGGAGCTCCGCTTTTCCCACCGCCCCGGGCCAGCCTTCCTGCAGTTCCTGCACGCGACCCGGTCCTTGCCATTGGCGCTGCGGTGGAAATGGCATCGCAGCGGACGCTTCTAGTATGCCCGCCCAAATGACGCCACGCGCAAGTTAGCCCTTGCCATCCTGGCCCAGGCGCGCCCGTCCCCCGGCTCAGCTACGGATCGATACGTCGGTACAAGCCCCTGGCGGCACTTGGTACAAGGTTAACCAAGACGTGTTGGCGATTGTTCCTGAGCCGGCCACGGTGCTGGCTGGTGCATTGCTCCTCCTGCCGTTTGGTGCGAGCACCATTCGCATACTTCGCCGGAAAGGATAGTTGCTGACCGGGAGTTAATTGCTGCAATCTCAGGCCGACCTACGGGTCGGCCTTTTTCATGGGTGCACCCGGCAGGGCACGATGACTAGCTCGTGAAAGTCCCATGCAAGCCTGGCAAGGGGAAGTGCAAGGCGAGCAGCAAGAGCGTCCACCGCGAGCTGGAAACCTGAAGGAGACTGTAAGCAAAATGGCTCTGCCAACAGAAACCACATACGAGGCAGCCACGGCGGATGAGAAGGCAAAGAGATTCAAAGTCCGGTGTTTGCATGGGGCCTTGAGGTCGTATCCCCTTTTGAATATCGAGCTTGCGAATGGCCGAGATGGCTGAACGCGAGATATTGAGGGGAACCGGACGATGTCTCAAACGTGTACAGAGATGTCCCAACAGGGGATAGAGGAAAACAGCGAGTTGGAGTATAAAAGTAACAATTCCTCAGGAAATGTATCCTGATGGAAGAGGGTATCAACAGATCAAGCGCTTGATAAATCGGATCTGGTTTAGACGTCAAACCAGAAGCGAAATCAGGCCTAGGTCAAAAAAATAGAAGGAACAAAATGAAAAAGTTAGTCACAAACTCGAGAATCGCACTTTTGACAGCTTTTGCGCTGGCTCTCGGGATGAGTCAGGTACGCGCTGATATTCTTCAACTCGGGGGTACGTTTTCAAGCCCAATACCTATGAATATCAACGGCACCTTAAGCAACGAGGGCGGGGGATCCATCGAGCCCTCCAGCCTAAACGGAAATACTTTAGCTTGGGTGTACTGTGTGGACCTCTTTCGTAACATCAGTGTTCCCGGTACTTGGTCCAGTGCTGTAGTAACAACGACTGGCGTTGTCAACGGTAGCCTTGTGAATAATGCAGGCGAGGTTGCATGGTTGCTTTCCAAATACGGGGTCGCGGGGCAGGGTGATCAGGCCAAGGCTCTCCAAGCTGCGATTTGGCACGTGATCTTCGATGGGGTGGGTGGTAACACCGTCGCCCTTGATTCGACTGCACCCATTGGGGTTAAGAACGACTACAACAATATGTTGGCTGCGCTCGGCAGCAATACGGGCAATGTCTCGGATTTTCTATGGCTCACTCCGGGCGGGAACAACCACAGCTACCAGGGGTTGGTCACTCCGGTTCCCGAGCCGACAACTATGATCGCGGGTGCGTTGCTGCTGCTGCCCTTCGGCGCCAGCGCGATGCGGATCATCCGCCGGAAAGCATAAGCTTAGTGAAAAGTAGAAAGTAAAAAGCAGAAAGCGGAAATTTGAAATTCATGAAAGGCCGACCTTCGGGTCGGCCTTTTGTTTGGGATGGGGAAGGGGTCAGGGCATGCAGTTTGGGCCTTTCCGAGCCTGCCACTTTCTGGGCTGCATTGAGCGTCGATGCCCCCTCTGATTCCAGGCCCTGCAAAGGAGTTATCGGAATGTCCCAAACGTGAATACGGATGTCCTGTGGGAGCATAGAAATTTCGGGGCAAATGGTTTAATGATGACGTTAACAACTAAAGACAATGGTTCTCTTTAGGACGGAACAACAAGTCAGTCTCGAAATTAAGTTCTGGTTTGGACGCCTAACCAGAAAAAAGTTTCGGGAGAACAAAAATCGGAAAGAACGAAAAAAATGAAAAAATCAAGTTTGGCTATAGCCTTGGTGGGAGTACTCGCAACTGGATCTAGTGCCTTTGCCCAGTTGACCTACGTAGGCTTGGGGTCACCCGTTGGCACCGTGCATATCGCAGGGTCTGGCCTCGCGTCAGCCATCAACGGTAACTATTACGCTGGATGGGAAGTGATCAATGTTGGCGGCCCAAATTTTCAAACAATGTGCATCGACATAGCCGACACTGCGCAAAGTGACCCCAACGCGACTATCAAGTCCCTCGACTTGGCCCCGGACGCATGGGCTGGTCCAATGGGGACCACTGCTGCAAACACGATTAAATTGCTCTGGGGAACCTACGCTGCTGGTGCAACCACTGAGAAGGAGGCTGCAGCTTTGCAGATCGCGATTTGGAAAACAATAGATACTGCGATGGGAACCTACGCCCTTACATTCACTGATTCTGGCACTATCGGTGCAGTTGCCCGGGCCGATTATATGTTAACTCATCTTGGTTCGACTTCTGCGGATCTAAGGGCCGTGAGCGGCATACATCAGGACTTTCTTGTCCCTGTCCCAGAGCCTACTACCCTGATCGCGGGTGCGTTGCTTCTGCTGCCGTTTGGCGCGAGCGCACTGCGGACCATCCGCCGGAAAGCATAAGCTTGGTGAAAAGTAGAAAGTAGAAAGCGGAAAGCTGAAATTCATGAGAGGCCGACCTTCGGGTCGGCCTTTCCATTTACGCGGGGCAGGGGCTGAAGTCTGTGGCGAGCGGTGCACGTTGAGGATGCGTCCGACGGGAATGCGGTTAAGGCGGAGTACTGGCGGCTGGGGGGAACGGTTGTGGGTTTTGGTTGGCAACAACTTGAGGGTGGGGTTTTAGGCAGGACGGGCCCTGGACCAGTCGAGTCCGAGGAGGCCATCGGAACGGAACCCGATGGGAACGGACATGATGTCGCATTTGTCATCAGGCGGTCGATGGTGGGGAATGGGTGGAGAGGTTGAGTTGCTAGCCGGTGCAGGTGGGACGGGAGGGGGTGACGGGGCGAGTGCTGACTGGGGATTAGCATCGGCCTGGCCGGAGGGGGAGTCTGATCCGTAGATACGCTCGAGGTCTCGTTCGATTTGCGCACGGAGTTCTTCAGGGTTGGTGAGGGTCTTAAAGCGTGACGGGGGATTCCACCGTTTTTCGTACGCTTTGGCCGCACGGAGGTAGCTGGCGACGGCGTTACAGACATCGTTGAGGGAAGGTCCGGTGTCTTTGAGGACGCGTTGGTAAGCGCGGCGATGAGCGCTGTAAGGACGGCGGCGCGGGGCGCGGCGGATGGCCCGGTGAGAGACGGAATGGGCGGGGCGGTGGGTAGCAAGTCGACGGCGCATGGTGGTTGGGGGTGAGTGGAGGAGGATGGGGCCAGGAACTCTACCAAAACTTTACCGTATTTAACCGTTTTTGAAAAAGGTCGGACGGGAGGGGCAAGGAGGAGCCCGGTGGGTCCGAGAGCGGGGGACAGTGCTTGCCAGCCGAGTTCTCGGGGCCATGCTGAGGCGCGAGCATTCGCAACCTGGTTGCATTGCGGACCATGGTGTTTGCGGCTCCGTTGGTATCCAAGGAGGGGCTCATACCTGCCAGTCGAGGACATCCTCGAAGAACTCCTCGCTGGGGATGTTGCGGACAGCGGTGGAGAAGCGAAGGTTGCCGGTTTCGCGGGCGGTTTCGGTGCGGAGGCGGCTGGCGAGCATCAGGAGTCGGGGAGTGGGAATATCGGAGAGGTCGCGTTTGGCGAGTTCCTCCTGGACGCGCTGAAGGTCGTGACCGAGGTGTTCCCAGCGTTGCTGGCGGGAAGCCAGACATTTCTCGGCGAGGGCTTCGGTTTCGATGGCGCGAAGGTTTTGGATGTCGAACTGGTATTTTCGGCTCCAGTTGATGAGGGTGGGCTTGGAGACCTTGAGTTCGGCGGCGATCCGGTCGAAGGTCCAGCCCTGGGCGCGAAGATGGATGAATCGCGCGATGGTTTCCTGGTCTTTCACAAAGTTCTTTCGTCTTTCCGGCCTGAGGTCCTCGCGGACGGTCACGGCTTGAGTCCAACAGGAAACCCTCCGG
>DBMR01000098.1:0-2835 GCA_002298785.1 Verrucomicrobia subdivision 3 bacterium UBA693
TTCACCCCGCCGGCTCCCTTCAACCCCAGGTTCCCGGTCGTGGTCTTGGTCACCGTGTTGTTGGCCTGCAACACTCCGGCCCCGGCGTCCACAGTCTGATTCGCACCATCCAAAGTAACCGCACCATTAAACAGAGCGCCATTGGCCGCAGTTACATTCTTGGATACCGTAATGGTCGCACCAGCCGCCGATAGCGAGTTCACATTGAGGTCGTCCGAAATGCCCAGCGCACTATTGGCTGAGAGGGTCAGGCTGCTACCGGCGACTTTGCCGCCGGTGGCCAGCGTCAGGCTCCCACCGTCGGACTGGATGGTGTAGCTCGCCGGAGCCGTGCCACCGAATTGACTCACCGCAGCGATGTCGGCGTCTGCGATGCTCGCGTCCTGCCGATGGGTAAAGGTGTTGGGAGCTGCGGCTCCGGCGGAGTTCCGGAACTGCGGATTGTTACCAGTCAAATTGGCGACGGCCGTGTTTCCAGCGCCGCTGCCCGCTTGGTAGGACTGCGAATCGGCGTTGACCTGCGAAACCCCGGCAAAAGTCAGATCACCACTGCCACCGATTCCCGAGTGTGCCTGCACGCTGCTGGCGGTGACTTTCAGATTATTCGCCGCCAGGGCGTCATCCGCGTTGACCACGAGCGAACCGGTCCCGGAATTGATGGTGCCGCCCAGGTCCACTTTGGCTCCTTGCACCGTGATATCGGCCGCAGTCACCTGCACTCCGTCAATATCCATCGTGCCGGTGCTTTTTACGGCGCCTTTGGCCGTATTGCCGGCATCCGTCGCGCGCAGGAAAATGCGACCACCCTGATTCACCAGGCTGGTGGCGCGCACCAGGCCGCCATTATTGATAGCGAGCGCGTATATATTCCCACCGGCAGCCTTGAGCTCGGCGCTGACCGCGTTGATCTGCCCGCCCGCCGCGTTGTCCACTCCCACCGGAGTAGCCACGCCGGTTCCCGCTTCCACCGTCAACCGCTCATTGCCGGACTGCACCAAAGTGACCGTGTTACCGGCGGCCAAACCCGCCACGCCGTCAGAATTGACTGTACCCTCATTCTTGACCGTGTGCGCAATGAGGTAAATGTCGCCGAAGGCGGTCAGGTTGCCTTGATTCCTAATCTCCGCCGTCGACAGCCCGCTCAAATGCAGCGTGGTGTTGTTCAGAAATTCATTGTCATCCGCCAGGTTCAGAGTGGAGCAGATCAAGCTGCCGACACTGATCTGGGAACTCGGGGTAAACAAAATGCCGTCGGTGTTCAAAATCATGACAGTTCCCCCGATCGGACCGGCGGGACCAATCGTGGATTTTAGTATGCCCGCGATGGTTGACGGATTGCCGGCGGCCACCCGGTTCAACACGGCAGGATTCGCCCCGCCGCTGTTGAATTGAAAATGCGTGGTCTCCCCCGCTGAAATATTGAAACTGCTCCAGTTGATGATGGCACGATCCGTCGTTTGGCTGATCGTGAGCAGTGGGCCGGCCGTCGCTATGGCAGCGTTGCCGGAAGTCACCACTCCCCCCAAAGGATTCGCCATAGTGGAGGAAGTGAAAGCCGCGCAGATCAACGAAGTCACCAAAGATTTAGTCGTTCGGTTCATATTAAAGGCCCTTTAGCTGAAATCCGGGATTGCTTTAGGGATAATTCGCGCAAGAAGTCCACAAAGTCAAGAGGCTTACGTAAATTGGCAGGCAGGCTTCGGGCAACCTCAAAGCCCCCGATTCCAACCTTCCCCATGGCCCCGCCAGGCCGGAGATCAACACCCTGGCTCAAGGCTGCCGAACCAGGATTGGGCGAAGCCCAACCACCAGTGCCCGCGGACGGGTCTCCGGGGTTTGAGCCGGCTTCACCAAATTCCGCTGCGCGGCGCTTCCCTGGGTTTGATGACTGAGCCCGAACCACCGGTTATCGGCAGTCCATTCCAAGGCGTTCCCCAGCACATTGGCCAGGTTGAATTTGTTCAACCCGCCTACCGTCACCGCCCGCACATCATTGTTGGGCACCCCGGTGTTCTCGTGTTCCGTATCGCTCTTGCCCGTGAGCTTTAACTGGCCGAAGGCGGCCGCACTCACCGTGGTCGTGTTGCTATCGAAACTGTCCGGTCCCAGACCACAAATCAGGAGATACTGGTTGGCATTGGGCAACGCGCAGCCCGTAAACCCACTGTTCCCGGCGCGCGCCTTCTCGGCCAAACTTTCGCAAAATCGATCCGCCTCCTCCCGCGAGTTGATATTCACCGGCAAATCGTCATTCGCCACCGGTTGCCCCCCCGGTAAAGTACCGGCAACCGCTTTGTATTGTCCCTGGCTAACTTCATACTTTGCCACGTAACCTCCCTTGCCCGCCGACAGCGGCAAGTCGGCAATCCAAACAAATTTAATTCCGGCGACCTCCAGGTCGGGCCGGCTTTGGGTCACCACCGGGATCTCATTCGTTTTCGGTGGAGTGAGCGCCGCCAAAGCCGACTGTGCCCGCTTCTGCAGATCTGTGGCTTGCGGATCCCCTTTCCGAATCGCCAACGCCTTCTCGCACAACGTCACCGTTTCCGGGTAACGTTTGGCATCAAAATCTGCCTGCGCCGACAGCATCGCACTGGCNNGCCGGATTCGTGTCGACTTTCAACCGCTGCGCCAGCGCCAATGCGGTCCCATAACCGTTTGTGGCCACTGACCATTTACCACCCGTCACCGCCGTATCGGCCTCGCTCAAAGCCTGCTTCAATTGCTGCTGTTGCTGCGCCAGTTGTTGCTGCTGCACACCGGCGTTGATGGCGTCCTGGGCCCGCTGGTGCAGAGCCGTGGCTTGCGGATCTCCTTTCCGAATCGCCAACGCCT
>DBMR01000098.1:2862-11536 GCA_002298785.1 Verrucomicrobia subdivision 3 bacterium UBA693
TAACCCTGCTGCGCCGGATTCGCGTCCACCTTCAACCGTTGAGCCAGCACCAGCGCGGTTCCGTAGCCGTTAGTCGCCACCGACCATTTACCACCAGTCACCGCCGTGTCGGCATCGCTCAAAGCCTGCTTCAACTGCTGCTGTTGCTGCGCCAATTGTTGCTGTTGCACACCGGCGTTGATGGCGTCCTGAGCCCGCTGGTGCAGAGCCGTGGCTTGCGGATCTCCTTTCCGAATCGCCAGCGCTTTCTCGCAGAACGTCACCGTTTCCGGGTAACGTTTGGCATCAAAATCTGCCTGCGCCGACAGCATCGCACTGGCGTAGCTGTAACCTTGCTGTGCCGGATTCGTGTCGACTTTCAAACGCTGCGCCAGCGCCAATGCGCTTCCATATCCGTTCGTGGCCACCGACCATTTACCGCCCCCAATCGCAGCATCGGCTTCGGCCAAAGTTTGTTTTAAGCGATTTTGTTCCGCAGTGGTGTCGGGCGGCTTGGTGATTGGAACATTCGTGGCCGGCGGCGGTGTCACAGCCGCAATATTCGTCGCGGGAGGCGGGGTCGAGCTCCCTGACGTCGGTCGTTCGCCGGTCTTCTTCGGACCAGACATCATCCAGAAAGCCAAAGCTCCGACCAGCACCAGCACCCCCACACCCGCACCTATCAGCAGCGGAGTCCGGGATCGGATGGACCGGACGGGGAATTCGCGCTGCAGCATCTCGAGGTTGAGCCGCTCGAGCGAAAGCTGGGGATCCAGCAACCGATTGCACCAGTCCCGCCAACGACCTCCGTCTTTGCCCAGGCGTTCCCAGGCCGCCGAGTTTTCCACCGGGTAGTTGTAGTGGTCGGTCCGCGTGATCAGCCGCGACTCGACCAATTGCAGGATCAACTCCCCCAAGGCGCGCAAATCCTGCGCCTCGATCACCTGGTGCAGCAACTCGCCGACTTCAGTCTGGTCTGAACTGGACAGTTGGGAGAATCGCAGCGGTGAAGCAGGATAGGCGTCGGTCAGATGCAGCGGCGTATCTCGCAGCGGCTGGCTCTTCTTGCCAGTAAGAAAAATATTCGCGGCCTTGATATTGCCGTGCGAAAAACCGCGCGAGGCTTTCAACGCCGCGCAGGCGCTAACCACGGAGGACACCACGTGGGTCAACCCTGCGCTGTCGATGCTGCCGCGCCGGTCGACCCAGGTTTTGAGACTGTTGCGCGGATAGAAATCCGTGACGTACCAGGCCTCCGTGTCGTTCCGCCCGAAGGCATGCACGAGCGCGAGGGTGGTTCCGGCTCCGTTCCCGGCTTTCTTGAGCTGTTTTACTCCTTCCAGGAACTCCAGCGCCCGGTCAGCCTCCAGGGCATCGGTTGAGGTCGCCGAGGTCTCACGGGGCGGCGGGGCGTAAGCCTTGACTGCGTATATCGCGGGATCACCGGGTTTCCGCGCCTGCCAGACGGTGGAAACGTGACCGCGCTCGTCGCGCCGGGCTACGGGTTCTCCGATGGTCTCGTAATCCCCGTAAATTGGCATAAGGCGCGCTGCCGGCAATCTCGTTCCGAACTACCGCGCGAGGCCGTCCAATAAGTTGGGCCCTTTGAATTCCGGTGCAGGGTTCACGGTCTTGCCGGCCAACGCGGATGGCGCGTAGCGGAGATCACTCATCGCCAGCGGCCACCGCCCACTCACCCACAATCCAACTCGGCAAAAGCCATGGATCATTTTTCGGCTTTCGGAGGGGTCAAGACGTGCAAAAACTCCTCCTGCACTTCCACACGAATCGTCTTGTCCTTGGCGGCATAAGCGCCTTCCTTCAAAGGAAGAAAAATCCGCCGGCGATCAAACGGTCCATTCTCGTGCTTGCCCGGCAAGTTGGCGATGATCATCAACTCGGTCGCTCCGTAGCCAAACCACGTGTCCCAGATCGGGTCGGTGGACTTGAGTTCCCACGTCTTCCCGCTCTCGAAACTGGTGGTCACCTTTTTCGCCCCCTTCCGCACGGAACCATTCTTCCAATAATCATCCACCTTAATGTTGTTCTGCCAGTAAGGCTTATCCGCGGCAGATATCCCGACCAGGTCCAGTTCGATGGACGCCGGCGTCACCTTGGAAAGGCTCACCTCCCACCGTGCCGCTTTGGGCACGCTCTTGCATCCGGCGCCGAGCCAGCCGCAAATGACCAGGGGGAGTACAACCCGTGTTGACCACCGCAAAATGGTTGAATTCATAGATGTTGCTGTTTACCAATATTTAGGCGCGCTTCCGCGCCCGGTCAAGCAGCAAAAAGAATCCGCGCCCAACCTCCTCCAGCCACCAGCTTTTGCTTTGCATTAAAACTGGTTTTCCAGTACATGATCCCCATGGAAAAGCACCTGGAGCAGCAATGTTCTTTGAATCCCGAGGAATATCTCCTGGCGCCCATTCATCCGCCACACCCCGATTCACCCCTGAGCATCGCCGCCATCCTGCGCGCCCGCGTGGACCCGCCGGAATCCCCGTGGCTCCTGCTCCGCGAACTGCCCGGCTCCCGGGTTTACCTCGGGGCCGTATGCGACGCCGATGCCCGCATCCAGGAATTCGTCGAGATCTGGGTCCAAAATCTCGACCAGCGCGACCTCACCTTCTCCAACCTCCAGGAAAGGTTAACTAATTTTGTTTTCGACGAACGCTGGCTCGGCGAGTTCGAGGCGCAGCGGCATGATTTACCCACCTCGGTGATCGTCACCGGCTTCGAGCGGTTGGCGCTAACGCCCATGCTCATCCTGCACCCGGGCCAGGGAGCGCGCCGCGGCACCCTGCCGGTGACCCGTTCCAAATGGCAGCTTTGCACCGACGATGCCCGGCTGGATTCCTTCGGCCTCCCGCCTTACTCCACGTCGCCGTTTCGTTACCTGCATGAGCCGGGCGCGACCGAGCCAGTCTTCATCGCCACTTCCGGCGACGCGCCTGCCAACGCGCATGTCAAAGGTCTGGAAGCACTGAAAGAACCGGGCACGCGCGAGGTTTTCAACCCCAATGGCGGCATGGTACGGGTAACGCGCCTCAGCCCGCTCGAGTTCGAGGATTGCCTCAAAATCCTGGAAGGCGGCGTTTGGGAAGGATTCGGCCCCGGCACCCCGGTCAAACTCTGGGGCATTTACTCGGAACTCCAGGAGTGGGCCGGGCGTCCCCGCGGCGTCCCCTTCCTCCTGCACGGCATCGGGGCCGGTCCCGAGCGCCTCCAGGAGATTCTCTTCCTCAAGCTGGCTTTGTTGCTGGACGCCTTCAAAGAGGTTTTCCGCTACACCCGAGCGCAGCAATTGCCCCTGTTGAATCTCTCTCCCAACAGTTTCAAAGCTCAATTGCCGGAAACCGGCGGCCATTTCCCCTCGCTCTGGGCCTTGCAATGCCGACTGGTCAAACCCGGCCAAGCTTACCCGCTCAAAATCAAAGCCACCGAACAGCGCTACTTCCTGCGACTGGGCGAAACGGAACCTTCCCCTTTCCTCCCGGAAGGCCTCGGCGCGCATTCCTCCGGCATCGGCAGCGTGCGTCTGCGCAATGTCACTCCCGGCACCGATGGCACCGTGCTCGAAGGCACTTTGATCGCCGAGGATTATCTCCGCCCCGACCCGCAGGACTTGCTCTGGTTCAAATTGCCGGTGGGCGAGGAGCGCCTCGAGTTCTATGCGCACGTTTACACGTCCGAAGCCGTCGGTCCCAAAGAAGCCCGCTTCCGCACGGTGCCGACGCTGCTTTCGGACTCGGTGTTGAACGTCCTCAAGCGCACCATGGCATTTGCCAAAGCGCCTTACGAAATCTGGCCGTTGCTCAGTTCGCCCTGCGACATGCACTCCCTGGGCATCATCGCCCTCCGCGTCCTGCTCGCCAACAGCAAGACCAACCTCGCGGTGGTCGTGGATGATGTGCAAGGCCTGGCCCGGCAGTTGGGAAAAGATCCGCTGGGTCAGGGACAAGTGAACCCGGCTCTGGCGGAAAAGCTCGCCCGGGATCGCAACCTCAACGCCATGGCCAGTCCCGCCAACCTCCTCGATGCGGGTTGGAGCTCGGAGCAGGCCTGGGCCGCCGTGCCCCAATCGCTCTGGCTGGATACGTTGGTCTGGATCCTGAGACTGTTCCCCGGCGCCGGCTCGCTCAGCTACTGCAAGGGTTTTGGCGATGTCTCCCCGCTCGCACTGGAAACAGTTTACGAGCAGCCCATCGAAGATCTCGAACGTCTCTGCTGCCGCCTCCGCAGCATCGTCGCTCCCAGCCTGGCTTCCAACGAGGAAATTGCCCAGGTCATCCTCGAACAATTGCAGAAGCTTTAGGGAAGCCGCAAGGTAGCGAAGGCGTCCTCGCCGCCAACTCCCCCAATGCACCGGCACTTACCCCGCCAATTGGCGCGCCAAACGGATGGCGGACCGCATGCTCGAGGCGGAGGCTTTGTTTTGCCCGGCGATATTGTAGGCGGTCCCGTGATCGGGCGACGTCCGGACAAACGGCAGCCCCAACGTCCAATTCACGCCGGTCTCGAACCCGATCATCTTCAGCGGCACCAGTCCCTGGTCATGATACGTCGCTACCACCACGTCGTAGTCGCCCCGCAGCACGTAATAAAACAAAGCATCCGCGCTTAAGGGCCCTTCCGCATTCACCCCCCGCTCGCGCGCCTGCTGGATCGCCGGCCCAATCGTCGTGATTTCCTCAGTCCCCATCGCGCCGCCTTCGCCGGCGTGCGGATTCAGCCCGCACACCGCGATCCGCGCCCGGGGCAATCGCAATTGGCGACAGGCCAAATCGGCCATCTCAATGGCCAATACTATCTTCTCCCGCGTCAACCGTTCGGAGACCAGCTTGATCGGCACATGCGTGGTGGCCAGCACGACCCGCAGCCAGCGCGCTTGTTCGTCGGCCCCCAGCAACATCATCGCCGTCTGATCCGTACCCGCCAGTTCCGAGAGCATCTCGGTCTGCCCCACGAACTTCACCCCGGCGCGAACAATGGCCTCCTTGTTCACCGGCGCCGTGACCATAGCCGCCAATTGCCGCCGCATACACCACCGCGCCGCTTCGCGCACCCATTCGGCCGAAGCCAATGCCGCCGGCGCAGCCCCCGTCGCCAGGTTTTCCGGCAGAGCTTCCTGCAGCGGATTATAAACCGGCAATCCCTCCCCAGGTTCGCCCCGTCCGTCCCACTGTACCAGCGGCAAATTCAGCCCCAATTGCCGATTCAACGACACCACGTGCCGCCAATCGCCTATCAGCAGAAACGTTCGGGCCGCCTCAGGTCCTTCCAGCGCCATTGCTTTCAGCGTGACTTCCGGACCAATACCCGTCACATCCCCAATTGAAATGCCTATCCTGCCATTCATATATCTACCACCCACGGTAGCAGACCCTGGTCAGGTTGAGGAGTGGCAAACCACCATCATTAATCGGTGTCCGGTTAGCGCCCTTTTTGCGGTGCATGCCTTCGAGGAACTTAAGCGACGCGGTAATTCTGAACTTTCGGACACGCGAATGGCTCCTGCAAAGCAACCGGGATTCGCTTCTTATCGCTCGCGTTCATATTTGTTTATCATGGCTCCAGGCCTCAGGATCAGGAGCCCCAGGACGGAATGAAATCGAACAGGGTTACCATGTCGCGAGAGTCCAACGCCCCCTGGGGGGCTTCGCAGGGTTCTGCGAACCCGGCACCCTCAAGTCCGCGCAGCCATTCTTTGGGGCGTCGGTTCTTCAGGAGCATCAGCAATATCCTGGCCTGCGCATTTACCATTTTGACTTGTGCTGCAGGAGCTGGCGCGGCTTCCCAGAAAGAAGCGGGAACCTTCCCTCGAGACCAAAAACCAACCCAGCCGCCCAACCAGCCGTTCATAACCAAGAAAGTCCTGGTCCTCAATTATGACCCAGTCCTCTCCAGGCATGGAGGCGTGCGGCTTCACGAATACTTGCATTGGAACGATCCGCACCGGCTCAATGCCGGCTATCTGGAAGACCTAACAGAGGTCAGCGGTAAATACGTTCGCTGGTCCGTAGTCGAGTTTCGGGATCTCAACGAATGGCCGCCCTTCGCCGACGGTTTCCGCTACGACGAGGACTCCTACCTCGAGGCTGTGTCGTCTCGTGTATTCCACCAGCCAGACGCCGGGGATTACCGCCGGATCATTAAGCAGTTCGATTTGGATCGGCGGGTACGCGATAGAGAGGTGGACGAGGTCATAATCTGGGCTGGACCCTGGACCACCGGCTTCTACGAATCGCAGATGGTGGGTGCCACTGCTTACTGGTGCAACTCGCCCGGAATCCAGCGAACCGGAACACCGCTATATGTGATTATGGCGCTCAATCCTGAACGCGGGCTGGAGTGCGCGCTGGAGAGCTTCGGCCATCGCACGGAATCGATCCTGCAACACGTGTACGGCGGTTGGAACTCCGGCACCAACGTCGCGCATCTTTGGGACAGGTTCACGCGCATCGCCAAGGACGCGCCGGGAATGGCGGCCTGTGGAAACGTCCACTACCCACCCAATGGCGTGGCGGATTACGACTACGCCAACACGAACTCGGTCCTTTCGATGGCGGACGATTGGTTGGTCAACTATCCGGATTTCCGAGGCGCAACTCGCCGGTTCAACGCCTCCGAATGGAATTTCGACCATCGGCAATATCTGAAGTGGTGGTATCAGCACCTGCCCCGAAAACCAGGCCGCTACTCCGACGGCAAGCTCAACAACTGGTGGAGCTACATCGTGGACTTCAACGCTTACCCGGAAAGCAGATAAAAAAGACTCCTCTTCCCAATATTCGGAAGTTTCTCCCGGCGACTCTCCTTTACCATCGCTTTCAAACCTTGGGTGGCTTCTCCGGTCCCGAGTTGCCGGCTGTATCTTCTCCGTTGTCGATCGGGCCGAAGTCCAACGGTTTGCGGAACCAATTGGTGCGCCAGGCGCCGTAAAGAACACCGGCGGCGAGCCAAATGAGCCCGGCCATCCGCGCCTTTGGTCCCAGACTCAGCCAGAGCAGCAGGCACACCGCAAAACCCAACAGGGGCCATAGAAAATTGCCGGGCGTCCGGGTTTGTCCGCGAACAAAGTAACGCACAAAACACGCGACGTTCACCCCCATGAAAGCGATCAGCGCCCCGAAATTCAGCAGCTCCGCTCCCAACGAATACGTGACCGTAAACGCGCCTGCCAACGCCAGGCCGCCCACCAACAGGATGTTATTGCTCGGAATCCGCGTGCGCGGATTTATTGCCGCAAAAAACCCGCGCGGTATGGCATTGTCTCGTCCCATGCTGTAGAGCAATCGGCCCGCGCCGAGGTGGGCCCCGCCTCCCGAGCCAATCGTGGCCACCAACAAAGCCAGGTTCACCGTCATAAACAACCATTGCCCACCCGCCTTGCCCGCCACGTAACAAAAGGCGGTATCGACATCCGGAAAATTTGTCCCCGGCCACACCATCTGCGCGGCATAGACCTGCACCGACGCCAGGATCCCGGTAATCACACACACCAATACCGTCGCCAATAGTATATTGCGCCGGGGATTATGGACTTCCTCGGAAAGCGTCGAAATCCCGTCGAACCCGATGTAGGTCAGCACCGCCAGCGAAGCGCCCGCCGAGACCACCGGGATCGAGAAGGTCCGGGGATCGTAGAACGGCCGGGTCCAGTCCGCGAGGCTCAGGGAGGGTTGCAGCCAGAGATAACGGACCGCCGCCCCCATAAACAGGACGATGACCACTCCCAATCCCGCCGCAATGATGCCGTTGGTGCGGGCGCTGGCCTCGATGCCGCGCAAATTCATGCCCGTGAACAACGCCGCGAAAAAAACCGCCCAAACCGCGTAAGGAATGCCGGGCAGGAAATTCATCGCGGCTTTGCTGCACCAGATCACGCAGATGATCGGGTTCATCACGTAATCGAAGATCATCCCCCAACCCACCATATACCCGAGCGCCGGGTGAATCTCGCGGCTCACGTACGTGTAGGCGGAGCCGGCACTGGGATAGGCATTGGCCATCCGCCCATAACTAAAAGCCGTGAACAGCATCGCCACCATCCCGATCAGGATGGTTGTCACCACGTGGCCGTGCGCCTTTTCCGCTGCCGCTCCGAATAATGGCATCGGCGCCGTGGGTTGGATCAAAACAATGCCGTAAAGCAAAAGCGCCGGCAGCCCGAGGACCCGTTTCAAGCTCGGGGTCCCGGCGGATTCCGTACGCGCAGCAGCGGTAGCCATATAGGGTTGCATCTTGAACGCCCCACAGTTCGCGCTGAACCAGCCCGCCTGTCAAGTCAACGCGAAGCGACGAAGCACGAAGCCGCACTCGGTTCGTGTACGCCGTTGCGCCTGCACCCCACCCACCTGCGACTGATCGAGAGCCAAGGTTTCGTTTGGCGATTTATCTCGATTTGCAGCAGGCTGGGTTGCGCGGCGAGGACCAGGCGGAGGAATTGAAGCGTTGGCCCGACTTTGCGGGAGGTTGGGCTTGAGCAAATTCGAGACCTACCGAGAGTATCCGAAGAGCAGCGAAGGTGTCAGTCCTGCATCTTTTTGTGGGGTCGCGGGCGACAAATACTAAGGGCTGATCACCCGAGCACTCCAGCGACCGGATAAGGTCGAGCGTGCTGGGGTCAGTCCTTCATGTATTTGCGGGGTCGCGGGCGACAAATACTGAGGACTGACCCGAATGACCCTTA
>DBMR01000057.1 GCA_002298785.1 Verrucomicrobia subdivision 3 bacterium UBA693
CAACCTTCCGAAACCGCTGCGTCACTGCCCACAAAAAAAGAATCAGCCGGATCCGAAGGTCGGATCCGGCTGATCTCGATAGCTTTGGATCCTAGTTGGCGGCCCGACCGGACACGCCCTTGGTGCCTTTGGAGATGACCTTCGCGGCTTCTTTGGGTCGGAGGCTGCGCACCGCCTTGCCTGCTTGCCACATCTCGGAATTGCCGATTTCGGCCAGTTCCTTGGTGAGCTGCACCTGGTAATTCGCGGCGCCACAGGCGGAGAGGACGCGGGCGCATTCCTTGCCGGTCTTCACGCGGTTGTACAAATCTTTGAACACCGGCAGCACGGCCTTCTTGAACTTGGGCTTCCAATCGAGCGCACCACGCTGTGCCGTGGCGGAGCAGTTCGAGTACATCCAATCCATCCCGTTCTCGTCGACCAACCGAATCAAACTCTGGGTGAGTTCTTCCACCGTTTCGTTGAACGCCTCGCTGGGGGAATGTCCATTCTTCCGTAACACGTCGTATTGGGCTTCCATGATGCCGGCCAGGGCGCCCATCAGCACGCCGCGTTCACCCGTCAGATCACTGAAGACCTCGTACTGGAAATTGGTCGGGAACAAGTAGCCGGAACCAATCCCGATGCCGACGGCGAGGCAGCGCTCCTGCGCGCGACCGGTGAAGTCCTGCTCGACCGCGAAACTGGAGTTGATGCCGGCGCCGGACAGGAAATTTCGGCGGACCGAGGTGCCTGAACCTTTCGGCGCGACCATGATCACGTCCACGTTTGCCGGCGGGATGACTCCGGTCTGCTTCTTGTAGGCAATCGAAAAGCCGTGGGAGAAGTAGAGCGCATCACCTTCCTTGAGGTTTTGCTTGATGACCGGCCAGACCGCGCGCTGGGCGGCGTCGGACACCAGGAGCTGAATGATCGTGCCGCGGCGGACGGCTTCATCGATCTCGAACAGGGTTTTTCCCGGCACCCAACCGTCTTTAATGGCCCGATCCCAGTCACGCTTGAAAGCGCTCGCCTGGCCAATGATGACGTTGAAACCGTTGTCGCGAAGATTCAGGGATTGTGCCGGGCCCTGCACGCCATAGCCAATGATGGCGATGACTTCTTTTTTCAGCACCTTGCGGGCGCGGGCCATCGGAAATTCTTTGCGTGTGATCACATCTTCCATCACGCCGCCAAACTCAATTTTCATATTATGGGTTCTGTATTTGTCTATCTGTGGACTGAACCGAGGGTTGCCGGCCGCGCGCGTGGTTCAGTCCATTAGGACGCGGCGGGGAAGCTGGCCCAAACCGACTAGCGGCGGGGCAGTGCTACTTTGCCCGTGCGGGTAAGGTCCAGCACGCCAAAAGCCTTCATCAACTCGAGAAACTTCTCGACCTTGCTCTCGTCGCCCGTCACCTCGATGGTCATGCTCTTGGGTTGGACGTCGACAATTTTCGCCCGGAAAATATCCGTGATCTGCATCACTTCCGCGCGCGTCTTGGTGTCCACCGAGACCTTGACCAGCACGAGTTCGCGATCGACGTACTCGCCTTCCCGGAAATCATGCACCTTCATGACGTCCACCAGCTTGTTCAACTGCTTGACGATCTGGTCAACCGTCGCGTCGTCGCCGCGCGTGACGATGGTCATCCGCGACGCCGTCGGGTCAGCCGTGGGCGCCACGTTAAGCGTGTCGATGTTGTAGCCGCGGCCGCTAAACAGCCCGGCCACCCGCGTCAGCACGCCAAACTTATTCTCTACCAGGACGGAAATGGTGTGTCGCATAATCTTCCGTTATTCAACGGGGTGCGAAAACTAACAACGACCGCCCTTGCGGTCAACTGGTTTCGCGCACTTAACCTCAGTTCGGCATTTGGCCTGCGGCTCAAACGCCGCTTCAGACTTACTGTTCACGCGGACTGCTCAAAAGAACGGGTTATGAGCCTTTTCCTCCGCCACCGTCGTAAACGGGCCGTGTCCGGGGCAAATCAAAGTCTCCGCCGGCAGGGAGAATATCTGCTCGCGCACCTTCTGCCGCGCCAGATCCCAGGAGACATTGCCCCGGCCCATGGACCCGGCAAAAATGGCGTCGCCAACAAAGGCCACGTGGGGCGCGTCTTCCGGCCAGGTGCCCGCGATGTAGGTGATCCCGTCCTCCGCGTGCCCCGGGGTTTCCCGGTTCGTGATGCGCAGGCTGCCGAGATGGATAAATTCATTGGCCCGGAAGCGCTGGTCCACTGGTGCCGTCCGGGAACCCGAATGCAAGCGGACCTTTGGGAAACGCTCGCGAATAACCGGCACACCCGCGACATGATCCTCATGGCTGTGGGTGATAAACAGGTGACGAAGTTGTAACTGCTCCTGGGCAATGATTTCCAACACCGGCGTGACGTCGAATCCAGTGTCGAACAAGGCGGCGTCGCGAGAAACCTCATCCCATACCAGGTAGGCGTTGACCGTCATGCCGCCCTCTTCCGTTGTGATCCGGCGCAACTCCCGCCAGATGGACAGGTCTTTTTCAGACGGCAGCCAACCCCGGGCGATGCCCGCCAGTTTATTTCCGTCCAGACCCAGTGCCCGAGCCAGCTTTTCAAAATCCACTGCTCCCTTCACCACGCCGCTTTCCTCGATCGCTTTCAGGTCGGCCTCGGAAATGCCGCCCGCCCGCGCCGCGTCCGCGCTGCTCACGTTGCTCATCATGCGCCCTTTGCGGATGATATCGCCCAAATGATCTTCCAGGTTCATACAATTATCAGGGCGGAACCTTACCCCCGAATGGGCGCAGTTCAAGTTGTGTTTTCGCGGGGCCAAAGGCAAACTTCGCCCGGCTACCAAGCCGCCAGCGCAAAAATGAGCCAAAATCCACCCAATTACCGGGTCGCCTTGCGGGAATACATCCGCGCCCAGGCCATGCCTCCGGACAAATTCAGCCACCAGGACCGCCTCTACGCGCTCGCCGTGGAATTGGCCGGGGCACAACCGTTCGACGACGATATCGTCTACGCCGCCGCCTGGTTGCACGACCTTGGCGTCTTCATCGGCCATCGTCCCGAAGCGCCAGAGGCACTCGCGCGCTGGGACCATGTAGCGTATGTGACGGCGAAGGCGCCAGAGTTGTTGCGCGAATTCGGATTTCCAGAAGCGAAGATCGCGGCGATGTTGGACGCAATCCGCACTCATATGCCTAAAGACGCACCCACTACGTTCGAGGGCGTCCTGCTGCGCGACGCGGACCTTCTCGAACAACTCGGCGCGGTTGCCATCCTGCGCACCGTCAGCAAGGTCGGCCGCGATACCCGCTTCATCCGGTTTTCGGATGCACTGCGAGTTTTGCGGCTGAATCTCGAGCAGTTGCCCGCCCTGTTCCGGCTGGAGTCAGCCCGCCAACTCGCCCAGCCCCGGCTGGCGGTGTTGCGTGAATTTCTCGCCGCCGCGGAACGGGAGCGGAATGGCTTGGACTGGTAGCCGCAGCGACACGCGTTGCGCAACGGGTGTTTGCGGTTATGTTGCCGGCGCAACATGAGCACTACGGCCACGCCCAAGCACACCAACCTGTTGAGCCGCGAGAAATCGCCCTACCTGCTGCAACACCAGCATAACCCCGTGAATTGGCGGGCCTGGAACGCCGAATCGTTCGCGCTGGCGCAGCACCAGGACAAACCCATCTTCCTCAGCATCGGCTACTCGACGTGCCATTGGTGTCATGTCATGGAACGCGAATCTTTCGAAAACCCGGAAGCCGCCCAGGTGCTCAATGAACACTATATCAGCATCAAGGTAGACCGGGAAGAACGGCCGGACGTTGACAAAATCTACATGAATTTTGTCATGGCCCAGAGTGGCCAGGGCGGCTGGCCTTTGAATGTCTTTCTTACTCCGGATCTGAAACCCTTTTACGGAGGGACCTATTTTCCCCCGGAACCACGCCACGGACGTCCGGCCTTTGCCGCCCTGCTGCGCCAAATCGCCGTGCTCTGGAAAAGTAAACGCCTGGAGCTAAACGCTTCGGCGAATCAAACCGCGGACCGCCTGAAAGAGCTGGCGACACAACTGGAACCGGCGGAACAAATCCCCGGCGCGGAGGCTCTGGCCAACGCCGCCGCCACGCTTAAGAGCATGTACGAGCCGCGCCATGGCGGCTTCGGTAATGCACCCAAATTCCCTCAACCCGCGCACCCGCGCTTTCTACTGCAGTATGGGATCCAGAATGGCGACGAAGAAGCGGTGCGGATGGTCCTGCATACGTGCGAACGCATGGCCGCCGGCGGCATTCATGATCAACTTGGCGGCGGGTTCGCCCGCTATTCCGTCGATGCCGAATGGCTGGTGCCCCACTTCGAGAAAATGCTGTATGACAACGCGCAGTTGGCCCAACTCTACCTCGATGCCTACGCCGTCACCGGCCAACCGGCCCACGCGACCGTGGTCCGTCGCATCCTGGATTACATTCTCCGGGATATGACGCATCCGGACGGTGGCTTTTTTTCCGCTGAAGACGCCGACAGCGAGGGGCAGGAAGGCAAGTTCTACTGCTGGACCCGGCAGGAGTTGGCGAGCCTCTTATCACCGGAGGAATTCCAGGTGGCCAGTCGTTACTACGGAGTGACCAGCGAAGGAAACTTTATCGACCACAGCCACCCCCAGCCTTTGGCCGGCTTAAATGTCCTAAGCGTGGTGGACGAACGGCTGAGCGAAACCGAAAAGGACCTGCTGGCAACTGCCAATAATAAGATGATCGCCGCGCGCAGCCAGCGGGTGCGTCCACACCTTGACGACAAAATCCTGGTCTCCTGGAACGGACTGATGCTGGGAGCGATGGCGCGGGCGGGTATCGTGCTGAACGAGGAACGCTATTTGCAGGCTGCCTCGCGCAATGCGGCGTTTCTCAAAGCCAAACTCTGGAACGCCGAGGCGCGGGTGCTCTATCACCGTTGGCGCGATGGCGAGCGGGACCAGGTCGAATTACTAGAGGGCACGGCGTTCCTGCTTTCCGGCATGCTCGATCTATACGAGGCCACCATCATCCCCGAGCACCTCGAATTTGCGGTCGCACTTGCCGAAAGCATGCTCAATCGTTTCTTCGACCACGAGCATGGTGGCTTTTGGCAAAGCGCTCCCGGGGCCGAGGATTTGATCCTGCGGCTCAAGGGAGATTATGACGGGGCCGAGCCGTCGGGAAATTCCATCGCCGTGCTCAGCCTGCTGAAACTGGCAAAGATCACCGGGCGCGAAGATTTTCAGCGCGCGGCGGAAGCCACGCTCCGCTTGTTTTCGCAGAGACTGGCCACCGTGCCCCAAGCCGTTCCGTGCATGCTGCAGGCGCTGGCTTTTTCCCTGGAAGAACCGCGCCGCGCCACACTGGCGGGCGACGCACAAGACCCGGCTACTCGAAACCTGCTGCAGGCGGTTCATTCGGTCTTTCAACCCAACAAAGTCGTGCTGGGGACCACCGGCCACGTCGAAGCATTTGCGCGCACTCTGCCGACTTCGAGTCCACCGCAAATGTTCATCTGCACGGGCAGTGCCTGCCAACCGCCCAGCAACGAACCCGCGGTGATTCGCGAGCTCATGGCCACCCACGTTAAGATCGCAGGCCGTTAGATAAGGCCGCCCTAACCCGGGTGATGTGAAGATGCCGGTTTGTCGATGCCGACCGATGCCAGGAAGCATCCGGAACCGATAATCACGGCTGCCAGTAGACCCGGTAGAAACGGCGGGGCAAGCTCGTCTCTGGATCCCACCAACGGAATACTCCGTTGGTCGATCCGATCGTAACCACTGCCAGCCAATCTTGCAGGTTGTCGGACGCCTCGATGACGAAGTCACCCGGATCACCAAACCCACTGATTTCCACAGGGCCATCCGGAGTGAACGTCACGGTATTGAGCTGCGGCGCCACCGGCGGGGTCACCGTAAGCAGCGCCGGGACGCTGGTAGCGGCTCCCCACCAATTCGTCACTAACACGGAATAATAGCCGCTGGAATTGGTCAATACCGGTCCAAAAGTGTATTGGCTCCCAGTAGCCCCGGCAATGGCAGCTCCATTGAATTGCCACTGATACGCCAGCGCCGGTGTGCCTCCAGCGGTCACCGAAAAAGTCGCAACGCTGCCGGCTTTCAACGTCAACTCCTGGGGCTGATTGCTGATGCTGGGTGCAAAATTGATCTTCAACGCCAGCAGGCCGTTGTTGGAATCGAGCGCGTAAACGTGGTCTCCGCTAAAGTCAACCGCGCCGGTCCCTGCGCCCGTGTTGTCGTTATCGGTGGGAAAAAGGTTGGTGGCGATCAAAACGGGACTGGCGGGTGCCGATGGCAGTTCATACAAGCGCAGATGATTGGGGGAGGCAATGCTGACGCCACCTAACAAAGCCAAGTCATTGTTCACACCAATCGCCGAGACGCTGTTGGGAACCGAAGGATCGCCGTGTGTGCGCAGCACCGAGCCAGAACCTGCCGCAGGATTGAAGGCGATCTGCCGCAACGCGCGTCCGTTGGCCTTGCCCCAGAAAGTGTTCCCCGCGCCGAAGGCCAGCCCAAGACCCACATCACCAGTCGCAATGCCCGAGACCTGGACGTTTTGCGCAGTGAAGTTTGTGCCATTGAGAGTGGTAAAGAACGCCACATTGGTGGAAGAGCGGGATGCGGCGATAATCTGGGTGTCCCGACCGGCGCCCCGCACATCCAGGGTGTCCCCCCATCGCTGTGCACTGCCCGGGCTGGGATCACCGGAATAGGCGAGCGTTGGAATGGTGCCGGGATTGTCATTCGCCCAACGATAGATTTTGAAAGGCGAGCTGGCCCCGCTGGTCGTGAGATTGGCGGCATAGACCGAGCCATCATCGGCCACCCCCACGAGCGACAAAGCGTAAGTGCCGCCGCTGATGCCCGAGACACTCAACTCGTGCAAATCCGAGCCTGTTTCGGCGTCGAGCACATAGACATGCAGCGATGAGCTGGCGCGACTGACCAGCACCAAGCGTTTGGTCACCGGGTTATAAGCCAGACCACGCTCGGTGGGCAAGGTATTGACCGCCAGATACGGCCGGGAACCGGGTGCAGCCTGCCAGAGTGTCGTGACCTTGCCCGGAGGCACCGGAATGCTCACTGACAACGGAGCTACGGCGCTGGCAGTGGCACCGTAGCTGTTTGTGATAACAACATCGTAAGGCCCGGCCTGGTTGGTGGTCACGTCGGTCAGGAGCAGGCTGGAAGAGGTGGCCCCGTCCAAATTCGTCCCAAACCACCGCCATTGGTAGGCGAACGGAGTGGAGCCACTGACGGCCACTGTAAACAACGCATTGCTGCCTTGAACGGTGTTCACCGGCGATGGTTGACCTGTGATGATAGGCTGCAAGATTGCCGGCAAGACCAAGTCAGTGGTCGCAACCACCCCCGCAGAGACGGTCACATTGCTGGAAACGGATGCATATCCGCCGAAATCGGCAGTCACGACGTAGTTGCCGGGGGCAAGGTCCACAAAACCGTAGAAGCCGGTCGCATCGTTCGTCTGGGCCCGACCGGCGGGTCCGCTGATAGTCACCCTGGCCCCATCCAGAGGGTTGATAATTCCACCACCATATACATATCCTTTAAGGTGTCCCTTGGTGGGTGCCGTTTTCCAAGTCATCGTCGGGGTGGTAACGGCCGAGGCGTACATGGCTGGAGTCACAGGGTCGTATACGCTCGGGGCAGTCAACGCGTTCAAATAGATGGAACGGGACAAGCCGTCCTTGTTGGTTACCCGGAAGCTGTAGCCGCAAGCACCGTCGGCAGTGTTGCCCGAACTGGTGGCAGTGCGGGCCTGGCGCATTTGCACGATAGTGTCCGTCACACTGTTGAGATAAATGCCGGGGCCGATGATGACCTGCCGATTGAACCGATGGTCCTTCGCAAAATTGCTCCAGTTCGCGTAATCTCCGGCGTTGGAGCTCTGGCGGAAGTAATTCATGGGAATATTTAGATCCATAATTCCCTCCTCCATCCAACCGCGCCAATCCTGGAGCACGCTGTTCCACGCCGCCGAATTAGCGTACCACGTGCTGTCGCTGGTCGGCCCCGGCGCCCAGGTGATGGTGTCGCAGGAGATCTTGATATTCGGCCGTACCGCGATCGCGTTCAAATACACCTTGCGCAGCAGGGCCGTGACCTGGTCGCGCCGGAATTGCTTCCACAGCACATCGCTGGTGGCCGGGATGCCGCTGCGGTTGAACAGCTTGTTGAACCGGGCCACAGTGACGTCGTTGTAACCCTCACTGGTGCTGGAATAGCGGATATAATCAAAATTCAAACCGTCCACGTTGTAATTCGTCACGATGTCCATGCACACATTAAAGGTGTGCTTTTGGACCTCCGGATGCCCCGGATCGAAAGTGTATTCGTTGCCAATAATGAAATTGCCATTAATATCCTTGAGCAACCAATCCGGGTGCAGGTTCAACGGATGCGTGGGCTGCGGCGGCGGGTTCGTGCCCTGATGAATATGGTAAGTAACCACCCACGCATGAACTTCTAAATACGGACCGGCGTTCGTATTGTGCGCCTTGGCCACCAGGTCCGCCAGGGGATCGAACGAGGCGGCGATATCTTTGCACTTCGGTTCAAAATGCGAGGTATACAGCGCATCGCCACGGCGACGCGCCTGCGCGACAATCAGGTTCAGGTTCCCAGCGCGTGTGTCGTTAACCACGGTGCTGATGTTGCCCGCGGTCCACAACTCGCTGCCCCAGGCGTCCACCCAAAAACCTCGATACTCAGGAGTCTGCGCCCCAACCTTGACCAACCCTGCAACCATGAAACCCAGCGCCACCCAAACTCGCCACGTATTAGCCCGACGAAACACACACACGGTCTTCATGCTGTAAAATAAAATCTCATCTGGCACTCCCCCAAGCAAGCTCTTTTGACTTTTTCCTTCGCGGCCGGGATTTTAAACGCCAAGAACTCGCAGCTTTTCCAGGCGCAGAATTTCGCGCCGGCACAGCCAGAGCGGCACAAAACCAAAAATCCCGAACGAACAGTCGATCAACCGCCAACCGATGGGAATGCCTCGCCAACCTCCCATAAAAAGTGCAAAAGGCGCTACCAGCACGCAGGCGATCATCCCGAACTCGATTACCCAGCGGTTCCGCACCGGGTCACGCCAGGGCCCAATAAAAGCGACCGCGATCACCACATGCGCAAACGCGAGCCAATCCGTCCCATAGGCAATGAATGGATACCTGGCATTGGTGACCTCCAGCCCGTCCAATACTCGCACCAGCCACGTCTGCAAGCCGATGCCCGTCAAACCCAGGGCCGCGGTGATTCGCGTCAGGAGTTTGAGCTCCGATTCCAAGGGAATCGCCGTGACCCCGCTGAAGACCAGACCGGCCATGAACAGGCACAACCACCAGCGGATTTTTCGCAAGACCGCGTCCGCACTGGTGTCGGCTGGCACGGCCGTGGTCACTTCACCAGGCGAACCAGCACCCGCAAGCGCTTGGCTTTATAGGAGCCCGCATTTGCCGCAAAGGTCCAGTCAGGATTGCCTTTCGGCTGGTTACCAATCCCCAAGTCCCCACCGCCTTTGGCTTTCCAATTGTTGACCGCAAACAGGGTTTGGCGCGCCTCGGAGTTATGCACCTGCATGCTGCCGTATCCATCCACCGGCATTCCGGTCGCATCACCAAAATCATAAACCTGCGAATCCGCATTCGGGACTTTCGCCGCATTGTCCGGCCCATAATTGTTCGGCCAGAACTCCAAATTGCCGCCGCTGAGTCCGGTGCCGGTGCGAACCCCTTTGACATTGGACACCACGTTCAGGTTTTGCACGGGTTGCTGCCAATTAATCCCCGAGGTCGCGGTGGGCACTCCCAGCTTCGAAAGCTCCGTGGTGAAGGCATCCATCGAGACATAAAGATACTGTGTGCTTTCATCCGCCGACTGCAATTCCAGGAAGTAGGCGACGCGGTCAAACTTCCCCGCGAGCGACGCGCGGTTGTCCACATCGTAGGTGAACTCGCCACCGATTTTTGCGAGATCCAGATCATATACGACCTGATACTTCGAGGCTTCCGGCACCTGAAGAGCGAGCAGGTCTCGCTTGGGCACCGTGCCGGACCGAAACGCGGAGGCCGGGAGCCCGGCGGAGTTGACCAGGTTGGGCTCGGCCAGCATGCTCCAAGCGAAACGCATCGCCACCGGCTTCTTCACCTGCGGCGAGGAAAGCACCACCGAGGCGCCTTCGATCCGGGCTTCGGCCTCGACGAATCCGCCCTCATCGGCATCAATGATCTCGAACCAGTTCAACGGCTTGCCATCACGGCTGGCCAGGCCCGTCCCCGTCTCTTCAAAATTAATTCGGACCTTTTCGCCCTCCACCGCCATGGACTTGAACACCGGCCCCGAACAAATCACCCCGGGTTGCTGGTACGTTTTCGCCAAAGCCCACAAGGCCAGGCGGCGACCGACTTCTTGTTTGTTTGCGGGATGAATGTCTTTCAAGTTGCCGATGTCGGTAGTCACTGCCATGCCGGTGTTGGGAATGGCCATTGCGGCGGCTTGCGCCTCCCAAAACTCACCGATCATTTGCGGATTGCCTCCATAGTTATAGGGTGCGATCTGCACATAATAGAACGGCATGTCGGCCAGATGCCAAATCGTTCGCCATCCCTGAATAAGCGCCCGCATGCGTTCCGTGTACAGCTTGCCTTCGCTCGCGTTGGATTCACCCTGATACCAAATGGCTCCCCTCAATCCAAACGGGCAAAGCGGATGGATCATGCCATTGAACAAAGCGGTGGGATTTTGCAGATCGCGCGGCGGCAATAATTCCGACGGAAACAGCGGCATGGTCGGCTCCAGATCTTTCCGCTTTGAGGCTTCGCGGGCGCTGGCGAGCCAGGTTTCAGTCTGCTTCAGAAAATCCTCCAGCTTCGACTGGTGCACGGCGGTGCGCGGATCACCCAGTTGCACCCGCTCATAATCCTGTTTCAGGGCCGGAACGGCGCCGAAACCTTCCGGCGGCGTCCAGGATTCGATGCGGGTGCCACCCCAGGTAGCATCGATCAAACCGACCGCCACCCCCAGCTTGCGGTGCAATTCCCGCCCGAAATAATAGCCCGCGGCCGAGAAGCCACCCCACCCGCTCTCTGCGACCGTCGTCGGAGTGCACACCTTCCAGGCTCCCTCAAAATTGGTTTGCGCCAGCGGGGTCCACCGGTTGGCCACCATCAGCAACCGAATCTCGGGATAGTTGGCCGCCGCAATTTCCTGCTGCCCATCCTGGGAGGCGCCGATCCCCATTTCCATGTTGCTCTGTCCGGAGCAAAGCCAAACCTCGCCCACCATCACATTGGTGAATTCCAGGGTGCTGCCGCCTTGGATGGACATGGTAAGCGGTCCACCGGCTTTCATCGCCGGCAGCGTCACGCGCCATTCTCCGCTGCTGTTGGCCTGCGCTTCCCGAACCTCCCCACCGATCCGGACCTTGACCTGCTCGCCGGCCGCAGCCCAGCCCCAGACATTGATCGGTTGATCCCGCTGCAGGACCATGTGGTGGCCGAAAACGTTGGGGACGGTCACCGCCGCGCGGGCTTCAGTAATGTGGCCCGCAGCGAGCCAACCGGCAGCCATGAGGAGTAGCGTGTTTCGTAGAAGAGCGTTGCGCATATCAGGTTCCGAAAATGTTGTAGACCTGAAATATCATGCCGCGATTGAAACGGAAAGCGGGATTTCGACCCGGGCCGTTGGGGCCCAGGTATGGCCGATGCCAGAACATCGACCTGAGACTCGGCTTCCTCGACGGAATCCGCGCGGAGGGTCAGGGCGGTTCAGACACCCGCCCGCCCCGTGCCGGTCACGCCCCGCGCGCTCGCGTCCATGCGGTTGTCATTCAAACTAATGACAATTGCAGCATCGACAAATCATAACAATTTTGATTATCATAAGATTCCTGGGAATGCCTGGGTGAAATGTTTCTGATTTGTTCGCAGCAAGCCTGTAGGTGGACTCGGCCGATGGCCTTCCTGGTGTTTTTCCTCCTTCTCGGCGTACCCGCCCGCGCCGGCGTAGTGATCAATGAATTCATGGCGGCTTCCAGCGAGCGCCGCCTGACCTACGATTCCCAGGGGGTCCCGCGCCTGGGTTCCGGGATCCCGTGGACGGATCCCGCCTACAACTCCCTGAGCTGGAGCAACGGTTTGCTCCCCGCCGGTTATGGGTTTACCGGGATCGCCACCGATCTCAGCTCCCAAATGCGATCCAAAACTCCTTCCGCCTACTTTCGCAAGGAGTTTGTGGTCACGGACACGCAAGCGGCCCTCACGAATCTGCTGATTCTGCAAATTCAATATAACGACGGTTACGTGGCCTGGTTAAACGGCCGCGAGGTCGCCCGGGCCAATTGTGGCGCGCGTGGCCAATTCATGTTCGCGTCGCAACCGGCTTTCAACGTGAGCACCTCGAACATCGGAGTGATAGTCGGGCTGGGCGCGGCGACGAATCTGCTGGTGCCCGGCACCAATCTATTGGCCATCCAGGGGCACAACGCCGAATACCCTTCCACTGTCAGCGATTCCAGCCGCAGCACCACCCACACTCCCACGGTGGAATTCCGCTTGAACGCCAACCTGCGTCTCAGCGCCGGGGGCGACCTGACCAACTCGGTAGACCTGGTATCGGCGGGAACCGCCGGCGGCACCTGGCGCTACTTCGTCGGCATCGCCGAACCGTCCGGCGGTGTCTTCGACCCGGGACTGATCACCCGCACCTTCGTGCCGCCGGAACGGGACCAGGATGATTTCGACCAACCTGCGGCCTTCGTGGATTGGCTGGAATTATACAATAATGGCATCGCCGCCGTGGACTTAAGCGGCTGGTCCTTGACCGATGACAAATCCCTGCCGGCCAAGTGGCGCTTTCCCACCAACACCGTGATTGCCGCGGGCGGCTATCTCCTGGTGCTGTGCGATAGTCGTGATGAAGCCAATAAACCGGCGGGAAACGCCACTTACCTCCACACGAATTTCAAATTGTCGGATCAGGGTGAATACCTGGGGCTTTACGATCTTGCCACCAACGTGGTCGATCAACTGAAGAACGGTTATCCTAACCAAAACCCCTTCAGATCGTACGCGCGTGATCCGGTCAACCCGGCGAGTTTCGTGTTCTCCGCGACCGCCACGCCAGGGGCGTCCAACCTCGGCCCCTTCTTTTCAGCGAAAACCAGTTCGCCGCGCTTCCAGGATGCCGCGGCGCAGGACTTGCCCGGTGGCGTTTACCGCACGCAACCGCTGGCGCTTTATCTGCGACATGAAAATCCGCTGGCCGGTATCCGGTTCACCCTCGATGCCACCGAACCGACCGAATCCAACGGGATCACCTATACCAACCCGATCATGCTGCAGCAGACGCTCGAGAAGACCGGCCTGGTCGTGCGCGCCCGAGCTTTCCTTCCTGGCTTGGTGCCTTCGGATGTGGTCACCCACACCTACCTGCTCCGACAACCGAGCGCGCTCACCAATAACCCGGTGCTGAGCTTTGCCGGAGATCCTGGACGCACCTTTTACCCTCCTTACGGCCTGTTGTCAGTGGTGGGCGGTACCTATGCCGATACCGGCAGCGGTTCGATTTGGCTGGCTGGTGGCGAGCAGTCTTATCACATGCCGACCGGAGACGGCATCCCCTTCGAACGCGCCATTCATCTGGAGTATTTCCCGGTTGGCGCTTCTCCTACCAACCAAACAGGATTCGAAATCGATTGCGGCTTGCGCGTCAGCGCCAGTTCCTATACCCGGCCGCGGCTGAACCTTGCTGGTGCCGCCACCGATTCGCCCTGGGTGCCCTGGGATTCCAATCAAAAGCCCTCCTTCAACCTGTGCTTTGTCGGCGATTACGGCGATGGCATGCTCACTTACGATTTGTTCCCGCGTTATGATGTGCACAAGTTTGATACCCTGCGAGTGCGGGCGGGCAAAAACGACAATTACAATCCGTTTATCACCGACGAACTCGTACGACGGCTCTACCAGGACATGGGTCAGGTCGGGGTCCGCGGTTTGTTCTGCTCGCTGTATTTGAACGGGATTTATCGCGGTGTCTATAACCTCTGTGAACGAGTCCGCGAACCCTTCTTCCGCGAGCATTACCGCAGCGATTTTCAGTGGGACGTTAATTACATCTACAATTGGGTGGATGGCGATTCCGTGGCTTACCAGCAACTCCTGGCCATGCTGGACCGGGACCTGACGCTCCTGACGAACTGGCAAAACGTCACCAACCGGCTGGACGTCGTGAACGCCGCCGACTACTACCTGCTCAACATTTACGGCGCCACCTGGGATTGGCCCGGGAATAATTTCTCGATCGCGCGCGAACGGTCCACCGGACCCGATAATCGTTTCCGTTTCGTCGTGTGGGATGCCGAAGGCGCCTTCAACGCCATCGGTTACACCGGCAAGGATGTCACCTACAACACCATCACCCGGGATCTCGTGCTGGCCCCTGGCGACGGGAGTTATAACCTGGATCTGCCGCGCATCTTTCGCCGGATGGTGGTCAGTCCGGAATTCCGCTTGCTGTTCGCCGACCGGGTGAATCGTCACCTATTCAACGGGGGTGTGCTGGATGACCGCGACCCGGACGGTGCGGGGCCGCTGAAATCGCGCATCCGCCAGCGCCTGGATGAATTGATCGCCGAAGCCGGCCCGCTGGTAAAATACAACAGCGGCCAGACACTGAAGACTACCGCGTTTGATACCTGGACCGCCACCGGCACCGGGCGGCGCAGCTACTTGCTCGGCAATGTCGCCGGACGCCAATACCTGCGCGACAGCAAACTCTGGCCGTTGACTGAGCCGCCCATCTTTAACACGTTCGGGGGCACCGTTCCGCCTGGGTTCTCCCTGGTCATCACCTCGCTGGTAGCCACCGCGGTTCAAACCGCTAAAATCTATTACACCACCAACAACGAGGATCCCCGGCTCATCGGCGGCAGCCGAAATCCCAATGCCCTGCTCTACCAGTCGGCCCTGGCAATCTCCAATGTCCTCAACATCAAAGCGAGAGCTCAAAATAACACCACCGCCGAATGGAGCCCGCTGACTGAAGCCACCTTCGCCCCCGCCGCAGTCGCGGCTTCCGCCGCCAACCTGGTCGTCGCCGAATTGATGTACCATCCGCCGCCGCCGACCGTTACGGAAACCACCGCCGGCTTTGTCGATCCGGATGAATTTGAGTTCGTGCGCCTGCTAAATATCGGTTCGGTGCCGATCGATTTGAACGGGGTCAAGTTTACGCTCGGCGTTACCTTTGATTTCACCGGGAGATCGATTCGTTACCTGGCGGCAGGTGCGAGTGTACTGGCGGTGAAGAACCTCAGCGCCTTCCAACAACGCTATGGCCGCAGCCTCGACTCCATCGTGGCGGGAGAGTTTACCGGCAACTTCTCCAATGGCGGCGAGCGGATACAACTCCTGGCCGCGAACGGCGCTATCATCAAGGACTTCTCGTTTTCCGACGCCGCCCCCTGGCCGACGCGGCCGGATGGCGACGGGCCGTCCCTCGTGCTGCGCAATCCGTTCTTGAATCCTGATCCCGGCATGGCGGGAAGCTGGCAGCCAAGCGCGATCCCGGGCGGAGTCCCCTCCGGCCAGGCACGACCGCAAACCTTTGCCCAATGGCGGGCCCTGTTCTGGGCCTTGCCAAATTCCACGAACGACCTGGTCTCCGGATTGAGCGCCGACCCGGACGGCGACGGACTCAACAATCTCTGGGAATACACGCTGGGACTGGATCCGAGCCGGAAATCAGACGCGCCGCGAGCCGCCGTGACGATGGATCCCGATACCAGCCGGCTGGTCCTCACGCTCGGGGCCGTCCCCACTGCCTCAGACGCGACCCTGGTCTGGGAGTGGAGCACGGATTTAAGCACCTGGTTCGCCGATCCAGCCTGCCTGGATCTCACACAAAGCATCCCGCAACCAGACGGCTCAGCCATCCTTACCTACACGGAAAAGGAGGCGTTCGCCGGAGTTGCCGGACGCTTCCTTCGCCTGCGGATCAAGGGACCAGGCCTCTAACACCCGGCGCCAGCCGAACCCGCTCGGCTTGGGCAGCAAACTCCAATCGGGTTTCCCTTCCCAATCAGCCAAGCTTCCCACCTGCCCGGCGGGTCAAGTCGCTGGGTGATTCAAGCTTGGGCTTGAAACCATGCCGTCGAAACTGGAAACTGGATCATTCATGAATCGTATCGCGGAACGTTTTGCCAAACTGCAGCGGGAAAGCCGCAAAGGCCTGGTGGTTTATATCGGGGCGGGTGATCCAAACCTGGAAGCCACGCGGCAGTTAGCGCTCGCTTTTGACCGCTGCGGAGTGGACGTCCTGGAACTCGGCGTGCCGTTCAGCGATCCACTCGCCGATGGTTTGGTGAATCAGTTGGCGGCCCAGCGCGGGTTGGAAGCCGGGACCACTCCGGCTAAAGTGCTCGAAACCGTGGCCGCAATCCGTCGGGATTCACAAATCCCCATCGTGCTCTATATCTACTTCAATCTCATTCACCGCTGGGGTCTGGCGGCGTTCCTCACCGCCGCCGCCCAAGCGGGTGTGGACGGCCTCCTGGTATTGGATCTGCCACCCGAGGAAGGCGGCAAGTACGAGGAGCTAATGGCCGTGGCCGACCTCTGCAATATTTACCTCGTGGCCCCCACCACCCCGGAAGATCGAATCGCCGGCATTGTTCAGCGCGGGCGCGGGTTCATTTACTACGTCTCGCGTGAAGGCGTTACCGGAATGCAAACCTCGGTGGCGGACACCATCGGCGCGATGACGGCGGAAATTCGCCGGCACACGACGTTGCCGATCGCCGTGGGCTTCGGCATCTCCACCCCCGAGCAAGCACGCACCGTGGCGGCCAATGCGGACGCGGTGGTGGTGGGCAGCGCCATCGTGAACCAGATTGCGCGCCTAGGCACCAGCCCGGACCTGGTGCCGCAAGTGGCCAAATTTGTGGGCAGCTTGTGTTCCGCCATCAAGAATTGATTGAGCCAGCGCGGCCAAAAACGCGGCGCACCCTGGCCCGCCAAACCACGCTGGCGAGCGGAATCGCATTGAATTTATGGGCAAAACAGTGAACAACTCGGATCGGTTCGTGATCATCATGGCCGGCGGCAAAGGCGAGCGGTTTTGGCCGGTGAGCCGTGAGCAAACCCCGAAGCAGCTCATCACTTTGCTGGGCGGCACTTCCTTTCTCCAGCAAGCCGTGGCCCGCGTGGCGCCCGTGGTCCCGCACAAAAACATTTTCATTATCACGAACGAGGTCCAGGCTCCGACCGTCCGCAAGCAACTGCCCAAACTCCCCGCCGCCAACGTCATTGCGGAACCTATCGGACGCGACACCGCGCCGGCGGTCACCCTGGGAGCCGCTCTCGTGGGCGCACGCTCGACCACCGCCACGATGGCCGTGCTGCCCGCCGACCACGTCATCCATGACGAAAAGAAATTCCAACAGGTGCTCAACGATTCCTTCGACGTGGCGAGCCGGGGGCGGGCCATCGTGACGATCGGCATCAAACCCACGGAACCGGCGACCGGTTACGGCTATATCAAGGTGGGTGAACCCCTCCCCCCGCCCCAGGGCGGCAAGGCCCCTAAAACCATCTTTCACCGCGCGGAACTGTTCGTGGAGAAACCGGATTTCGAGCGGGCGCAAGGGTACCTCTCCAGCGGAAACTACCGCTGGAATGCCGGGATGTTCATCTGGTCGTTCGTGACCATCACCGAGGGGCTGCAAAAGCATCAGCCGGAATTGTATGCCGCCTGCCAGCGCTGGTTCGCCGCGGCCGGCACCCCGGCCAAGCTCCGCAAAGTGCTGGCCAGGGAATATCCGGAAATCAAAAAAGTCTCCATCGACTACGCCTTGATGGAACATGCCCAGAACGTGGTGGTGGCTGATGGCGATTTTGACTGGGACGACCTGGGTTCGTGGACGGCCCTGGGCCGGCATCTGAAAGCCGATCCCGAAGGCAACTGCGCGGTGGCCGACTTCATCCACGTCGATGGCGCCAGAAACATCATTTTCGACGCCCGCACCAAGGGCAAGCGCACTCCCATCGCTGTCGTGGGCCTGCGCGACGCCATCCTGGTGCAAACCGACGACGCCACCCTGCTCGCCCACAAAAGCCAGGCGCAAAAAATCAAGGAACTGGTCAAACGCCTCGCCGATCATCCGAAGTTCGGAAAATTGGTCTGAAAGCCCGTTCGCAGTTTTGCTCATAGAGTCTTGGCGAGAATTAGTGAGAATAGGTGAGAATTAGCCGGAAAAGACGAAAGAAAGTGCGGGGGTGAGACGTGGGGCGTGGGTGCCGCGGTCTCACCTTCACAATTGCGAGTCGTCGCCGCGCCGGGCCCGGACTCGTCGCTCTGCATTCCGCACTTCTTTGTCACCTCACCCTGTATGGCGTGACAAAGGGTGTCCCTGACGCGACAAAACGTGTGCAGAATGGGTGTCCCGTGCTGCCCGTTCTGGTTCGAGCTTTTTACCAAGGAAGCCCTTCCCCCGAAAAACTGGACACAGTCGACCGGGTCTGAGAGAACGGAATTATGAACCAGGAACAAAAGCCTAACGGGGCCAACGTGCCTAAGGTTTACACG
>DBMR01000079.1 GCA_002298785.1 Verrucomicrobia subdivision 3 bacterium UBA693
TTCTACGGTCTGACCCCTGCCAGGAAAGCTACAGTGGCGGGCCGTTAAACGGGTTATCGGTGACCAATGGTTACGATCAGTGGCTGCGCCGCACCAACGTGGTGCTGCGCTTGGGTGGATCCAGCCTGCACAGCGCCGGCTACTCCTACGGAGAAGCCAGCCGACTGCGAGCCGTCCTCAGCGGTTCAGCCAGCGCCACCTACTCCTACCTTGCCAACTCCCCGTTGGTAAGCCAGATTGCGTTTACGAATAACGGAGTGCAGCGCATGGTAACCTCCAGACAATACGACCTGCTGAACCGGTTGGAGAACATCAAATCCGTCCCGGCCGCCTCGCCGGCGGTTTCGTTCGATTACACCTACAACCCGGCCAACCAACGCACGCTCCGCCGGGAAACCGACGCCAGTTATTGGCGGTATGAATACGATTCGCTGGGGCAGGTGGTTTCCGGCAAGAAATACTGGTCCGACGGAACCCCCGTGGCGGGACAACAATTCCAGTATGCCTTCGATGATATCGGCAATCGGTTGGCAACGAAGGCCGGAGGCGACGAAAACGGAGCCAACTTCCGAACCAACGCCTATTATCCCAATCTCCTGAACCAATACACGAGCCGCACCGTTCCCGGCGCGGCGGACGTCATCGGCGTGAGCCTGGCGACGAACACCATTACGGTGAACAGCCTGGTTCCGTATCGGAAGGGGGAGTATTTCCGGAAGGAACTGCCCGTGAATAACACCACGGCGGCGCTGTGGACCAACATCACGGTGGCCGCCAACGGACAGACGGCGGTGAGCGGGAATATCTGGGTGGCGCGAACGCCGGAGAGCTTTTATTATGACTTGGACGGCAACCTCACCAACGATGGTCGGTGGATCTACACCTGGGATGCCGAGAATCGATTGGTTTCATTGAAACCGAACACGGGGGTTGGTCCGCAAAGCAAGCTGGCCTTCGATTACGACGTTCGGGGCCGCCGCATTCGCAAGCAGGTGTGGGACAATGCCGCCGGGACGGGTAATCCCACCAATGATTCGCGATTTGTGTACGACGGCTGGAACCTGCTCGGCACGCTGAATTCCTCGCTGGCCCTGGTTAATGGCTACACTTGGGGCCTGGACCTCTCGGGCAGTTCGCAAGGTGCGGGCGGGGTTGGCGGTTTGCTGTGGACTTACGACTCATTAGCTCTGAACGGCCAGCCTTCGACGCACCTGGCTGCCTTTGATGGCAATGGGAACGTGGCGACGTTGGTGAATGTTGCCGATGGGACCGAGTCGGCACGGTATGAGTATGGGCCGTTTGGGGAAGTCATTCGCAAGACCGGAGCGATGGCGAACGCCATGCCCTTCCGGTTCTCGACCAAGTATCAGGATGATGAGACGGACCTGGTTTATTACGGCTTCAGGTACTACGCGGCGGCTAGGGGAACTTGGCTCTCCCGCGATCCTATTGAAGAGGAGGGCGGAGAGTGCCTATACGGTGCTGGGGCAAACAATCTCGTCAATGATTACGACATCCTCGGTAAACAGCACATCGGCAATCTCTATTATGGCCGGGTAATCAACGTCCTGTACAATGGGCAACAAGCAGGGTATTTGTACGTGTCGATTTACGCGAGGAACCCGTTCTCTGGAAGGGTTGCTCCGAACCAGCGGGTAGGCGCGGTGTTGCGCATAGAGCAACATCTTGATTGCGATTGTGGTGGTTGTTTCAAGTGGCGCCAGCACTTTTCCCAAAGATACGACGACCATTTTACCTCCTTGGACCACACCGCCGACCTGTGGAAATACCTGCCGGAGAATGTGACCGAGATGCACGATATTCTAGATATTGATTATAGAAATGAGTACACGTCAGATTGGTACACCCCAATGACTGGAGAGGTTCCGGGATGTGGGTATACTTTTTCAGATCAGCCGAGCCAATACCCGGCTATGTACTACGGGGAACCAGAGGTAACTAGAGTGGCCGTCACCTTTTTCCTCGAACTCGTCCACGTGGACAACTGCAGTCAGACCTCAGGTGGTGACACCGTCGTGGACATGCGCTGGGGCTTCTGGTACACAGCGCGGGGCGTGTGGCTTTTCGGAAACCATAAACCGGGTCCGCCTTATGAATAGATGCTGGTTGTTTCTTTGCTTTCTCACGCTGGCCAGCTTGGCTCAAGCCTCTGATGCGCAAATCCGGCTGTTCGAAGTCGAGAGGCGTTCAGGCATAAATTACGAGTGGTGGGCAACTGCTGACAGATTGCGGAGGACGCCGAAATGGGATCCTTCAAAAGGGGATCCTCCTATCCCTTTGAGGAAGGCAGTCCAGATTGCTTCGAAATGGCTCGCAGACATCGACGGCGTTACAGTCGCTGGAACTGTGGATACAATTCTTGTGGGCTCGCTCCACAACGAAGCAGGCGATTTTCGGAACGTTTTCTTCTACCGGATAGACTTCGTCCCCCGTCAGTTTGATCACATGTCGTGCATCATTCTGATGGATGGAACAGTAGTGGAGCCCAAGAAGTTGATTCCGGGCGGTTCAGCCGGAGATGATCCCCAACGGACGAACCGGGGGACGCTGTTACAACAAGCACCAAGGACTCCACCTGCCGATGCTACCACCCGGGACTCCGGCAACGAAACGCACAAGCGGAAGCTGGGTCCCAATGCGATTTCACCGAGGGACGATGCCAGCAGCCCAGAAGCCTTGGTTGGTATTTGGAAATCCGAGGAATTCGCATCAAACATGCCCGAATTCTCAGGAGTCACCAACATCACGCTCGCTGTCTTAGGTTTCTTCCAGATTTCCACAAACCGGCAGACCGGAACTGCGCATGCCTATGTCAACGCCAAGTTGAGAATGATCGATCGCGACGGAAGGGATCTTCCGGCTCCTGACTCCTCACCAGTGGAGTTGGAGGGAGAGCGGATCACGTTCGGCATTCCACCGAACGGATACTCGTTCCGCTTCACCCTTCAGGCGGATTCACTCGTCCTAGAGCGGAAATCCTCACACGAATACCTCAGGACAAGATTACTAAGGAATTTGGACCAATAAACTGCGCACTTCGAAGGTGTCAGACCGTAGAAAGATGGGGTCTTCATTGCAGTTCAGAGCTTTCCGAGAGGGTTTCGGGACGGCTTGGGGCCCCCTCTGGGACGGCTAAAACATCAATCTCACCCAATGTTTACGGCCTTGGGAGGGCGGAGCCGTCTGCTCGGGCCAATAAGGCGCTCCACCTGAATGGCGGCCCCCGCAACGCCTGCCAGCAACTCATGCGGTGTGAAGGAGCCCCCATCGGTGAGCTAGCTGTTGGCTGATTGATGCGAACCATCGTCAAAGGGGGGTGTGATTTATGGCGCGCTATTCATCGCGGCCGATTTCTGCTTTCCGCTTTCCAAATTTCAGCTTTCTCCCCCTTGACACTTCCATCCTCCTTTGCTAGTCTGAATCGTCAATTTGACGTTGCGGTGCAGCGCCAGTTGGCCGGCGAAAACATTCCGGTGGAGTGCCAGTAACCCCCAGTTGCCTGGGCCTTTCTCGGTGAGATAGGGAGATGTCGGGTGCGTCCGTGCGCATCCCGAAATTTTCAACTAAAACCAGTCCGTGGCTTTATCTCCATGGACAGGGTCGGAGTTTTTGATGTCCGTTTTGATTTCGGTCCTCCGATCTCAAATCGTGCCCGTCCGCGAGGACCTCCGGCCAGCAAGACGAAAGGGCATGGGTAAAAAAATGGTTAAAAACGGTAAAGTTTTGGTAAAGTTTCTGAGCTATTCCTCCCCTGCGCGATGGCTGCACCGCGGTCGCCCAATACCGCCGTGTAACCGGGCAGCATTCGGCAATTTTGACATGGCTCAGGCTGGCGGCGGGCCGATTTGGGGTATATCGGGTGAAAATTTCATTTTCGGTAACGTTTGGTAACATTTGGTAACGTTTGGTAATCTCTAAAAAGTTATCCTTGGTGACGGGCGGGTTTCCGGGACGGCTTGTGACCCCTGTTGGGACGGCTAGAAAATCAAGATCACCCAATGTTTAC
>DBMR01000003.1 GCA_002298785.1 Verrucomicrobia subdivision 3 bacterium UBA693
ATGCACCCCTATGATCGCTTACAGATAAACTGCAGGACAGTTGCGGCAAAGGCGCTGGCAATCGGCGCCGGGAAGTGCATTTCGGCGACTTCCCGGGCGAGCGTCCAAGGTGTGCCGTGTTGCAGATATGCCACACCTCCGACCAATTTGTGCCAGCCGTGAATGTAGAAGATCATGAGCCCTGCTGACGCACGGAGAATGAGGTGCCCCCATGCGACAACGGGCACGGTAGGGTCGGTGTTCAGCGTCTTTCGAAAGAGGTTCATGGTCACAAGAGTCCCCATTAGAACGCGAAACATTCGCAACCTGATCCCCAGAAGCCGACGAATCGGTTTTGAGCCGCCGCGATCCCTGCGAGGAGTTGGTGCGCGGCGTGTGAACAGCCGTGCTCGTGGCAGGTTGCGTTGTGTTGATGCTGTAGTACGGGCACTCCGACGCGCGCAGCTTTTGCGACGTTCAGAGGAGCACCGTACCCGCCGAACACCTTCACGGGTGACCACTCAGGGAGCACTGGCAATGAAGGCGGCGCGTGCGAACTGAAATCCTCCGTTGCGTGGACGATCCTCCCGCCGACGACGGTGAGCACGGATTCGATTCCTTTGATCTCATCATCCGGGACCGTGAGGTAATCTTCCGTAAGCACGGCAAAGTCAGCGAGTTGGCCGGAGGCAAGAGTGCCCTTCTTTCCAGATTCGCTCGAGAACCAACTGCTGCCTTGTGTGTAGAGCCGCAGGGACTCCTCGCGAGTGAGGCGATTCTTCTCAGGATACATTGCGACGCCCCCAACCGTCTTGCCGGTAACCAGCCAGTAAAGGGAAACCCAGGGATTGTAACTGGCGACGCGAGTCGCGTCGGTGCCTGCGCCGACAGGGATACCAAGTTCCAGCATTCTTCGCACAGGCGGGGTCCGCTCGGCGGCTTTTGGGCCGTAACGATCAATGAAATATTCGCCCTGGTAGGCCATCCGATGCTGGACGGCGATGCCGCCCCCCAAAGCCTTGATACGCTCCAGATTCTTATCCGACACAGTCTCGCAATGATCGAAGAACCAATTCAGTCCTTTGAAGGGCACTTCGCGGTTCACTTCCTCGAAGACATTCAGAAACCGGGTGATGCTTTCGTTGTAAGTGGCGTGCAAGCGGAATGGCCATTTGTTTGCGGCCAGCAAAGCGACCACCTCTTTTAGCTCACCTTCGAGTGACGAGGGAAGATCCGGGCGTGGTTCGAGGAAATCTTCGAAGTCAGCGGCAGAAAAAACCAACATCTCACCAGCACCATTGCATCGGAAGAAATCGTCGCCTTTGCCTGGCCCGGTCATTTTGATCCACCTCGCAAAATCCTCCTTTTCCTGCTTCGGTTTTTGAGTGAACAGGTTGTAGGCGATGCGAAGCGTCAATTCTCCCCGTTTGTGGAGTTCCTCGATCACGGCGTAGTCCTCGGGGTAATTTTGGAACCCGCCGCCCGCGTCGATGATGCTAGTCAAGCCGAGCCGGTTGAGCTCACGCATGAAATGGCGCGTCGAGTTCAACTGATGTTCCGGCGGCAGTTTGGGCCCCTTCGCCAGGGTAGCGTAAAGAATCGTCGCGTTGGGGCGAGCGATGAGTAGTCCTGTGGGATTGCCGCTGCCGTCCCGCTGAATTTCACCGCCCGGCGGGTTCGGCGTATCCTTCGTGTAGCCGCAGGCACGAAGGGCAGCCTGGTTCAATAGCGCACGGCAGTATAGATGCAGAATGAACACCGGTGTCTCGGGGGCGGCGGCATTGATTTCCTCCAGCGTCGGCATTCGACGTTCCGCAAATTGGAATTCACTCCAGCCGCCAACCACGCGGACCCACTGACCTGGCGGCGTGCGTTGCGCCTGCTCCTTCAGCATCCGCAGCGCGTCGGCCAGCGACGGAACGCCGTCCCAGCGTAGTTCCAGGTTGTAGTTCAAGCCCCCGCGAATGACATGCAGGTGCGAGTCGTTCAAACCAGGGATGACGCGACGACCCTTCAGATCAATGATCTTCGTGTTCGGACCGTGTTCATATTCTTCGGCATCATCCAGGCCAATTATTCGCCCGTCCTTGACGGCTACGTTAGTAGCCTCGGGATACGTCGGATCGAGAGTCGTGATGCGTCCATTGTGAAGAATGAGATCAGCTTGCTTTTTCATGAGATTCGAGTGGGTTACAGATTATTTGGATACAGCCAGCTCTTGGCGAGCTTGACGAGCAATGGCATCGCCACCCAGGTCAGGATGAGCACAATGCCGCCGGCGACGGCTCCGGCGAATATGGCCCTTGGCACACCCTGACCGATCAAGGGATTCAACGCCGCCGGCACCGCCATGCTAACCGGCCAGACAGCGAGCCACGTGAGGAGCGCCATTTTCCAGCGTGGCGGTGGATTCTGTGGCGAGCAAAACCAAGCTTCCAGTCCGTTCAACTGGCGATACACAGGTTCACCTTCAACCAACGGTTGGATCCGTTCCTCCCAGGCTTTGAACATCGGCGAGGCATAAAAGTTATCCCGCTCCCGTTCATTCGCGAAGGTCCGCAGAATGCCGAATTCCGGTGATGGCGAGCCCGGTGGCGGGACAAGCATGCTGGCTCCCTGCACGCCGATGTGGGCAAACGAAGTGGTGAAAAACTCCTTGAGTGCTGCCTGAAACGTGGCTTCGCACCCCGGCTTGATCTTTCTTGTGATAGCGACATGGACGGGTTGGCTCATGATCGGTTTTCGTTAAAAGAGAAACGTCAATGTCGTGGAAACATAGTTCACGTCGCTACCGCCGGCAGCATGGACGTAACTCCCGGTAAGAAAGTGAACGTAAGATGCGCCAAACCAGACGTGCTTTTGTATCTGCCATTGCAGATTCACATCCAACGCAGTGGCAACGTAGGAAGGGGCCGTTTCCAGTGCCGGAATTTCAATGTATCCCGGGACGGCATAAACCGCATCGTTTCGCGAATATCGCCAGATCCAATTCGCGCCGCCGTCAACCGACACGGTGGGCGACAGCTTCAGCGTGAGGTTTGGATGGATACCAATGATGTTTTGGGGACGAATCAGAGCGGCATCGTTGAAGTAACCGGATTTGAAATAGAGTGCGTCGAAAGTGTCAAGCCGCCCATCCTTGGCATCATGGTCGCCGCTGGTAACGCCTACTTTCAGGCCAAGCCGGGGTCGCCACGTTGTATCCCAGGTGTAACCGGAATCCAATGCGGCCGTCCAAGCGAGGATGGAATCGTTTCCAAAACTTCCTACCTGCAAAACCTGTTCCGCGTTATAGTCCCAGCCATTCAATACACCGAATTCACGGGCGCCGAACGAATGCCGGTGTTCCTCGCCGGCTCCCGAGGCGTAGATCGCGTGCTTATTGGCGATGCCCAGATAGTAAAGGTCGATGCCCTGCTTGTGCGGTGCATCAAACCAATGAGTAACATACAGTCCCCAGAACGCGGTGTTAGGGTTGCTTCCGGAAATTCCGCCGGTGTCTTTAACGGGGCGTGTGATAAATGCCGTGGCCTCCCAAAGCGGCCGGGAATAAATCAGCTCGCCTCCGTCAAATCGCAAAGGGATGTTCGGCGCCGCCCGTGTGGCCACTAGCCGGCCCGATCCAAGGCTCATGCCAAAACGGCCACCGCGCAAAGTGAGGCTTTCCTCCTCCGTCAGATATGGCACGACATCCACGAAGGCGAATTGGAGATCTATCGGATCATCTTGCACTGGCGAAGCGGGTGGAGTCTCGCCTTCTATTACGCCCGAGATGCCTTCCGCAAACACCCGGAGCCGCTCCCCCAAGCGCATATCGCTCAACAAAGTGATGCGTTGGAGCCAGTAGGAATCGGGACCATTTCCACCGATGCCAAAATCGGGATTGTAGTTTCCCTCAAACCGCTCACGCAGTTCTCCGCCCAGCGTAAGATACCAGCCCGGCTCACTCGCTCGCAATGGGATGAATTTAATTGGATCAATCCAGTCCGTGCGGTTGCTCGGGTTGCTTAGATAGGAATAGTCTTCATCGAACCGCAACACCTTGTAGGGCGGGGGCACAAACTGAGCTTCCGGTGTCATGTCGTCGGCTAGTAAAGTGAGCGGCATGATTAGCGAGACGGGGATGGACCATCCACTGCGCATGATTTTATTTTTCAGTAGAGCCGTAGGGCGTGGCATCACGTGTTGCCAATTCAGCGCTGACAGATTCAACGCCTTCGCCGACCTGCTTCACGGCATCATCGAAGTAAGCCGGGCCGGCTTCCACCACGAGAGCCTCGATGCTGAACTTGGGCGCAAGCCCTTGGGCTTGAAGACGCTTCTCTGTGTCGTAAGCCGACAGCAATTGTTCGACAAAGGCGCGGTCGCCTTCCCCAACATCGATCGCTGAGTTGCCCTGATCCCGGATCACCGGGGCCCAGGCGACGTGTTTGGCCTGCAACCGCACGGCTTCTCTGGCTGCGATGCGCCCCACCAATCGAAGCGAATCCAGCGAAAGTTCCTTTTCCTCACCCAGTCCGATTACCATGAAACGCTTTGCAGGGATGGAGCCTTTGGACGGGGTGAATAAGAACGTTTCGCCCAGTTCGCCGACGAACTCCCCCCGCTTGCGCAACGCGGAGAGCAGGCCACCGAGATGGGCGTCCGTATCCTTCGCTGCCCCCTGATAGGTATCTCCGGATGGTTTGTGTTTGAACAGGCAGATGATTTGAAGGTCGGCCGCTTCCATGTAAGGCCCGACCATTTTGATGGACACCTGGATGCCCAGCGGCCTCGTGGCAAAGACGTTCTCTTTCGGAGCAGTCGTCTCCGCGGCCCTTGGGCTGGCGACCACGAACGCCAGCACAAGGCTTAAGGCAATAACTTTTGCTTTCATAATAGATCGAGGTTTGGGGGCGAATGCCGGCTCCCGTCAGTGTGCCTTCTTGGGCACAATCTGCGGCTTTTGCGCCGACTGCGGTGCGTGGTGCACCATCGTGTAGGCGTATTCCACACCCACGCCGTAAGCGCCTGCCTGTCCCTTGAGCAAGCCCATGAGGTTGTTGTAATGCTCGCGGTTTTTCCAGTCGCGTTGCCATTCCAGCAGGGCGGCGATGGTGGTCAATCGTACCGCGCCGGCCTGCACCATGCGCGACAAGGCGGCTTCCTGCGCAGCGGGCGAGGTTGCGCCGCAACAATCCTCAACCACATAGACGTTGTAACCCGCGCCGAGCATTTCGATGGTCGGCCAGGTAATGCACACTTCCGTCCACAGGCCGGTCATCAGGATGTTCTTTCGGCCCGTATCTTCGATGGCTTTGCGGAAAACGGGGTCATCCCATGAATTCATGGAGGAGCGCTCGACCACCGGCTGGCCGGGAAAAACGTCGAGTAATTGCGGCCAGATGTAGCCGCTAAACGATTCGGTTTCAACGGCCGTAAGCACCGTCGGCACGTTGAACTCCTTCGCGACCTTGGCAAGGAGCGTGACGTTGTTGATCATCGTGGCTCGATCCGCGCTTGCCATGCCAAAGGTCATCTGCGGCTGCTGGTCAATAAATACGACCGCGCTATCCTGTGGCGTATAGAGTTTGTGATAGTTTGACATTTTTTCTTCCTTTCTTGTGTTGTGGTTTGTGTATTGATTGTCGAAACGAGAAATCTGGGTTGTGGCTATCATGCCGCAAAACCGCCGTCGATGGTTAGACACGCTCCGGTCACGAATGCAGCTTCCGGACTGGCAAGGTAAGCAACCATGCTGGCGATCTCGTCACCTGTGGCGTAACGCTTGATAGCCATGAATCCCTTTAGCGTTTCCGCGAATGGACCATTGGAGGGGTTCATGTCCGTTTCCACTGGACCAGGCTGGACGGTGTTTACCGTGATTCCTCGGGGGCCGAGATCTCGCGCGAGGCCGCGCGTGAGTCCGGCGACCGCCGCCTTGGTCATGGCGTAAACACTGCCGCCAGCGAAAGGCATTCTGTCGGCATTCACGCTGCCAATTGTGATAATCCGCCCGCCATCGGGCAGATGTCGCGCGGCCTCCTGAGCCGCAACAAAAACGGCGCGGAGATTCACCGCCACCGAGCGGTCGAAATCGTCGAACGTAAGCTCTTCGAGCGGCTTAATCACGGCGATCCCCGCGTTGTTGACTAGCACATCCAGGCGCCCGAGCCTCCGCACCGTTTCGGCGACAGCGCTTTTCACTGCGTCGACATCCGTGTTGTCTGCCCGGATGGCCAAAGCGCGCCCACCTGCCTTTTCGACAGCCCGCACAACTTCATCGGCCTTCTGTTGGCCGGTCGAAAAAGTGATGGCCACCGTAGCGCCATCCGTGGCGAGCCGTTTGGCAATGGCGGCACCGATTCCGCGCGAACCGCCGGTAACGAGCGCAACTTTGCCAGAGAGTGTTTTGGTGTTCATAGTTCTATGGAGCGTGTCAATGTTATGGTTCAGCCAGCCGCATCCGCCCGGATTAGGATTTGATGAAATCCAAAAGGTCTTTATTAAGCTGCTCCTTGGCCGTATCGCCAAGGGCGTGCGAACCGCCGGGATAAATTTTCAGGGTGGAATTCTTGACCAGCTTGACCGAAAGCTCGGCAGAAGCCTCGATGGGCACAATCTGGTCGGCATCACCGTGGATTATCAGCGTCGGCACGTCGAACTTCTTCAGGTCTTCAGTAAAGTCCGTTTCCGAAAACGCCTTGATGCAGTCGTACGCGTTCTTGTGGCCGGACATCATACCCTGCATCCACCACGATTGAATCAGGCCTTGCGAAACCTTCGCTCCCGGCCGGTTGAAGTTGAAGAATGGGCCGCTAGCCACGTCCAGGAAGAACTGCGCACGGTCCGCCAAATACGCTGCGCGGAACCTATCAAATACCTCGATAGGCAGGCCGCCTGGGTTAGCCTTAGTCTTAAGCATGATCGGAGGCACTGCCCCCATTAATACGGCCTTGGCCACGCGCTGCGTGCCGTGGCGGCCGATGAAACGCGCAACCTCCCCACCCCCGGTGGAGTGGCCAATCATGACCGCTTTCGTCAAACCCAAGACCTTGAACAGCTCCGCCAAATCGTCGGCATAAGTATCCATGTCGTTGCCATTCCACGGTTGGCCGGAACGTCCGTGGCCGCGGCGGTCATGCGCAATACAGCGGTAACCGTTCGAGGCGAGAAAGAACATCTGTGCATCCCAGGCATCCGAGCTGAGCGGCCAGCCATGGCTGAAAACCACCGGCTGTCCCGAGCCCCAGTCCTTGTAGTAGAGTTGCGTGCCGTCTTTCGTTGTAATCGTGCTCATGTGCTTCTCGCTTTCCGCTCAGCCGCTTATCGGCGTTATTAAAAAGTTACAGTGCAACTCTAACCGCAGACGCACATCTGCAAACCGAACATTGGAAGGAAAGTGTTCTCCTACCAAAGTAGGAGGCACCTCAGAGGGCTAACCGAGCGACGAAGGGAGAAAGAATTATGAACGGAGCAAACCTTTGCGGGTGGCCACGGCGATGGCTTCGGTACGGCTCAGAACATTGAGCTTTTTGAAAATAGATTGGACATGGCTTTTGACTGTGACCTCGGAGATGGACAGTGCCACGCCCACCAATTTGTTGGGCTTGCCCTCCGCGAGCAACCGCAATACTTCCAGTTCGCGCGGAGTGAGCTCTTCGCCGGGCAACCTTTCGATCAGCTTGGCCGCAATCGCCGGTGGTACAAAGGTCCGACCTGCGTGAACCTCCCGGATGCACTGAAACAATTCCTCACGGCGCACATCCTTCAGCAAATAGGATTTTGCGCCCGCCCGCATGCCACGATAAATGTCCTCATCGCCGTCAAAGGTTGTAAGCACGATGATCCTCGCGTTCGGATCGATTGCGCGGATTTCGTAGATGGCAGCGACACCTTCCATCTGCGGCATGCGTAGGTCCATCAACGTCACATCGGGCCGATGTTTCCGCCACAGCTCAACGGCCTGCCGACCGTCCCCAGTATCAGCCACGATTTGCAGGTCGCGCTCCTGATTGATGATGGCGACGAGGCCATCCCGGACGACAGTGTGATCCTCGGCGATCAAAACGCGGATGGCTGGTCGTGCCATCGCATTATTCTGGGCGCGCGGGTAAGCGCTGTCGCTCTTGCTTTGCTTTTCAGGCTTGGTTTTCACCAGCGATTTGCTGATTCAAGGTAATGAAGATTTCCGTGCCCTGTCCGGGTTTGGACCGGAGGACAAAATGGCCCGCCATCTGCTCGACGCGTTCCCTCATGCCCACGAGGCCGAACCCATCATGCTCAGCGTGTGGGTCGAATCCCCGACCATCATCCACCAATTGGAGGTGCACCGCATCGGAGGCAAAGCTCAACTTCGCCCGAAAGCGGCGGGCTTGGGCATGTTTGATGGTATTGGTGAGTGATTCCTGCGCAATGCGCAACAAACCCTCCTCCCAATCTTCCGGGATAGCCCGTTGCTCACCTTCCAGCTGGAATTCCGCGGTTAAGGCAAGACCGTTTGACATGCGCTTGAGCAAATCCTCCAGAGCCATGCACAAAGTTCCATCGCGCAGGGAGCGCGGACGCAAGGCCCGGACGGAACGGCGAGCCTCGGCAAGGCTTGACCTTGCCAAACCGTCTGCCTGCTCGATTCTCTTGGCCACCTCTAGGTTGTCCTGTCGCAAGGCTGCGCCTCTGGCAGCCTCCAATTGAACTACCACGCCCGTGAATCCTTGAGCCAGCGTATCGTGGATATCGCGGGCCATGCGGTTGCGTTCCGCCATCACCGCAGTCTGGCGGCTTTGCGCAGAAAGGCGGGTTAATTGCAGCGCCAGCATGGCCTGATTGGCGAATGCCTGGGCCAGCTCCGTTTCCCCGGCGCAAAACTCACGCCGGCTGGTAAATCGAATCCCGATCACTCCTTCTACCTGGCCGGCAATCAGCATGGGAACAGTGAGGATCGTGACCACCCCTTGCGTAAGCAACCTGTCTCGCCAGGGAAAGGGCGGACCTTGCCGAATGTCCTCCAGCACCCTGGGCTTGCCAGTGCGAAATATCTCGGGCCAGGGCCAGACCTCCTCGATTCGCAAGCAAGGACTGACAGCAGCGATGCTGGCGTTCGACTTGGTGACCAACTTGCCGTTCTCAAAGGCGAATTCAAAACTCATCAGGCCACTGCTGGCATCCATTCGCCACACACTGCTGCTGTGCGCCTGTAACTGCTCGGTGATGTTCCGCAAGACATGGTCGAGAAACTTGTCTGGTTCAGATTCCGAAGCGAGCGAGTCCAACGTGCGGGTGAGGGCATTCAATTGCCCGCGTGCCAATAGTTCCGAGGCCCGCAGCGCGTCTTCAGCTTGTTGGCGCTCGGTGACATCCATGACGGTGCCCATGAGCCTGACCACCGTTCCTCCTTCGTCTCGCACCGGTTGGGAAATGGTCTCGATGTGTTTTCGCACGCCGTCGGGCAGAATGAAAACATAGTTCAGCGGCCGCGGCTCGCCGGTTTCAAAGCTCTCACGCAACCCTCGATCGACTCCTTCACGATCTTCCGCGCGCACGCGCGCCCTGAACTCACGGTAGTGCGGCGACGGGGGCGGGTCCGGAAATCCAAAGATGCGGCAGGTCTCTACTGACCAATCCGTTTCTCCGGTTTTGAAGTCCAGGATCCAGCTGCCCGTCTTCGTGAGCCGCTGGCCCTCGGCAAGATTCCGCTCGCTCCTGCGCAGGCGTTCCTCCAGGCGCTTTTGTTCCGTGACATCGCGACAGGCGACGATCACCAGATCACGGTCGGCGAGCATGCAGCGGGTCAATCGCAAGTCCATGCGCTTTTCCTCACCCGATTTGCACCGGTAAATGCGCTGGACGGTCACCGGAGTTCCCTGGCTGATGGTTTGGATCAACTTCAGGATTTCATCCTGTGCCGCGCTCACCACGAAATCCCAGGGGTGCATCGTGAGCAGTTCCGCGTGTGAATAGCCAAGGATTGCGGAAGCCGCAGGATTGGCCTCAACGATTCGGCCATCCTGCGCGGCCACGAGAATTGCATCCGCGACATGGGTAAATACCCCCTCCATTTGTTCCATGCGCTCGCGGCAACCAATGAGGCTGCGCTCCAAACTTTCCAGTTCGCGTCGCAACCCTTCGACGGTGCTCACGACAGCAGTTTGGTCGTCAGTTTCTGGGTTCAGCGAGGACATTTGTTTGTTGCGGTGTCATTAGCATGCTCACTTTAGCACATCACCAGGCTACAGAATCGAACAAAACACGCGAAAGCCCGCGCAATCTCATAAGTAGGATCCTGCCAGGCGGCGCGCTTGCTCTTTGAATTCAAGCCCCATCGGGAGGCCCTACCGCTCAAACCTCAGCTGGGCAGGGGCCGAAGCGGGCGCGGCGGCGTGCCTCATGTTGTTCCCTGGAAAGAGAGTTGGCTGAACACGATTCCCCGTTTCGTCCGTCCGCTTCGACATCAACAACAAAGCAGCTCATGGCTTAGCTCCCGCTGCCCGCCGAGCGTTGAGCTCGCTTTTGAATGCCGACTTCCGGTCGGATCACGTTTCGGAGCTGGCCCGCGGGAAGCGAATTCAACTGGTCTTTCAGTTTCTCCGAAAACGCCTTCAACGAAAGCCGACCCGCATTCTTCATGGCCAACAGGATGAGGGAAAACGCATGCGGTGCAAAATCACTCAAGGAGTTCAAGCTGGCAGTTCCAACCTATTGGAAATGTCTTTCCTGAAGGTTCGGACAGCAGTGAGATGGCACCATGATAGATCTAACCGCTTATTCAAATGAAGGGGCCGACCTCCACTGGCCGGACGTCTGCCTCAATTCATTAACGCCGCCTGCCAGGAATACCTGTCAGCCAGTCGTGTCCGCAGACGGCTTTCAGGGTGCTGAGGATGCGGCTTCAAATTCGGGATCTGCTTCGAAGGATGCTCTTGTTTTGCTGCGCAGCAACTTGCACCAAAACGTGCACCAACGGATTGAAAAGGATAGAATCGGATACGTTCGGATTAGGCCGGATTTCTGTTGTAAGCTCCTTATAATAAGCTTGTTACACCCCGATTCCAACCCTCGCCTCCATCCTTATTTTCCTCAGGAATTCGTAGATTCCCGCCTTAACCAGCCAGAACAGGGCTCTGCCTCAACATAGCCTCCAGTTTTGGTGGTTATTGATTGAGGCCGGTGACGTGTTAAGCACGCCACCGGCTTGGATCTTCAGGTGAGGAATAGCTTCCAGTCCTCGACCTCGCTCGTGTTCCGGATCAGTGCCGATACCGGCATCTCCTTCGGCGCACGCGGAACCGAGAGCAGCTTCAGGCCGGCCTCGTGTGGCAGGCGGTCTGCCTTCTTCTGGTTCACTTCCTTAGCCGACCAGACCAGGTTCTCCCAGACGTCCTTGCCACCGCGCGAGCGGGGCACGACGTGGTCCAGGCTGCCCTCGTCCGGGCGCAGCAAGCGGCCGGTGTACTGGCAGCGGTTTCCGTCGCGCTCACGAATCGTGCGGGCGCAGAGCTTCGGGCGCTTCTTCGGCACCTTGGCGTAGTTCACCGCCACGATGACGGTCGGCACGCGAACCTCACCCCGGACCGTGTGGACGGACTCGTCCTGCTCGCGGATCGGCAAAGTGATCCACTCGTCCCAGGTAACCGGTCGGATGTGGCCCTCGCCCTCGATCTCGAGGCCGGTAGCCACGTTGGTGGCCATCATGCAGAACGCCTCTTGCGGCGTGCGCACGTTAATGGCCTGCCAGTTCCGGTTCAGGACCAGCACGGTTGCTTTGGTCAATATGTTCATAAATTCGAGCACCCTTCGTGCTTCACGTGGCGAGGTGTTTGTTCTTTGTTGAAACTACCGGGATGGTTACTCTTGCGTTGCAGCTCTTCCCTAAAGAAAATGGACTCCGGCGCTGATCATTCGGGACTCGGCAGGATCAGTAGAGTGGCGCCATCTCGAACCGCGGCCACGCGTCTTCTTTCCTTCAGGCGCGTTAGAGCCCTCGGCGGATTTCTTTCGATTCGAAAGCGACAAGAATGTGTTCAGCGGCCTCGTTATGGAGGTCGAGAAGTTGTTGAAGCTCCTTGTGGAGGGCTATTATCCGCTCATTCTGTTCATCCAACCGAGTGATCCATCTGCGGCAACTCTCCTCAGAAGTTGGGTCGAAACCGGCTAGTTCCTGATGAATCAGGGCATTCCGTTCCCGCACCAGGTTCTCCAGCATCTTCTTTTGTTGAGCAACGTAGTTCGGGTCAGCATCTACTCGAAGACTAATGCGAATGAACACCTCAGTAATAGACTCTTCAGATTCAGGCTCTGCGGGTGTGCCGTACAGGTGATTGTGAAGTTCCTTTGCAAGTTTGCCCATGGTCGTTGTTCGTAGCTGAGTTGCGCGCTCCACAAACCGGGAAGCGAAGTCGCTGCTTGAAGCGGCGAAATCGCAAATCAGCACGAGGCGTTTGAGTTGGGCTTCGACTCGCTGGAAGTGCAGAACGTTTCGCCCCAAACTGGCGAGCGCTAGCCTTCGTAGAGCCTTGAATTCTTCAGCTTCGGTCACGATGCAGAAGTTTGCCGGGCTACAGCAGGTTGAACAAGCCCGAGTTCCGCGCAAGCCCCTCCTGTCTCCCAGCATCGAATGGCTGCCGCTGCTCGTACTGCTCCAGCTCTCCCTGTTTCAGAGACAGGTGTGCAAACTTCCACACTCAGCGGCAAAAATTGGTAGCCCGTGCTGGTAACTCTCCAGCGTCTTCAGTTTGTAAGACTGCCGCTCTCATTTTGAGCTAACGGGCTGTTGAAATTGGCTGCCGGGGCAGGACTCGCACCTGCACGACCGCCTTCAAAGGGCGGTGTCCTACTGATTAGACGACCCGGCATTTAAATGAAGAATGAAGAATGCAAAGTGAAGAATGGCAGGCCAAAACCGCTCCGACCTGGGCTTCTTTCATTTTACATTTTTCATTCTGCACTCTGCATTTGGATGGTGGGCGAGAGAGGACTTGCACCTCCAAGGCTCACAGATTCTCGATCTGTGGCGTCTGCTATTCCCTCTGAACCACTCGCCCGAAAATGGTGCTCCCGGCCGGAAGGGCTTCCCAAGCCCTGCGATATGGATGCCCCAAATGGGCCGGCTCGCTGTCGCGAGCTGCAGTCTCACCGGCAACCTCAGCCTTCGGAGAGCTGCGCTCTGATAATTGAGCTTCAGGAGCAATAAAGTGTGGAGCCTCTCGCCGGTGCTGCCCCGGCTCGGTTTTCTTACAAAGAGAACCTGCAGGCTGCTTCGAAGAGGCGACGGAAATGGTGGCCCGCCAGGGTAACGCGCCCTGTTCTACGGATTAAAAGTCCGTTGCATCACTTTAATGCTTGCAGGCCTGAAAAATGGTCGCAATCCCGAGTGCTGCCCTCGGCGGAGCTGGCTTATGAAACCGGCTTGAGCGCTGGCTCGATTGCGAAATGGAGCCCCCACTCGGAATTGCACCGAGCTGAACTCGCGTACCGGGAGAGTGCATCGCTAACAATGCTTTGGAGGCTTGAAAATGGTCGGCGCGAGACGACTTGCACGTCCAAGGCTGCCTGATTCTGAGTCAGGTGGGTCTGCTATTCCCCGTGAACCACGCGCCGCTGAAATTGGCGTCCCTGACCGGCTTCGCTCCGGTGATCTCCTGCATGAGAGGCAGGCATGTTGGCTGAACTACACCACAGGGACAGAAATGGTGAGGGCAGAAGGATTGGGCTTCCCAAGCCTTGCAAGATGGATGCCCCAATCAGGCCGGCTCTCTATCGCGAGAAGCAATGCGCCTCCGACCTGATGCATGTGACGCATCCGCTCTGGCTGGCTGAGCTATGCCCTCAGAAATGGTGGGGAAGAAGCGTGCTGCCCGCTTTACCTCTCGCATGTCAAACGAGCGCTCTGCTGATGAGCTACATCCCCTGAAAATGGAGCGGGCGGACGGAATCGCACCGTCTTCTCAGCCTTGGCAAGGCCGTATTCTGCTGTTGAACCACACCCGCTTGAAATGGTGTCCCCAGCCGGACTCTCACCAGCAACCTGGAGTTTAGGACACTCCCGCTCTGTGCTTTGAGCTATGGGGACGGCGAAAAGACTCGAGGAACCAGGCCCAGTTTATCGGTAAGGCTGATCGGTCCGGCTTCGGTTACGCCGGGTTCGGAAGAATGCTCCCTCCTGCTGCTTGTAAAGCCAGCGAAGGAACTTCTGGAACCGAGGATCGGATTGGATCTTTTCGACCGTGTTGATTTCGTCGCGCAGCTCGTTGTGCGTCCACGTCTTGTGGATGAAATCCTCGCAGGAATGGCAGGTCGGCGCGATGTCGCGTCCACCTTTGCAGCGCGGCACAACATGATGCCCTCGGGTGGGCACCTGCCGGTTACAGAATGCGCAAGCTTCTTGCATACCGTCGGTCCAAAGTTCCTCCTGAAAGATATTCATTCGTGTCGTCGGTTGAAAGTTTCGAACCCCTGGTTGGTCTCTTCCACCAACTCACCCCCGCGCCGTTGAACTAAAACATGACTCCACCACGTCAGAATCCCGAAGCATTGGGGCGTGTAAAACAATGCTTGGTTCGTTGCAGGCAGCGGGGCGCTCGATCTACTTCGCGTTCAGGGGTTCAAAATTGGTGCGCGCGTCCGGTAACGCTCCGGACCGATGGCACTCATCTAGTGCGACTCCGTTTATAAAACGGACCGTTCGACTTTGAACTACGCGCGCAGAAAATGGCGGAATGCCGTGGACTTGCGCCACTTGCCCGTAGGCACGCACTCGTTAGCACCGAGGCCCGGCTCGCTTGTCCGGTTGGCATTCCAGAAATGGCCCTTGTGGCGTCTACTCGCAGAAAGCCAGCGAGGAGGAGGTCTTCAAAACCTCCTCTCGCTGAGTTTTCTTAGGGGCCTTGGCCTTGCCGTATTCCCGGAAAAAGAAGGTCTCCGAGAACACCAGCATCCGGCGAAGCCCCTTGGGCAGGAGACGGTAATCCCCTCTGTCCATGACGCTTCTACTTTTCATGTTTCCTTTCTGTTAAATGGTCCGCGTGGCAGGAGTTGCACCTGCAACCTTCCCGGTTTGAGCGGGACGCCTCTTCATTGGGCTACACGCGGATGGTGCCCACGGTCGGATTTGCACCGACACTCTGCGCGTTTTAAGTGCGCCGTCTCTGCATTGGACTACGTGGGCCAGACTGGTGCCGCGTGAGGGATTTCCACCCCCAACCTCTCCGTCCTGAGCGGAGCGCCTCTTGTAGTTGGGCCAACGCGGCGAAATGGTACTCCCGGCAGGACTCTCACCTGCAACCGCGACGTTCGAAGCGTCGCACTCTGATATTTTGAGCTACGGGAGCATGAACTGGGGCCGACGGGGAGACTCGCACTCCCGAGGGGCGGATTTGCCCGGCAGTTTACGAAACTGCTGCTGTCGCTGCTGAGCCACGCCGGCGTGAAATGGTGGGTCGCCACGGTGCTGCCCCGTGCTCTGCGGTTTAAGAGACCGCTGCATCACTGCAATGCTTGCAACCCAATTGCGACACGAAGGCGGAATTGAACCGCCGTCCCGATTCCGAATCGGGATGAGGTCTTGGCCGACACCGGGATTTCGCATCGCTTTGAAATGGTCAGAACGGCGGGTAACGCTCCCGCTTACTCTTGCTCCCGAAGCAAGCGCCTCACTTTTAGGCTACGTTCTGAAAAACTCCCCAGCGCACTGAATCCGATGTCCGGCCATTACTTCGACCGTGCGAGGTCTCTGCCGACAGATCAGGTTCAACTGAGGAAAATGGCTCGCCAGGCTGAAGCCTTGGCGAAAGATGGTCGAGCATCGGGGTATCGCGCCCCGTATTCCTGCTTGGAAGGCAGGCGTGTATCTCTCAACACCTATGCTCGAAATGAAATTGGAGTCCCGTAAGCGAGTTGCACGCTTCTCCACGGTTTTGCAGACCGTTGCCTGGGCTGCTCGGCCAACGGGACTAAAAAGGGGAGCAGCCCCGTTCTTTAGGACTGCTCCGGTGTAATCTGACTGTTTTTCTGGAAATCGATGTAGAGCCGAGCGTTTCCAGAAGAAGCCAACTGGCGCAGCGTGGCCAGTTCTTCCAGCCGTAGCAGAGCCGGATGGCTCGTGTAGGCCTGAGCGGCCTGGGCCCGCTCTTTCAGCGTGGTTACCTCCGCCTGCGTCTGAATGCGTTTTGCTTCAGCCGCCGCTTCGGCAGCCAACTTCTGGGCGTGGGCATTGGCCTCTGCCTCGCGACCCTGCGCCTCGACCCGGGTTTGGGCCTCGATCCGCTGCACCTCGGATTTCGTGCGGGCCTCGACCAGTTGAGCCTGGCTATTCCGCTCGGCAGCCAGCACTCGATTCATGATCTCCTGCAGGTTGCCCGGGAACACCAAGTCCTTCACGTCCGCTCGAACGATGGCGACCCCGAACGTTGCCGCCGAGCCTTTGACGTCCCGGAGGATGTCCTCGCTCAGGCGGGTTCGATTCGTGAGGATTTCCTCCAGCGTCATGGACGCCAGGGAACGGCGAGCGGCCAGCTGGACATCGCCGTAGAGGCGCTCCTCGTAATTCTGCACGGCATGCACGGCGGCCTGCGGATCGGTTACCCGGAACTGAACCATTACGCTCACCCGCAGCGCCACCTTATCAGCGGTCAGAATTTCCTGGCCCTTGATGGTCAGTTCGCGCTCGCGCACGTCCACCACCACCAGCTCGACCTTCGGTTTCTTGCGAAACAGAGCGAGCTTCGGGCGGACCTTGTAACGGCCGGCGCCCAGCACCTGTTTGAGGACCCCATCCTCATACCAAAGCCCGCGGTGCGTATCCTTGATAATGACTTCGTTGTTCATAGTCGTTTCCTTCCTTTCTGATTTAAACTGGTGGCCCCGAAGACAGGACCATGTGGAGAACATGTCGGCCGTATAGGCTGTGATCATCCACGATCGCATTGTGTGGAACCTTTGCTGGTCGGCCGAATGCTCCTATCCCACCGGGGCCATAAATTCTAGTTGTTCTGCTCTGATTGATTCGTACTCGGGACCTTGGAGGCGAGCTTCTGTGGCTCGGTCTGTGGTCCAGGCTTGTCGGACTCGGAGCGGACTGGAGGCTTCGCAAAAGCGGAGGCCAGGAAGTGGTCGACCTTCTCGTTGTCCACCAAGCCGAACTGCCGCAGGACTTCCAGGTCCACCGGCCGCCCGGCCAGTTCCTTCACGGGCAGAAAATTATCTATATGCTGCAGCACCTGCTCGTAATCGACCTCCTCAAGGTCCGTTTCGGAATCATCCGACTTTTCGTCCTTCCAGTCCTCGCTGTCATCGTCGTCATCCTCCTTATTGGATTTACGAAAATACAATTTGGCGTCTTCCCGGATCAGGCGCGTGTCGCCCATCAACCAAACCAGCACGGCACCACCTTGAAGGCTGGAGCGTGCGTTGGTGATCAGAAGTGTTCTGGGTGACCGGCCAAGGAGAACTGAGCGCATCAAAAGCGCCGTATCGGGCGATAGTTCGCTTGACCCGATGATGTCGAGCTGTAGTTTCTCCGGTTTCCGAGCCAAAGCCTTTTCCAGTTGGCCAATCTGTTCTGCGTAGTCGCAGAAGAATCTGATTTTGAATTGAAGCCGGCGCAGGCTTCGAGTGGAACGTGTTTTCATGAATGGAGCCTGCGATGTTTTGATTTACCTGTTTCGAAATTGAAGAGGCAGGCGGAAGCATTCACCTCCGCCCGCCGTGTTATCTTGCATCCTTGAACCGGCGGACAGGCGTGAGGTGCTCACGCCGTCCGTACGAAGTCCGAGATGACGGCCGGCACGCTGGTGTCGAAACCGACCACGTCGAGCATCCCGCGGTCGTTCGGGTCAGCCAGGGTGAAGCCGTTGGAGGTCATGCCCACAACGACGGCCTTGGCGTTGCCGACGAACTCGTCCCGATACTGCCGCAGCGCCTGTGCCGGGTGGATCTTGCCCGCCCAGGTCTCGCTGTCGGTGTAGGTAACGAAGGCCGAGACCCGCAGCTGGTTGCGACGAGCCCAGACCATCGGCAGCGCGCAGTCCGTGCCGCCCATCGGGATGGCCCTGACCTTCTCGATTACCGAGTCCAGCCGCATGCGGGGCGACAGAGCGACCCGGGTGATACCCGATTCACCGCCACCGTGCATGCCACCGTAACCACCAGTACCCGCGCTGAATGCGATGATCTCGCAGTCAGGCTCGGTTGCGGCGGTGACCAGCGCCATGGCTGCGCTTGCCTCACGTGCCGACAGGCACGAACCGGCGATCATCGAGCCGTCCATCGAACCGCTGACGTCCAGGGCCAGGAGCACTGGCTTGCCGCACGGCTCAATGTTCTGGAAGGTGGCGTAGAACGCCGCATCCAGCGCATCGATGATCTTCGGCACCGGCTTCCAGCTGAGACTGCCCTTCTCACCGCGGCCTTGTGCATACACCTTCTGAGCGATTAGTACCGCCAGCGGGTGGATGCGGGCACGCTTGAGCAGAGCTTCGTCCTTCAGCTTGCGCACAACCAGGTCGGCTGCCTGGCTGAACGGCTTCACCAGGCCGATCGCCGACATCTTGCCCAGGTTGCGCACCAGGGCAGTCAGCGGCATGCGCTGCAGCAGGGCGTCCCAAACCTCCAGCTCATTGAGCCACTGGGTCGGGATTGCCTCACGCGGCAGGTCGGAGTCGTTGATCAGGCGAACGATCTCGCCCTTGCTCGAAGCCTTCTTGGCCTTCTCGAATGCTTCGATGATCTCTGGCAACTTACCGGCCGGAGCGTAGGTGGCCACGCGGTCTTCGCCGTTGACCTTGCGCTTCACTGCACGCTCACCCAGGCCCTCGACACCGGCGAGGATCCAGCGGAAGAACGCCTCGTGCTCAGTCGAAGGAGCCTTCGGGTGGGCCAGGCGCAGGAGGTCGCCGTGCGACCAACTGTCCCGCTGCTGGTACTTCACGACCTGGTAAGCCAGCTTGTCGGCTTCCTGTTCCAGGTACCAGCGGCCAACCGCGTTGCGGAGGCCACGGCCCCAACCACGCAGAGCATTCACATACTCGGCAAAGTGGAACAGGTGGGTGCCGATGCGGCAGACCTTGGCCAGGTTCTGGAAGGCGAGAGCCTTGGCTTCCGGCGAGCCGTGAGCGGCTACGAGGGCCAGGGCAAACACAGCCGGGTCGTTCTTCGGCGCCCGACCGCTGTCGCTGATCTCAACGATGCGCCTCACGGCACGAATGCCGTCCAGCTTGATGCAGCGGACAATCGCGTCGTGGTTCTGCTTCACGAGGTCGCGCTCCGTGATGTAGTAGGTTCCACCCTCGGCGCCGAGGATCAGGAACCGGTCAAACCGGGTCCAGTCATCGACCTGCCACGAGTAGCCTCCACCCGAGTTGGCCACCTGGGTCGAGCCCGGGATGGGCCGCGACTGCGGGGTCACCCGGCGGTTGAACAGCTTTGCGTAATTGAGAGCCATGCTGGCCTCCTTTCTTCTGATTGCGCCGCCAACCTTCGGCACGGATTATGTGTTGGAACTGCGGACAAGTTGGTAAGCGTGGGGATGCTTCGTTTAACAGACGAGATAACCCACACCGTTCGGCCCGCAGGAAATTCAAAGATTAAAAGGTGCGGCCGCCAGCGCTGACGGAGCGTCAGGTGGCGACTCGCAAACTTTTTGCCCATTCAAGGGCTTCGGTTCCACAGAACCGTTTTTCTCCCGGCATTTGGTAACCCACAACCAGCGGCCCGCATTTCAGCAGGCAAGAGGAGCTGTGGAGAGTTGGTTGCTAAGGAAGCAACCCCCAGCTCCTCACTACGGCGGTTTGTCCGACCGTGGCCGCCGGACCAATTTTGTTTCATTCATATCGATTTGTTGGCGTTTCCCGCATCCCCACCTCTTTGGCAATGAACTGCGACAACAATAACCGGACGCTCGACGCGGAACTATGGTGCAAAGTGCAACCTCCTTGACTCGGGAGTCATCTTGCAGGAGGCGCTGCAAAATGGATGGGCAAGGGATGCCGTGGAATTAACCCCGCATACGACGCGGGGGCTGCTCTACCATTGAGCTAGGCCGGGTGCTGGCGCACGGCCACCACGCCGGCCATTGGACTTGAACCAATAACATGCGATAACCCACAACTTCGGCCCATCACAAGTTGTACACCCGGACTGACAAGACGGCGGGCAAGGAGCGATCTGGATAGCACTGTCGCTCTGCCAATTGAGCTACTCGCGTCGAAACGCGAGGACGGATATGAACCGCCAACCTGCAGTGTCCGATAACCCATGATCTTCGGCCCGCTAAAAAGACCGACGGATAAAAGACGAACTGGGCAGTAACGCGTTCTACCCCTGAACTACTCCGGCATTGGTGGCCGGAGGCCGGACTCGAACCGGCGACCTCGCGCTTATGGAGCGATAACCCAATCCTGCGACCCGTCGAAAGCTAAGGCGCGGAGGGCAATCCGAAACCCCAATCGATCCGGGATTGCGCTCCGCATTTTTTGAAGGGCAAGGCTTGAACAGAGGCGTGTTTAAGAGACGGGATTCGAACCCGCGACCTCCCGGATTGGACTCGGGTGCTCTACCACTGAGCTACGCCTCCATATGGCGGAGGCGGTAACCTGCATTCGGTCGGCCCTTTCAAATAGCGCGACGGACAAGAGGCGAGATGGACACCCAGCCATATCGGCGGCTGGGGCGGGGTTCGAACCCGCTCGCGATTTCTCGCTTAACCGATAATCCATACTCAACGGCCCGTCTAAATTGGCACTCCCGATGGGAATCGAACCCACATCTCCCGGGCTGAACCCAGGTGTTCTCTCGCCGTTGAACTACGGGGTGATCAGATGGACAAGTGGCGCCGCAGATACGGGGCTTCGCAAGCGGGACTCGAACCCGCGACACCGAACTTGCGTCCGGCGGCTCTCTCACGGTGAGCAACCACCCCTTTCGTTTTGGTGCGATAACCTGCAAACTTCGGCCCATCTAATTTGGGGTGACCAACCGGATTCGCACCGGCACAAACGCCTTCACGGGGCGTGATGCTGCTGTTACATCATGATCACCATTAAATTGGTGCTCCCACGTGGACTTGCACCACGAACTTCCGGCTTCGCAAACCGGCGTGCAGAACTAATTACACCTTGAGAGCAAATGGCATCCGTGGTCGGACTCGCACCGACTAGGCCCGGCTTGAAGGGCCGGCCGCTCGAGCTGCTTTGCATTCACGGACAGAAAATCGTAGCCAGGAAGACGAAACCCACAGGGTGGCTGCTCGCGGACAAGCCTTAACCCCGTGGTTTCGAATCCTCCATGGCGGCAAGAGACAGCGTTACCGTTGATCGGCACGCGTCTTATAAGTGAGCAGCGGACGGAAGGTCGCGATGACCGAGACAAGCCCGGCATCCACGAGGTCCTCAATCACTGCTTCAATGTTTTTGTAAGCGGCGGGCGCCTCTTCGTAGAGCAGGTCGCGCTCCCCACAGATTACGCGACTGCCTAACGAAGTCTGCACGAGCTGCTCCTTTCCGAACCGCTCGCGCATGCGCAGGCGCGCCTCGCTCCGAGCCCACTTGCGCCCCGCACCGTGGGCCAGCGACCAGGCTCGGCTTTCGCCATCGCCCAGCGGCTTGACCAGGTAGCTGAGCGAACCACGTGAGCCCGGGATCATCACGGCTTCCTCTTCGGCCACGACGGCTCCTTTTCGGTGAACCCAAGCGGTTTCCCCTTCAAGTTCCCGGGGAGTGATGCTGTTGTGGCAGCCATCCCAGAGCAGGTCAGCTTCCGCTCCAAGAGCCTGAGCGAAACGCTCGACCAGGAGCTTGCGGTTGACCTTGGCCCAGCGCACCGCCAGGTCATGACCCTGCAGGTAAGCCGCAGCCGCAAACGATTCGGCATCCGAACCGCTGGCCTGATGCTCGGCGACATAGTCACGGAGAATAGACTCGCCCAGCCCACGCGAACCGCTGTGAACCAGCACGACCAGTTGTTGCTTGCCCAGGCCAAGCTTCTTGAAGTCGCGGGTGTTGAGAACTTCCTCGACAGCCTGGAGTTCGGCGAAGTGGTTTCCACCTCCAAGAGTTCCGAGAGCTTCATCGAACTCGGTCGACTCGAGTTCCTCTTTGGCGAGAACCTCGCTGATTTCGTCGATCCAGACGTGCTCAAGATCGAAGGGGATCTGAGCCCAGCGGTCGAGCTTCACGTCACGGCGGACCAAGTCGGTCTTGAAGAACGACATACCGCAGCCGATATCCCCACCGATGAGGTAAGGATAGATGAGGCCTTCGGTTACGAACGCCGCACCGACCGCGCTGCCTTTGCCCGGGTGCAGATCCGGGAAACCGACCGCCAGGCGCATTCCTTCAAATTTCGCAACAGCATAGAGCTGGCGAAGCGCCTCGCCTTCGATCCAGCTTTTGCTTGAGGCGAAGAGGCGCACATTGCTTTTTGTCAGTGTGTTCATGCTTCCTTTCTCCCCGTTAAAGCGGGATTCGGATTTCTGTAGGGCGGGTGGCTCCGGAATTCAGCATTCCGCACTCCGCGTGTAAATGGCCCCCGAGGTTGGTAGTGCGCCAACGTCTCCTCCTCTTCAGGGAGGCGCTAATCTGCCTCAGCTACTCGGGGGAAATGGTCGTCCCGGCAGGTAATGCTCCTGCGTCGCCCGGTTATCGGCCGGGTGCTCTGCTATTGAGCTACAGGACGATGGCGGAAGGCGTGGGTAGCGCGCCCACCTCCGTTGTTACGGACCCTGTTTTCGAGACAGGTGCAGCAAGCTTATATCTGCCTGCCTTCCACAAAATGGCTGCCAGGGTTGGACTCGCACCAACACCGAACGGCTTAACAGGCCGCCGTGCTACTTTGACACTACCTGGCAATGTTCAATTGGCGCTGCCGGCAGGACTTCCACCTGCATCGTTCCGCTTAGAAGGCGGATGCCTCATGTATTCGACCACGGCAGCAATTCGAGAATGGTCGGAACGACAGGATTCCCACCTGCGGCCTCCCGGTCCCAAGCCGGGCGCTCTGAAGACTGAGCTACGCTCCGATAAAATGGCGGATCCGAAGGGGTTCGCACCCTCAGCCTTCCCGCAGACAACGGGTTGCTCCGCTAATTGAGCTACGGATCCAGAAATGGTGGGAGGTGCTGGTAATGCTCCAGTCGTCACTTCCGACAGTTATTTGCGACACCGGTTTTACAGACCGGCAGCCGGATCACCTCCCAAAATTGGTAGCGGGGGTGGGAGTCGCGCCCACAGAGGCTGAGCTTATGAGGCTCGCCTGAATCTCATTCTCCCCGCAGTGAAATGGTGGAGTCGATGGGTACCGCCCCCATATGAGCTTGCTTGCAGGGCAAGTGCATTACTTGTCTGCCACGACCCCAGTGAAAGTTGGCAAGCCGCCCTGGTGCTGCCCCAGGCAGGCGGAGTTTTGGAGACTCTGCTGCACGAGCTGGTGCGCGGCCTATTGGAAATGTGGAGTGCACTGAAGTGAGAAACGAACGTGCCTCCACACAAATTGGTGCGGCTGCCGGGAATCGCACCCGGACGTCCTCCCTGGCAAGAAGGCATTCTCGCTGTTAAATCACAGCCGCATGGAAAATGAAGAACCGGGAGCAATCACACTCCCGGCCCGTTGCCATTTCAACAAAGAACAAACACCTCTTGCTATCTTGCGATACCAACCCACGGTTTCACGGTGGTTCTTTCGGTGTTTAGGGGCACACCTCCTGCGAAGCCCTTAAAATGTAAAAGCGTTTCAAATCGTTTCGGCGCGCGATTTCGCCGGCGATGGACAGAGTCCACCGGTGGAAAGCTTCGGCTTTCCTGCGCCTGAATTCGTTTGGTGCTATCGGACATCATCAAGACGTCATTTTCTTTCTACTCACAGTGCTCTGCCTTTCGTTATCAAGTTTCACTTCTGTTTCGGTTCTGCAAGGGTAAACAAAAAACCCTGCTTCCATTCCGGTAAGCAGGGTGTAGAAATCCGTTGTCTGGTTCGTTTACCTGCTCGCCTTCAATCTATCCATACCGGCTTTGGGCTCTTGCCCGCAATACGACCTGGATAGGCCGAGGTTAAACACATTACCCCGGCTGGTCCGACTATGACGTGTCGCTTCCGCGACCGACGCCGTCGGCCAAATCGAGACTAATATGTTCATGCAAGTTTTCATCAAACGTGCGCATAGACTACAGCATAGGTGCTAATCTTGTCCACTTATACTTTTAGGGGGGCGTATATTCTAAATTCAAATATCTCGATAGATTGATGGAACCCATCCAGGTTGCGTGTCCGTCCGTCCAATCCATTGGAGAGAAACCTGGTGGATTGGAGAAAATTCAACTGGAGGGACTTTCGTTTCGAACAGTCTCGGCGTCTTCCACTATCCGGTTTCTACGATGACAACGGAAGAAATCATTGATCACATCGGAGGGGCCGGATCCTGGCTGCCATCCTGGGTTCAGAGCGTGGTGTAACCGGCAGGAAACCCCTGCCAGACTATTGCCGTCCACCAGTAAAAGACACTGCCAACAACTTCCACGCGTAGGAGCGGCACCAAAGGCAGGTAAATGACCTCGACCGCTGCGGGAAGATAAGCAGTGTGAAAGGCATCGTTGGTTGCCCAGGCGACTGGGCCGGTGCTGAAGACGTAAAGCGGAAGGCCGACCGCAAACCATGACGCCATCAGTTTTGTCCGGCGAGAGAAACAGGGCCTGTCGAGCGAGGCTTTCATCGAGACTGGTTCAGAGTTTATTCTGGAGGTACAAGGAAAGCGAGCCTGCGAGGATAGAGTCCGGTGGTCGAGAAGGCTGCGCTTAGACGGGAACGCGCCGGAAGGTTCTCGCACCAACCCTCGACTTGAAACCGCCACCTCGAGACATGGTATGAACAGATAAGACCCTGGCGTATCCCGAACTTCTAACGAAATCACCAGCAGGCTGCAACGAAACTCTCCGAGCGGGTTCGAGAACTGAGTAACAGTGTCAAGTCTCCTGTTAATGCCGGCAGGGCTTTACCGGTTGCGGCGTCCGTCGCCAGGGAGGGGTGTTTGACAATCGTGCAAACCGGGGGAAAGGTGGCGCATGTCTCAAGCACTGATTTTGAAAGCGAAATTTTCTGTCCTGGTGGCCTTTGCGGTTGGTTGTATCGCGACGGTCGGTTTGTCGTCTGCGGAAGCTCAGGCGGCCTCCGGTTCGGCAGAAGGTCGACTGTTGGTGATGAACAAGGCTGATCGGACCATGAGTGTGATCGAAGTGCCAGCTGGAAAGACTGTGGCGACAGTCGCGATCGAAGGGATCACGGGCCACGAGTTGACGGCTTCAACGGATGGAAGGTTCGCGTATGTGCCGATTTTCGGCAATGCGGGGGTAGGGTCACCCGGAACGGACGGAGAATTAATGCGGGTTGTGGATTTGGAGAAGTTCACCACGACGGGCACCGTTGAGTTTGGCAAAGGGGTGCGGCCGCATTGTGTGGTTTTTGAACCGCGGCGAAACCTGCTTTACGTAACGGCGGAGATCGAAAATGCGGTTATGGTGGTGGATCCGGCGACGCTTAAAGTGGTAGCGCGCGTGCCGACCGGCGCGGCAGAATCGCACATGCTCGCCGTCACCCGGGATGGCAAACGAGGTTACACCGCGAATGTCGGCCCGGGCACAGTTTCCGTACTCGATTTGGAGAACCACAAGCTGATCAAAGTGCTGCCAGTCGCGGCCAAAGTGCAGCGGATAACGCTTTCTGCGGATGACAAATGGGTGTTCACAGCGGATCAGGGTCAGCCGCGGTTGGCGATGGTAGATACGGCGGTGAACGAAGTGAAAGGCTGGATCAAGTTGCCGGGCATTGGCTATGGCACAGCAGTCACACCGGATGGCAAATATTTGCTAGTCGCTTTGATTCAGCAAAACAAAGTGGGGGTTGTGGATCTGGCGACGCGTGAGGTGATTAAAGAAATGGAAGCCCCTCGCGCACCCCAGGAGATCTTAGTGCGACCGGACGGGCAATGCGCTTACGTGTCCTGCGATGCCAGTGGTGAGGTGGCGGAGTTGGAGCTCAAGGAGTTTAAAGTGGCGCGCCTGCTAAAGGCAGGGAAGGGGGCCGACGGTTTGGGTTGGGCCGGGATTCGTTGAAGCTGTTGTGCAATCAACGCGCTGGGCCCTGATTGATGCCTGGATGCGGAGAAAGCCAGTTTCGGTGGGGCGGTCAGATGTTATCTGCTGGAATGGAGAATTTCCAGGGCACGAAGTGTGGCAGCGCTGCGTGTTTCAACCCCTAGCACCTGGAATATCTCCAGCACATGCTTTTTGACGGTGGATTCGCTGATGCTCAGGATGGTGGCGATTTCGGCGTTGGTTTTTCCCTGCGCCACCCATAGGAGCACCTCGGCGACGCGCGGGGTCATGCCGGCTTTGATCAAAGGTTCACGGGAACTGAAATCAGGATTGAACGCAGCAGGGGCTTGTTGCTCATCCGCACGTCTAAGCCGGGCGCGTACTGCGCTGATGAGGTCGTCTTTGGCCACGGGTTTAGTGAGATAATCATCGGCACCCAGGTTCATTCCGTTCCGTTGATCCGCTTTCTCTCCGCGCGCGGTGAGAAAAATGAAGGGAATGGTGGCGGTTTCCGGGCCGGCGCGAAGCCCTTGCAGGACACCGTGACCATCGAGTTCCGGCATCATGAGGTCACAGAGCACCAGGTCGGGCCGTTCTGCCTGGGCTAATTGCAGGCCGATACGGCCATTTTCCGCGCTGATCGGTTGGAACTTCTCAAGCCGCAGGATGGTTACGAGGTTTCTGCGCATCTCGGCTTCATCTTCAATGACGAGGATTTTTTTCATGGCGTGCGGAATAGAGGGAGGCGGACAGTAACGGTGGTGCCTTCACCAAGTGTGCTCATGACATCAATGCAACCGCGATGGAGTTCGACACAGCGCTTAACGATGGTCAGGCCAAGTCCGGTTCCGGGAAGATGACCCGCATTGCGGCCCCGGTGAAAGGCGTTGAAAAGCCAGGGTAAATCGCTGGGGGCAATGCCAATCCCGCGATCGCGGATACGAAAAACCGCCATGTGCGCCTCGCGATCCACGGTCAATTGCACCGCGCTGCCTTCCGGGGAATACTTGATGCCGTTGGAGAGCAGGTTGTTGAAAATGTGATTCAACAAGCGCTCGTCACCCAGAATTTCATCGGGGACAGTCCCGGGGCTGAAATCCACACGACAAGTCTGATTGGTGGCGGACAGCAGTTCGCCAATGATCCGGCGGCAAAACCCACTCAGGGATAGGGGTGCCGGCTGAAATTCCATCTTGCCGGATTCCACCAATCCCAGCAGGAGCACTTCCTCCATTAACGAGGCCATTCGCCGCGTGTTTTTTCTAATCGAGAGCAGTTGCTGCGCCCGTTCTTCCGGTGTGAGTTGGTCAAAATACGAATCGAGAATGTCGGCAGAGGAGAGGATCACCCCCAGCGGGGTCCGAAATTCATGAGAAACCATGGAGATGAAATTGCTCTTTAATTGCCCGAGCTCTTTTTCTCGCGCCAGGGCTTTCAGCAATTCCGCCTCCGCTTGTTTGCGTTCGCTGATGTCGTTGACCGCAGCCTGAATGATTTCGCGGCCGCCCCAGGCGATGCGGGTCAGGATGACCTCGACGGGCAGGTCCCGGCCATCCGCTCGGCGCGCCATCCAATCGAAACGGACGCTGCCTTTCTCCTTGCAAGCTGCGATATGACGGCGGGCTGCAACATCCGTAGGTTCTCCGTTGGGTTGCACGGGAGGGGAGGTGTCGCGGGGATGCAGACCGAGCAACTGCTTGGGATCGGAGTAACCCAGCATGCGCGCGGCGGCGGGATTTACCTCCAAATATTGCCGGTCGTCGTGGAGCATCACCCCCTGGCTCGACGTCAGGAATAACGCCCGAAATTTCTCCTCCGATTCGCGCAATGTCTGCTCAGCTCTCTTTCGTTCAGTATTGTCCGTGATGCTTGCGCGCAGTAGATTCTGGCCTTCGGCGGGCAGACGGACTAGGCGCACCTCCGAGGGGAAAGTTCGACCGCTGGTATGCAGGTGAATCCATTCGAACACTGGGCTTCCGCCGGCACTGGCCTCGCGCATCATCTCACGGGCAACCTCGGCGGAGCGGCGCCCGTCAGGTTGGAATTCCGGGCTGACTTCCGCCGGCGTCAACTGGGTGAGTTGGTCCATGGTGCAGCCATACATTCGGCAAGCATGGGCGTTGCCGCTGAGAAACCTGCCGGTTTCGCCGTCGAACACGACGATGGCTTCGGGAGCATGCTCTACCAGGGTGCGCAGCCTCGCCTCGCTGGCAGTAAGTTCGGCGGTGCGTTCGGCGATGCGTTGCTCCAGGGACTGATTGAGGTGTCGGATTTCGGCCTCGGCCTTTTTCCGTTCGGTGATGTCAGTGATGGCGCCGACATGATAACTGGGGCGACCGGTGGCTGGGTCGCGGATAACGCGACCGCTGGCCAAGCCCCAGAAATGCGTGCCGTCTTTGCGCACATATTCGATTTCCTGGTGGCTGAAAGCCTCTTGGGTCTCGAGCAGGTGCAGCAACCGCGCGCGGGCAACCGGATCTGCATAGAGCCGTTCCCGGGGAATCGACTGAATCTCCGCCAGGGAATTGAAGCGGAACATCTCGAGATAGGCCTGGTTGACGAAGGTGAGGCTATGATTTGGTGCGCTGCGATAAATCGCCTCGGAGATGTTGTCCGCGATTGAGGCCAGCAGTTGCTGGCTCTGACGCAAAGCTTCCTCATCTCGCTTGCGCTCCGTGATGTCCCGTGAAAACACCACGCGAAGATTGCGCCCGCGCGCGGTGACCGCCGCAGAAACCACTTCTACCGGAAACACATGTCCATCCAGCCGTCGGGCTACGGATTCGCAGCGCCAGGAACCCTGGGGTCCAGGAGAAGCAACGGTGGACTCGATGGCGGTGTCTTTCTGCAGCGGCAACTGAAGCTCTGCAGGCGGGTAAAGCAGCAACTGCTCCTTGCTGCGCGCCCGCATCATCTTCACCGCTGCGTCGTTGCAATCAATGAAACTGGCAGCGGCTGGATCATACAGCCAGATGGCATCTGTGCTTCGCTCAAACAGAATCTCAAACATGGAATCACTATGGGGCACAGCGCCTGGAGCGGCACTGGGCCTTTCGTTCCATTTACGACTCTGTTCGGACGCGGTATCCATCTTCGCATGAAACTAAGCTCCGATTCCAATGTCTCCGCTCGCGCGTTGCCCACGGCACGCGCCACGGTGAGCGCGGCACCCGGTTCTGGCCAGGGACCGACCAGCTTCCACTTTCCGCGTCAATCGAACCGGCGTCAAGGGCTGGACAGAATTTCGCCGGCTTTGCGAATTTCCCCCACCGCCAGGACCCTCTCTGGAAAGCCGCTGGTTGTAACCTCGAAAGCGGCCCGGCACGCGCTTCGAGCAGCAGAAATGGCGGTCTGGGAGCAAGCAGACGCACGTTCGGTCCGGCAGGAGCTGCGGCGTAGTGCCACCAGGGCCGTGCGGACCAGCGCGGGAGAGTCGTTCTATTTCGGCCTATTTGTCATGGTTTCCAGCGTGGGCATCGCTTTTGGGCTGAGCGACTCCTTTAGGGCCGTCCTGAACTGGGAGAAAATTACCGCCTTCATTGCCCAGTGGATCGGATGACTAACGCGAATCACTTTTGGCAGTAACCAACAAAACGAAATATAGAATGAAACATAAGTCATACATGATAGCCGCAGTCTGTGTCGCCTTACCGCTGACCGGACTGCTACTGGCCGCGAAAAGTCCGGGAGACTCCGTCAAGGAACGGATTGCCCGGGGCAAATACCTCGTGCAATTCGGTGGATGCTCGGATTGTCATACCCCGGTCAAGATGGGGCCAAACGGTCCCGAACCGGATCTGACTCGATACCTGTCTGGACACCCGGCCGAGGCGCAGTTTCCACCTCCGCCGAAGCTCGGCGGACCGTGGTTTGCGGCGACTGGTGGGTTCACCGCCTGGGCTGGTCCCTGGGGTATTAGCTACGCCTTCAATCTAACCCCGGACAATAATACCGGGATCGGTATCTGGACGGAGGACATATTTGTGAAGGCGATGCGAACGGGGCGGCATTATGGCGTGGCCCGGGAAATTCTCCCCCCAATGCCCTGGCGAGCAGTTGCCGGCTTGTCGGACGAGGATTTGAAGGCGGTATTCGCCTTTTTGCGCAGCGTGCCGCCGGTTCATAACCGCGTGCCGGATCCGGTGCCGCCTACAGGCCTTCCTCAGGATTAGTCCCGGGAGGTGGGTAAAAACCAGGCGATCACCGCGGCCGGGAAGAAGAGCGTTCCGGCGTAAAGGAGGCCGGCCCGGTGGTCGCCGAAGTTCGAAAACAACCCGAAGAAAACGGTGCCGAATGCAGCCGTGATTCGGCCGATGTTGTAGCAAAAACCTGCGCCGGTCGTCCGGAGCAGGGTCGGGAAAAGTGGCGGCAAATACATCGTGAAAAGGGCAAAGCCGCCTTGGCAAAAGCCGATCCATGGCAGCCAGGTCAAAAGCGCATGATGCTCTCGCGGCCAGCCGTAGGCGCCTAGCATGCAGCAAAAATAGGCCAAAAACATTGTCACGATTGCATTGCGATAACCTACGCGCTTTGCCAGCCAGCCGGAAAAGAAGTTGCCCACGATCGAGGCGCCGATCACGAGATACATCGCCAGGCTTGCCAGACGGTTTTTTTCCTGAGGACTCATGGCCAGAACTTCCGGCAGGTTCCTGAGATGTTGCTGATGCCAGAACATGAACGCCCAATGGGCGGTCAAGGAAACCCCGCACGTAGCGATGATCCAAAAGGTTGTCCGTCGATGGTCGTCGGCAAATAGATCTCTTAGCTTTGGCGCTCGTTCCTGGGAGCGTTCATGTGCCATGGCCCATTCCTCCGGCTCGGGGACAGCGCGGCGGATCCACAGCACCAATAAAGCCGGCAGTATCCCAACCAGGAACAGATACCGGGGCGGTGCCGAGGCCAGTAGCATGTTGGCCAGACCGGCGCCGATAATTCCCACATTCACCCCTGTTTGCAGGACTGCGGCGATCCATGGCCGCCATCGTCGCGGCCAGGTTTCAGACAGCAGGGAAGCACCAACGGCCCACTCTCCGCCAATCCCGAGCGCGGCCAGGAAACGGAAAATCAGCAGATGCCACCATTGGGTGGCGAAGAACGAGAGACCAGTGAACGCGGCGTAGGTCAGCATTGTTAAAACCAAGGCCCGCGAGCGTCCAAGGCGATCCCCAATTCGTCCAAAGAAGCCTCCGCCTAGCGCCCAACCCAACAGGAACCCGCCTTGAATGATCGACCCATATCTCCCGACTTTTGGATCCACCGTGGACAAGCCCCCCAGCAACTCAGCCACAAAGGGCGCGGCCACCAGGGTGTAAAGGTGCATGTCGAGCCCGTCGAAGGTCCATCCCAGCCAGGCAGCGAGTCCGGAACGCCACTGCGCCGGGCTAAGATCCCGTAGCCGCTCGCCTTTTGCGCGAGGGACCGGGTGCTCAGTTTGGGACGCAGAATTGGGCAACACCGCGCCAGCATGTCGAGACGTGGACCGGAATGCAACGCCGGCGCTGGGGTCCACCGTCGCAGTCGTCAGTCTATCGGTAGTAGATCACTGTCAATACTAGGGACTGACCCGAATGACCCTTAGTTAAGG
>DBMR01000029.1 GCA_002298785.1 Verrucomicrobia subdivision 3 bacterium UBA693
GCTATTTTTCAAACAGGCTCTTGGGGATGATTCGACGTCATTTGGCTCTGCCCCCTAGGCAACGGGTCGAGTTTAGGATAAAATCAAGGTTCCTGTGGAAGCCAAAAATGACAACGCCGGTTTTGCGGCGGCGCACTTCATCAATCGTGAGCTGAGCTGGCTGGAGTTCAATCATCGGGTGCTGGAAGAGGCGCTTGATCGGTCGAACCCCTTGCTGGAGCGCCTGAAGTTTTTCTGCATTGTGTCCTCGAACCTGGACGAGTTTTTCGAGGTGCGGGTGGCGGGGCTGAAACAGCAGATCGAGAGCGATGTGGTGGAGCGGACTATGGACGGGCTGACGTCCACGGAGGTATTTCGGGCGGTGGTCAAGCGGGTGCGCCGGATGGTGGATGAGCTTTACGGCTGCTGGCGCGACGAATTGCAGCCGGCGCTCGAGGCGAGCGGGATGCGCATCCTGGCGCCGGAAGATTTGGCGGCGACCGACCAGGAGTGGCTCGAGCACTATTACCGGACACAGGTGCGTCCGGTGCTGACGCCGCTGGCGATTGATCCCGCCCATCCGTTTCCGCAGTTACTGAACAAGTCGCTTAACCTGATCGTGCGGCTGGAGATGTCGCGCAATGGGGAGATGCTGCGGCACCTGGCGGTGGTCCAGATACCCCGGATTTTGCCGCGGCTGGTGCGGTTGCCGCGCACGGATGGCCGGCAGGATTACGTGTACCTGGGGCGGCTGATCGGCAGCCACCTGGCCGACCTGTTTCCGGGGACGAACCTGCTCGGTTACTGGGCGTTCCGGGTCACGCGCAACAGCGAGCTGTATATCGACGAGGAGGAGACGGCGAACCTGCTCAAAGCGGTGGAAAACGAGCTGCACAATCGCCGTCGCGGCGATGCCGTGCGCCTCGAGATCGAGGAGGATTGCCCGGACGTGCTCCGCGAGGTGCTGTTGAAGACGCTGCGGTTGACCGAGGATGATCTCTACCTGGTGAACGGGCCGCTGAATCCGACGCGCATCATGGCGCTTTATCAGGGGGATCATTCGCCGGAACTGCGGGACCCGCCCTTCGTGGCGCCGCCGCCGCCGGCGCTGGCCGAGCACCCGGACATTTTCGCCGCCATCCGGAAGCAGGATATTCTGCTGCACCATCCATATGAGAACTTCAGTGCCGTGGTCGACTTTTTGGAGCGCGCGGCGACCGACCCGGAAGTGTTGGCGATCAAGCAGACGCTTTATCGAACGGGGGGCGATTCGCGGATCATTGGCGCCCTCGAAAACGCGGTGAAGAACGGCAAGCAGGTCACGGCCGTGGTGGAACTGCGGGCGCGTTTCGACGAAGCCAACAACATCCAGTGGGCGCGGCGGCTCGAGGAGAACGGGGTGCATGTGGTGTACGGGTTGGTGGGCTACAAGATCCACGCCAAATCCAGCCTGGTGGTGCGGCGCGAGGGGCACCAGATTCGGCGTTACGTCCACTTGGCCACCGGCAACTACAATCCCACGACCGCGAAATTGTACACGGATATCGGGCTGTTCACCTGCCGTCCGGAAATCGGCGAGGACGCCACGAATTTCTTCAATTTGCTGACGGGGATTTGCCAGTTCCAGCCGATGCGCAAACTGATTGTGGCGCCCTTTGAACTGCACGACCGGATCGTGGCGTTGATCCAGCGTGAAGCCGATAATGCCCGCCGCGGCTTGCCGGCGCGGATCATCGCCAAAGTGAATTCGCTGGCAGAACGCAAGATTATCGAGGCCCTCTATCGCGCTTCCCAGGCCGGGGTCAAAATCGACCTGATTGTGCGCGGCATCTGTTCGCTTCGCCCCGGGGTTCCGGGCGTCAGCGAGAACATCACGGTGCGCAGCGTGGTGGACCGTTTTCTCGAGCACAGCCGGATTTACTATTTCGAGAACGCCTGCCGCCCGGAGGTTTTCGTGGGCAGCGCCGATTGGCTGCCTCGCAATATGTTTCGCCGCATCGAACTGGCCTTTCCCATCGATGACGGCAACCTGCGGGAACGGTTGATCCGGGAAATTCTGGAAGTCACCCTGGCGGACAATACCAAGGCGCGCGTGCTGCAGCCGGACGGAACGTATACGCGCTTGGCGCCGTCGCCGCGGGAAGCGCAGCGCCGCAGCCAGGCGGATTTCATCGCGATTGTTTCCGGGGAAAAGGTGAACGCGGCCGACCCGCGTCCCGCCCGCAAGCAGCGCCAGATCAAAGTCCGGCTCGCGTCCTCGCCGTTCAAAGCCGTGTCGGGCGACGGGCCATCCGGGAAATAGCGCAGGCAATATGGACCTTTACATTTTGCGCCATGGCCTCGCCACGGAGTTAGGCGAGCAAGGAATTACGGATGACGAGGACCGGCCGCTGACGCCCAAGGGTGAGCGGCGCATCCATTTTGTGGCGGAGGCCATGCGCGAGATGGAGATCGAGCCCGACCTTATTCTGAGCAGTCCGTATCTGCGCGCGCGGCAGACAGCGGAGGTTGTCGCGGATGTTCTGGGACTGCGGAAACGGTTGAAGTTGGTCGCCGAGCTGGAGCCATCGCGTCCGTTCGGGCGGCTGGTTAACCTGATCAACGGCTACAAGCCGGCGCCGCGCAAGTTGCTGCTGGTGGGTCACGAGCCGAGCCTGAGCTCGTTGATTTCGCTGCTGATTTCCGGCGCTCCGGGGCTCGAGATCCAGATGAAGAAGGGGGGCTTGTGCCATCTTTCGACCGAAAACCTGCGCGCGGCCCGGTGCGCGCGACTGGAGTGGTTGTTGCATCCGAGGCAATTGAGCGTCTTGGGCCGCTAAGGCATGGGGCGGGTGAAAGCGCGCAAATAGCTTTGCGCATTGGGAAGCGAGCACCTAAATTAACGCTCCCTGCCCCAGGGGGCCGGGCTTAAGCCAGACAATTTATTATGAAGAGTTATAACATTGCGGTGATCGGTGGCGACGGCACAGGGCCGGAAGTCGTGCGCGAAGCGATCAAGGTGCTGGATGCGGCGGCTGCCAAGTTCCAGCTTAAACTGAACTACACGCGATACGACATTGGCGGCGATCGCTACCTGCGCACGGGCGAAGTGCTGCCCGAC
>DBMR01000001.1 GCA_002298785.1 Verrucomicrobia subdivision 3 bacterium UBA693
TTTTAATTTGAGTCAACTCGTGATTTTTCTGCGTCAAGGAATTGAGTTGACATCTCCAGGACTGGACGGTAGAATAAATTCAATACCCAGCAGTCCAAAAAACCTCTATGAAAGCACTATCGCGTTGCTGTACGACTCTGCTCACATCACTGGGCCTCACCGCCCTGATTGGCGCCGCGAACGCGGCCACTGTCACCGTCACCACCGCCGATACTACCCCGGGTGTTACCGGGAGCTTGTATTGGGCGCTGACCAATTGTCAGGCGGGCGATACGATCGCCTTTAAGATCCCCGGCGCCGGACCGCATTTTCTCCAGGTGCCGTCAGGCGGGCTCCCGCTGATTTATGCGAAGCACAACCTCACCATTGACGGCTACTCTCAACCGGGCGCCTCGGCCAACAGCAATCCCATCACCGCTCCCAACAACGCGGTGATCAAGATTGTCATTGATGGCCGGAACGGCAACGGGCGCAACATGGATGCCAGCACCTACGATGGCACCACCGCCACCAGCGATCCCCCGATCAACAACACCTCAATGTCCCTGGAGCGCACTGGCTACGGCTCCAGCGAATGGGCCTTGCTGGGAGTTTATCGTTCTACCAACGTCACCATCAAGGGCCTGGCCTTTCTGGGTGATAATCTCACGACGGCCAATAGTGTGTACTGCATCGCTTTCGAGCACGATTACGGGCTCAACCCTGCGGTGCTCGACCCGCTGGCCTATGACGCGGGCAGCGATCGCAACGGTCACGTCGCCGGTTGCTGGTTCGGGGTGAACCCGACCAACCAGACTGTCGACGGGGTGGTTAAGACCGCTTCCGGCATTGCATTTTTCCGGCATCGGGATGTCTCGGGAGGCACGCGTCCGGAATTGCCGAACGTCGGCCTGACGGTCGGTGTGGCGCCTGGCTCGACGAACCCCCGCGCGGAGTTCAACGTGTTTGTGGGTGTTGGTTATTCACTCGCCGGCGAAGCGATCCGCACCAGGGTATCGGGCAATTTCTTTGGCGTGCTGCCCGACGGTGTGACCCCCTACGACCTCAGCCTGCTTGATCCCGTGTTCTTCGGTAATGTCGGATGCCAGTTCGAAATCGGGCGCTACAGCGATACACAGCCCATCGTGATCGGAACCGATGGCGATGGCATCAACGACGCCGATGAGGGCAACCTTCTCGGGCCGGTGGCAGACGCTCGAGGGAACACCGCCATTTCCCTTTACGGCACCGGCAACAAGCAATATATCATCGCCGGCAATACGTTTGGACAGGGCGTGGATGGCACCCGCTGGACCAACGCCGCCTATTTCGTCGCCACTCTCGGTGTGGGCGGTGGCACACATGCCCAGGTGGGCTCTGACTTCGACGGTGTCAGCGACGCGCTGGAAGCGAACAAGATCTACAACAACTACCCGATCGACCTGTATCCCAGTCCCGTGATTGGTGTCATCCCCTTTATCAAGCTGGATAGCAACCCAAATACCAACGGCTGGGTGTCGGTGCGCGGCAACGTAATGGTGAACAACGGCCTGGCCCCTTACAGCTATGCCGACAATACCGGCAACCGGCTCATCGGCTTCAACAGTTATTGCGCCCCGTTCATGGATGTTTCGGTCACAAACCTCCCGGCGCTCGACCCCACCAACAGCATCTATCCCAAGTTAAAAGGCACGTTCCCGCCCGGTGTCTGGCCGTTCACCAATATTATTGTGGACGTTTACCAACTCGACCCGGAAGGCTGGACCAACGGCATCATGCTGAGCCTGTTTGAGTTGACGGATTCCATCAGCTACACCAACGGCTTCCCGCAGGGCAAGAAATTCCTGGGTTCCTTCCCGGTGGCCAATAACGGCCTGTTGGATATCAATCTCACGGGACTCGATCTCGGTCCAGGTTATGTGACTGTTGCCGTGAATTACTCCGCCGACCCGATGGGAACACACCTGGGTCGGACTCACACCGGCAATTTTGCCAACCCCGTCACCGTCATTCCCGCGGGCGCGCCAACGGTGGGCTTAACCCAGATCGTTCCTGACGTCGCGATTTGGTACAACGCGGCTGGCAATTACGTCACCAACGGACCGGTCGACATCCTCGCGCAGAAAGCGGACAACAGCAACTGGGAGCCCTATGCCTCCGTGCTGGGTGATAGCACGTTCCTCATCAGCTACGGCACCTGGGCGGATGACCAGGCCAACCAGAACTTCATCGTGGTGAAGCAGCCGGCAGCCGGCGGTCCGGCCAAGATTGGCTATATGTTTGATGACGACGGTGGCCTGCCCTTCACCGCTCAAATCAACCTGTCGCGTCAGAATGGCAATCCACCCCGCGTCGCCGGCGACAAACGCTATGGCGGCAACAAATTCATCACCATGGCGGAAACTTCCGCAGGACAGTTGGTGCCATTCCAGACCGTCAATCGGTGGAGCAGCAATCCGATGTACACCGCGAACCATCGCTACGTCACCGAACAACTGTACTCGCTGAATCCTCAAACTCTGACGCAGACGCCCTTGACCAAAGCGTGGGATTACGTCTACGGAGCCTTTACCGCCGCCGACTTTGGGGCGGGAGCCGACACCACGCAAAACTCCCGGACGGGCGGACGCTCGGAATTCCTCGATAACGGGAACATTGTGGTCATGATCGACGACAAGACGGCCTTCCTGCCGGGTAGCGATGGCGAAGTTACCACGTTCGCAATCATCAAACCGGACGGCACCGTTGTGAAAGGTCCCACCATGGTGGACATCAACGACATTTGGGACAACATGGCGGCGTTCCGCGGTGGTTTCGCCATCCGTGTCCATTCGATGCTCTATTTCTACGACAACAATGGCACCCTCAAGTCCTCGATCGATGCCAATGCGAGCAGCGGCTTGAGCTTCGGCACTGGCCGCAATGATGCCTCGAGAATCGGTTCGGACATCCGCAGCCATTACGTCTACCTGGCGGGTCAAGCCCCGGAAGCGAGCCAAAAGCCGTTAACCGTGTACGTCGCGATCTGGGATGCCTCGACCGGCAATTTCGTGGCCAAGGCTGCCGTATGCGACATCGATGCCACGGTAGGAGCCAAAACCGACCGCGTCTCGGTTGGTGTCGATGCGCTGGATCGTTTTTGCGTGGCCTACAGCTTCCAGCCCACCGCGGACTTTGCCAAACGCCAGGTGGCGGCGCGCGTAATGGCGTTCGACGGGACGAAAATCAGCTTCCTGACGCCGACCTTCTTCCCGTTTGTCAATCACGAGAGCGACCCGTCCAATGTACAGGGGATGGAGACCTATCACCCGACCGTGGCGATGACGCCTCGGCAAATCCTCATCGCCGCCAAGGGCACGTTCAACAGCACCAACAATCCTGCCGGCGGACCGGATACCGCCGTTGGGAGCGAGACCAAGCTCTACACGGTGATCAGCCACCCGGCACCAGTAGCGGCCCCACGGCCGGTCATTACCCTGGCTCGCTCCGGTGGGAACGAGATCATCTCGTGGTCGGCGGATGCCGGTTTGTTCACGCTGCAATCCACGCCGGTCATCGCGCCGACGTCCTGGACCGCAGTGACTCCGCAACCGGCCATCGTGCCGTCACCCGGCAATCCTTACATCTACACCATGACCGTCCCCATTGGGACCACACCGACTTACTTCCGCCTGGTGCGGTAGCCAAGGTGTCAGTCCTCACTTTTGACAGTTAGAGTGGGGACGAACGATCCGCCAACGGCCCGGGGCCTCGCCTCCAGCGAACCCCGGGCCGCTGCTTTTGCGCCCCTTTTGGATTGCGCAAGGCGCCTTTTCAAATCTAAGGTGGGCTGCCTATGAAATTACACTCGCACCTTCTCCACACCGCCAAAGGCCTGGTTTTCACTCTCCTTCTTTGCACCGGTTCAGCCAACCCGTTGCATGGCCAGGAAGCCGATCTAAAACCGGCTTTCAACGGCAAGGATCTTGCCGGTTGGCAGGTTCCCACCCCCAATCCTTTTTGGCGCGTCGAAGAGGGGGTTTTGATCGGAGAAAACGACGAGAAGCTTAAAGGGCACGTGCTTTATACTGAAAAGTCTTACCTGAATTTTGTTATTGAAACGGACGTGCGATGGAGCGGCGAAATCGACAGTGGGATCATGGTTCGGACGCCGGAGTTGCAGTTGCAGATTGGCGTTTCTCGCAGTCTGAAGAAAGACATGACCTGTTGCTTCTATACGGGCGGGCAGGAAAAGTATCCGGAAGCTGGGCAGGCCAAAGACCTGGACAGCGTGCTCAAGGCCGGGGACTGGAACAAAATCAGGTTGGAGGTGAAGGGGGACAAGTTCACCACGTGGTTGAATGGGAAAAAGGTCTCCGAATATACCAACGCAAAATTTGCGGGGCCGGGACGGGTTGGACTACAGATTCATCCGGGGCTCAAAATGCGCGTCGATTACCGCAACGTCCGCATCAAGGAACTCCCGTAAGCACCGCGAGCCTCAGAAATTCTCCTCACGGCGTGACCAGGCGAAAGAAGCGGGGAGCACCGGTGAGCGGGATCTGGAATGGCGAAACTGTCGCCCCCGGTATATTGGTGAAAGGTCCCTGAGGCCTGGCGCCGGCCTGCAACGTTCCAGCGCCAGTTGCCCAGCTCAATACCAGGTTCCCACCAGCATGGCCGTAGCCCAGCTTGGGTCTGCCTGGCAGGCTATCCATCGTCACCGCCGCAAAACTCAACCCGATCCGCAGGTCATCGATCAGATACTCGCCACCGATATCCGTCGATTGGCGAAAACCAAAAATGCTGATCTTGCCGGGAGTGATCGGATCCACCGCCAGCGCCCGCTGGTCGAGTTCGGAAACGGGATCGACCCAGAGCGTTGAGGCCCCGGTATCCACCGCGTAAGCCATGACCACCCGATACGACCGGTTGGGTTCAAGCAGAGCCGGGTGAGCGACTGGCCAACCGGCTCCATTCGAGATCAAGAGCCTGAAGTAACCCGGGGCCGCATTGGTTGCCGCGGCATAAATGCGGCCGCTCATGGTGGAACCAGACCCAAAATGCGCGAAGTAACGTCCCGCCTTCTGCGGCAGCGAGGGAAGTTGTAACCGGCAGGAGGCGAAAAGCACCGACTGCGTTCCCGGCGTGTAAGGTCCATTGAGCAACAGCGCCGCCACATCCTCGGTGCCCGTCGCAGTCACCTGTAATTGGCCATCCACAATGCGCAACTCACCGCTGCTGCCGGAACGGGTGTACCACAGATTGGCCGAGTTGGTAACGATCGACCCATCGCCATAGTCAAACTTGTCCACGAGCAGGGCGGCAGTGTTGGGTAAGATCACCGCAGGAAAAACGGTCTGGGTGACATTCACCCCGTCGCTGACACTGAGCGTAATCGGAGCGAGCCCGAACCGTCCCGGCGCCGGACTAATGCTGAGCAACCGTGTCGACCCGGTGCCGCCAAGAACCAAGCTTTGAGTGGGGACCAGCGCGGGGGCCGAACTGATTGCGGTAACGGTCAAAGCGCTCGAGCTGCTTTCGGCATCTGTTACCGTGAAAGGAATTGGAGCCGCCGGCGCCCCGGCGAGAAGGTACTGCGGCGGGATGGTGGAGATGGTGGGAGGCAAATTCTCCGGCAAGACGGTGACCGCAAAGGTGGTGGTGGTGAACTTGCCACCGCGATCTGTGACCCTCACCGTGATCAGCGCGGTTCCGGTTTGATACCCGGCTTTGAGCGCCAGCGTGCGGCTGGAGCTTGTCCCGCCGAAAATCACATTGTCCCAGGATACCACTGCCGGATCGGATGATTCAGCCGACAGAAATAGCTCCGTCGCCGGATCTTCGGCGTCCAAGACGGTAAATTCGACCGGATCGGTCGTGCGCCCGAGCCGAACCGTTTGCGCGGGGAGTGTGGAAATAGTTGGCGGATGATTGCCGCCCGGTTGAAGCACCCCAGCGACGGTGACCAGGTCAAACCGAATCGTANNCCGCCGTTCCATAGGTCGAACCCGCCGCCGTGGCCGCATAGGCCTCCGCACCGGAACCGGTCGCCGTACGTTCCCATTCCGTAACAAATCGTATGCCGAAAGCGGGGTTGTTCGCCACGCCGGCGATACCGGCAAAGCCGACCGTACGATTCGTAAACATGCTATCCACCGCCATTGCCAGCACCTCCGAATTCTGAAAATTAAACCCATCCAGGGTGTACTGCAGCCTCACGTATTTTGACGCGCTGGAACTGTTTCGCTGGCACCAGGTCACCGTGATTTGTTCGTAACCCTCCGTGCTGACGTCAAAGCGCAAGCCCGCGCTGCGGTTCAAATTGGTGGCGGCGGGAAAATGAGAAACGGACACCGCGCTGTTGTCGGCACCCGCGTCCCGCGCATCGCCCGTCGCAAAAGCGGTCGCCACATCCCCTTGGACTGTGCAATAGCCCACCCCGGTGGCAGGCTGAAGCGAACCTGTCCCGGTGGTGCCATCGGGAGCAGGGCTGTTGAAGTTCCAAAGCGCAATGGTATCCGCCGAAGCAGTGGCCAAACCGGCCAGCAACAGGCAAAGTACAGCTAACCACCTCATAAATCCTGGATGCGAAAATGTGGATCAAATCCAGCCTCCACATTAGGATCTAAAATGTGGCCAAAGACAAGACTTTTGTCAGCTCAGCCAGCCAGCCATTTCATCGGCCTCAATGACTTTCGCACCTTCAGTCCAGTCAGTATAGACTTGCCAGCACTGAATTTTTCCGGAGGTTACCACCGCTTTCCAGGCGGCGGGCATTTTTAAACGGTTTTCGGGGACCAGGCCCCGTTTGCCATTATAAGTGCCGCAGGCCAACCCGAAGACAGCGACAACCCCATCCCGCTCCAAGAGGTGTTCCGCCTGAATTTCGAAGTCCGGGAACATGTCGAGATAAGCTCTCCAACCGTCCAGCAGATGCTCGCGGCCGGAATGCGCCAACCCGCGGGAATCAACAAAAGTATGATCCTTGGTCATTAAGCCGGCGATATCCGCCAGCTTGTGCTGGTTGATGGCGTTGATAAAGGCGCGCACGACTTCCAGAGACGGATGCGCTTTGCCGGGCATGAGTGCAGCTTCGCCCAGGACCCGCCGGGACGTCAAGCCAGTCGTGTACGGATACCAACCCGGCGCAACCACCGCTTTGGGGTCGCCCCCCAATGCGATCAAACGGCCGGTTCGATGCCCCCCTCGTTTGCATTCAAGGAACACGTGTGCCAGATTGGCCCAGAAGCGGGGGCGGAGTTGTAGCGCGAGACGTCGCTGCCCAACTGTAGGAAGCGCCAGACAGGCGCAATCAGTCGGTTCAGAGAACCGAGAACGCTAAATCTCAGCCCTGATGAGCACCACGTCTCAACCGCGAGGCAGCGATCCAAGGGGAGCCATTTTTGGCGGCGGCATCAAAGCGGGAGATTCGAAGCCTGGTCAGGCGGGGAATCCCAATCCGGGCACCGGGGCCGCGGGCATGGTAAAGCGGGTACCGTATCGCCGCTATTTCTGGCTGCTGGTGTGCACCTGGACCGGGATTGTAGCCGGTTCCCTGGCGTTCAACCTGGCGCACCACGCAAAGGAAGTCGAGTCCCTCACCACCCAGACCGCGCGAGCGCTGATTCTAAAGGACCTTTCCTACCGCGAATGGAGTATTTTACATGGGGGTGTCTATGTACCGGTGTCGAGCCAACCGGAAACCCGCTCGTTCTCCACCAATGACGATGGTCGCGACATCGTCACCCCGTCCGGCCAGCAATTGACCCTCCTCAACCCCGCCATCCTGAGCCGGCAGATCTTCGCGTTGCAGGAGGAAAAACTGCGCATCGTCGGCCACATCACCAGCCTGAAGCCGATCAGACCCGGGAACCTGCCTGACGCCTGGGAACGGCGGGCCCTCGAGCAATTCAACTCTGGAGTGGAGGAAGCCAGCACCGTCGAGGTTCGCGATGGCGAGAATTATTTCCGCATGATGCGACCGCTCCGAATCGTCAAGAGTTGCCTGCGCTGCCACGAGGAGGGGGGCCACCAGGAGGGGGAAATACGCGGAGGGATAAGCGTGGCCGTGCCCATGAACCAGTTCGTAACCCCGGGCGCAAACTCCTGGCTCACCATCGGCCACCTGGCATTGTGGTTTGCCGGACTAGTCGGCCTGTTCTTTGGCGCGCGAGACTTGCGGAGTCACGAGCAGGCTCGCGTGCAGGCGGAACAGGAACAGGAACGCCTGATTGCGGAGTTGCACAAGGCTTTGGCCAGCGTCAAGACGCTCACGGGCTTGATACCTATCTGCTCTTCCTGCAAAAAAATCCGCGATGACCACGGTTATTGGACCCGGCTCGAAACGTATCTCGAGCAACATTCCCAGGCGGAATTCAGCCACGGCTTATGTCTTGATTGCATGCGCAAGCTCTATCCGGAAGTGGCCCAAGCTGTCGAAGAACGATTGCCTCACGACAACCCCAATCCGCCTCCAGCCCAAAATCGCGAGGGTTGAGATCTGGCATCTCATTCACAGGAAATTTCCCCGCCGACCTCGAAGCGCCTACTCGTAACGAAGGGCGTCAATCGGATCCAGCCGCGAGGCTTTGCGAGCCGGATAAAAACCGAACGAAATCCCGACGGCGGCGCTGAACAGGAACGAATAGACCACCCACTGGGTGGGGATTAACGTCGGCCAGGCGTATTGGGCGGAGAGCAGTTTTGAAACGCCAATTCCCATGGCGATACCCAGCAACCCGCCGATCACACTGAGCGTGACCGCCTCGGTGAGGAATTGCAGCAGGATATCCCCGCCCCGCGCGCCAATGGCCATCCGAATCCCGATCTCCCGCGTACGCTCCGTGACGCTCACCAGCATGATATTCATGATCCCGATGCCCCCCACCACCAGCGAGACCATCGCCACGGCTCCCAAAAGCACAGTCATGGTCTTGGATTGGGCGGTGGCCATCTCCGCGATCTCCTGCTGGTTCCGCACGGTGAAATCGTCGTCCTTGCCCGGGGTAATGCGATGTCGTTGACGGAGCAGCTCAATGATTTGCTGCTGCGCCGGGGCGAGCAAGGTGGGTTTGGCGGCTTGCACCATGATTGAGTTCAGCGTAGTGACCCGTTGCACGCGTTTCATAGCGCTGGTGTAAGGAATTACCATCAAATCATCCTGGTCCTGACCCTGCACGGAGAGACCCTTCGCGCTAAGCATGCCCACGATGATGAATGGCACGTTCTTCACCCGCACGATCTGGCCGATGGGATCCTCTCCTGGGAAAAGCTCGTCCGCAATTGTTTTGCCGATCACCGCGACTTTGTTGGCGCTTCGCACATCCTGTTCCGTGAAAGAGGATCCGCTCACGATCGGCCATTGCCGAATGTCGAAATAATCCGGGGACTCCCCGAGAATCTGGGTGTTCCAATTCTGATTGCCGGCGGCGATCTGGGCGCGGGTGCGGCTCTCGGGACTGATCACGGTCACCCCCATGATCTCACGCCGAATGGCGTCCGCATCTTCGATGGTGAGGGTCCCCGCCCCGCCCCACCCCGAGCGCACGCCGCCCCGGCTGAAGCTCCCCGAGAACACCAGGATCACATTCTGCCCCATGCTGGCGATCTGGGCTTCGATCTGGGACTTGGCACCGTTCGTGAGGCTGACCGCCCCGATGACGGCGCCGACGCCGATGATGATTCCCAGCATTGTCAAAGTCGTGCGCATCAGGTTCCGGCGCAGGGCGCGCGCAGCGATGCGGAGGGTGGCAAATATGCGTTTCATCAGCTTAGTTGCACAGCCTGGTGGGCGTCGCGCAAGCGACGGAGTTCCGTTTCGGCGTTCAGCCGCTCGGCTACCGCCACATCACTGACAATCAGACCGTCGCGCATGATCAAATTTCGCTTGGTAAACCGGGCAATATCGAGCTCATGGGTGACCATGACAATGGTGATGCCCTGATCATTGAGCTTTTGAAAAACTCCCATGATCTCAATGCTGGTTTGGCTGTCCAAATTGCCGGTCGGCTCATCGGCCAGCAGCAGGGCCGGCCGATTCACCAGGGCGCGCGCAATCGCCACGCGCTGCTGTTGTCCGCCGGACAGTTGATTGGGGTGATGATGAGCCCGCTCCGCCAGGTTGACCGTTGCCAGCGCGCCCATGGCCCGCTCGCGCTGTTCATGATGAGACAGCGATCGGTGCAAATAGAGCATGGGCAACTCCACATTCTCGAGCGCGGAGGTGCGTGAAAGCAGATTGAACCCTTGAAAAATGAACCCGATTTTCTCGTTCCGGATGTCCGCCAGTTGATCGCGATTCAATCCCGAAACATCCAGGCCATCCAGCAAGTAGCGTCCACCCGAAGCCCGATCGAGACAGCCAACGATGTTCATCAGCGTTGATTTGCCCGAACCGCTCGAGCCCATAATCGCCACGAATTCCCCGGCTTGGACCTCCGCACTAACTCCACGCACGGCATGGACATCCAAACCGCCACCCGTGCGGTAAATCTTCTGGATCGCCTCCAGGTGGATAACAGCCGCCATAATCAGAACCTCGGACGGAATCCACCGCCGCCGCCGCCGAATGGGTTGGCGGCAGGCCCTCCTGCCCGCGCCGCCGAAGTGTCTCCCGGCGTAATCATGCCGGTCACCACTTGCACACCTTCCTCCAGCCCTTCCAAAACTTCCGTCGAGATCCCATCGCTGATGCCAACCTTAACCTGGACCGCTTTCAGTTTGGGCAGTTCTTTGGAATTAAGGTCGGTCTTGGGCGGCATCACATAAACGGTGCGGGTCATGGCGCGTTCAGGCCTGCCACGACCGCCCCCGGAATCTCCCATGCCGGCACGTTCCCCACGCCGTCCGCCACCAGGACCGCCCCCACCAAAACCACCCGGCCCGACACCGGCCGCGCCCCCACCTCCCCCACCTCCAGCACCCATCCCAGGTCCACCGCCAGAGCGCTGGCCACCGCCCGCACCGGAGGGACCGCCGGCAGTCGCAGTCGCAACGCTATTGGTTTTGGGACCTCCAAGCGACTCCGGTGGACGAAACCGCAGGGCGCCATTGGCTATCTTTAGCACATCATTCCGCTCGGCGGCGATGATCGAAACGTTGGCCGTCATGCCCGGCAACAGCTTGAGATCAGCGTTGTTTACCTGCACCACGCAGTCGTAATTGATGACATTTTGGTTCGTGATTGCGCCATATCGAATCTGCCCCACCTTGCCGCGAAAAATCCGGTATGGGTAGGCATCCACTGTGAAATTGACGTCCTGCCCCACCGCCACTCCGCCGATGTCCGCTTCGGAAACGAGGGCGTCGATCTGCATTTTGGTCAGGTCATTCGCGATCACCGCCAGGGTCGGCGTATTGAAACTGGCGGCCACCGTCTGGCCGACGTCCACGTTCCGGGAAATTACGACCCCGTCCACCGGGGCGTAGATCGTGCAGTAAGCGAGCTGCACTTTAGCATTCTTCAAAGTGGCCTCGTCGCTTTGCACCTGGGCCTGCGCCTGCTGCAATTGCGCTTTGGCGGTATCGTGGTCGGAGGCGGAGATAAGCTTGCTGGCGAAGAGATCTTCCGCCCGGCGGGCCTGCACCTCCGCCAGTGCCAGATTGGCTTTGGAATTCGCCAGTTGTGCCTCGGCGCGAAGCACATTGATCTCATACGTGGAAGGGTCGATTTCCGCAATTACCTGGTTGGATTTGACCGTCGTGTTGTAGTCGATGAACAGCTTTTTGACGATGCCGGAAATCTGGCTGCCCACCGCCACGTTCAGCACCGGCCCCAACCCGCCGGTCGCGGTCACCGCCTGGGTCAAATCCCCCCGGGCGACCGTAGCCGTTTGGAACTCCACCCCGGTTTCAGTATGAGTTTGATGATACCACCAGCCACCGGCGACGGCCGCCCCAATGATGACCAAAATCACCAACCACTTGAACCAACGCACTTTATTGTTAATTGGCATAACCTGTCCACAAGCCCGACATTCTCCAGTTAGACACTGGAACAACGCCTTAGGTTACGTGATTTCAAGGCAATGTCGATGCCCTGCTGCTTTGAGTTTACCCTCGCGTCCGCAGGAACCACTACTGCTGTTTCAGGCGAAAATAGGTGTTGGTTCCCGCCAGCGGCAGCCAGACGACATTTTGGTCCCCAACCACCACCGGCACGTTAGTGACCACGCCCCAATTCGTGGAAGCCGACAAGTTTGAGTTGGTCTGCAACGAGAAGCCGATGGCATTGGTGGTCCAGAGCAGTTGAATCTGATCCACCGATCGCGAAATTAGCAGCGTGGGCGGTTCCGGCGCGAGGGTCACCTGCATGTTATCCGCCACGAAAATCGGGCCATAGTCGCCGCCGGTTGGTGGCGGAGCATCGTAATGCACGACCACGCTGTTGAACGCTTGCGTCGAGGTGATGGACAGCGTTTCTGAAGGCCAGGTGCCGGCGGCTGCGTTGGTCGTTGCAGTGCCCACCGAAGTCCCATCGCGGTACGCGGTCACTCGCATCCGCGCCGAGGAATCGCAGGCCAACTCCTGGGGCGCATACAGAATGGAAAAGGCGCTCAGGCTCCGGGAGAATCCCACATGGAGGTCCGCCGCGTAAATCGAGCTGGGGATTAAGCCGTTACCGGAGAAACCGATCGGCGTATAGAGAATGGTGTTTTGTGGCTGTTGAATATAAAAGCCACCCAAGCCGCTCGATGTGAAGTGGGCCGTGATGCCACCGACCGTTAAGTCAAGCGGCAGGCCTGAGCCCGCCTGAGCATTTTCAAAATCATACAGGACGGTTTGGGCTCGCGCCGGGCAGGCTGGAAGCGTAATTGCCAGCAGCAGAGTTGGGATAGACGTCTTCATTTTGATCCTTCCTTCCACAGGATCAGCAGGACCGATCTGCTCCGGCCCACCACCAGACCGCTACACCCGCAAATGCCCGGCAGGGCCCGGCTTTCAACTGCGAGACTCCCGCCTGCAGGGCCAGGATCACTGCACGGCTGCCGAGGTACGTTCCTGTACCCAGGTAACGTCCTGGTTGACGGGATTGAACGTCTGCGCGCTGTAGGAAGTGCCAGTCACGATCGTCCGCGAATCCTTCCATTTTTTGATTTCAGAATGTCCGTCTCCGAAAGCGAAGCCGCAGGCGCCGCCGTGGTAGCTGGCGGGCGCGTCGAGGAAAGTGCTGGACACCATGGTCACGGCAAATGCCGCGTCATTGATGCTGCGATAGTCTTCGTCCACCAGCACCCACGTCCGCGCGGGCCCCGGCCGGAGCATGTCCGTCAGCTTCCCATACACATAGAATTTTTGGTTGGCGATGTGCTCATGGGTGCCGTCCAGCCACGGTCCGTTTACGGCCTTCAACCGGCCCACTTGGGTGCCGACAGCCTGGCTCATCGAGAAACTACGCACCCGCTGCACCTTATAGGTAAGGAACGCGGAGAGCACGTTATCCGCCGGACAGCGGTAGATCTGATAATTCTTTCCCGTGTATGGCGCCAGGAGGGCCTTGGTCGGATCGATCAGGTTTAGAATGTTCGTCAAATCGGGGGAGCCGGAATCCCAGTTCATTTTGCCGCGCACCCAGCCCAGGCTGGCGGAGCTGCTGTCTTCATTGGGCGGCAGCCATTCCCGATTGTCGCCCGTATACAAATGCATGGCGATCATCATCTGCTTGCCGTTGTTCATGCACATGACCCCCTGGGCCTTTTGTTTGGCCCGGCCCAGCGATGGCAGGAGCATGGCGGCCAAAATGGCGATGATGGCAATCACTACCAACAACTCGATAAGGGTGAAGGCGAACCGGCTGACGCGGCTGGCTCGGGAGGATGGTTCCGGCTGGAATAGCGTGAATCTCATACGCGGTCACTCAGATGATGGGTCTCAAGCATTCTCGCATTGGTCATGGTCTCAAGCAACTCTTGAACTTCGGTCTGATAAGTGAAAACCCCTCGGCCCGCGCCGGGGTTAAGCCGGTGCGAGCCGAGGGTTGATTCAACTTCTGGCCGCCGTTGACGACGGTCTCAGAGTCCCGCTCATTGCTTCTTCAAGCGATAGAACTTCACGCCCGGAGGATTGACCAGGGTCAGGGTGTTGTTCACCACGCCCGAGACCGGCGACCAGGTGGAACCCGTGGTCACGCTCGTGGCCGACTCCAGGGCGTAACCGGTCACGCCGGCAGGCCAGGAGACGATCACATTGTTGCCGGAGTGGGTAATGGTCAGGCTCGGCGGTCCAGTGAGGAAGGAACGCTGGCCGATTACCTTTGTGCCCAGGAGCGGAGCGTAGCTCGTGCTCTCCCAGACCACCACGGCTGAACCATTGCGCCAAGCCACGCGAGGCCGCTGCGCCGCCAGCGGCGGCGTGTCGAAGCTGGGAACTTCCTTCTCGCTGATGTAGAAGGATCCGCCGACCGGGTTGCCCGCAGCGTCGAAGCGGCGGCCCAGCGTGATAGTATTCGGCAAGGTGGAAACCTTGGCATGGAAAACCACTATCACCTGGCCGTTTTCGTCGATGGCGGCATCCCCACGTCCGATGCTGCCCGCGACGATGTTCATGTCATCCGAGACATCCCGGGTCCAGCGCACGGTGCCATCGGCATTCAATACGGTCACCCAGAAGCCGTTAACGCCGCCAATATTATAGTCGCACGCGTGAACGTATGCGTCCTTGCCGTTGCCATGGAAGCCCACGCTGTCACCACGACCGCCACCGCCCGCTTGGGCGTATCCAGTCAAGGTCGCCAGCACCAGGTCCGGCGTGGTGGCAGTGCCGTTGTTGTCGAACATCCGCACCACGGTGCCCCGGGTGGAGTCAGAGAACCGGATCGCGAAGCCATTCTTGGTTGCCCCAACCCCGTGCCAAATGCTGCTGCCGACTGGAGTGTCGTTTGCGAGGCTCTCGGATTTAACCACCGCGCCCGCAGGAGTGAGGATGCGGTAAATGGTATGGTTGGCTGCTGTCGCCCCGCCGTACAAATTCACCAAATCGGCGTTTTGACGGCTATCTCCAGCAATCACGACATTACCATTGGCCAAGTATTCCCAATCGCCAATCCGAATGCTACCCGCGTCCGCAGTGGCATAAGCTGCACTCGCTCCGGCCAAAATCGGGCTCACCGGCAGACCATTGTTGTCAAACAACTGCACGGCTGGGAATCCGCCGCCGCCTGCATAGCCTGCCAAAGCGGCAACTTCAGCCGGGAACAGGTCTCCGTCACCGTTCGCACCCTGGCCCACACCGTTACCGAAAAGGTTGGCGTGAATCTTCGGTCCCCAGGAAACGTAACCCGGAGTGGCGCTGCCGTCCCCGCGGAAGAAGGACAGATAGTTGTTTGTAACGCTCTTGCCCAGGCCATAAGCGCCGAGGGCGTCAATCTTCGTTTTCGGGGTGATTCCGTTGCCGTTGGAATCGAACATGGTCCAGACCGCTTCGATATCATCGATATCGCTGCCATCGTCCTCCCATCCCACGATGATATTGCCATTGCTGGCGATGGCCACTCCAAGCGCTTCCGTACTAAGGTTGTTCACCCCATTGGTACCGTTCACGTAGGAGGTCGCCGTCTTGGGGGTCAGACCGTTCTTTTCAGGCGCGCCCGGCAGGGCCGATGACGCAAAGAGCCGGTAGGCGAGAACCTTCACCGTAAGCATGTCCGGGTCGTTTCGAGTGATCCACGCCACCGCAATCTTGCCATTCCGCCACGCCACCTTGGGATTATCGGAGGCATTCGGAGCTGCGTTCAAGTCCGGCACTTCAATTTCGCTGACATAGAAGCTCCCACCCACAGGGTTTCCGGCCGCGTCAAACCGACGCCCCATGATGCCCGTGAACAGGAGAGGGTCCGGTTTTGCGCTGAAGACCACGATCACCTGTCCGTTTTCGTCAATCGCCGCACTTGAACCATTCACCCCGGTGAGGGTCAGGTCGCTGGCCACATCGCGCGACCAGCGCACGGTGCCATCCGCATTGAGCACAGTGACCCACACCCCGTTGGTGCCATTCACATTGTAGTCACCAGAGATAACATAGGCATCTTTGGCGTTGCCGCTGATACCGTGGCTGCCGCCATCGCCACCACCGCCGGCTTCCGGGTGCCCGGTTAGGTCGGCCAGCGACATATTCGTGGTCGTTGGATTGCCGGCATTGTCAAACAGCCGCACATAAGCCTGGTTGGCCAAGCCTTGCCACCGAATCGCAAATCCGTTGGCGGTGACCGCCGCGCCGTTCCTCGAGATATTGCCTGCGTCCGGAGTTCCACTGACCGGAGAGTAAGCTTTGACCTCGACACCTCCCGGCGTAACGATTCGATAAACCGGGGTTCTGCCAGTGGTTTGGCCAGTGAGCACCCAATCATCATTCTGGCGGCTTTCGCCAACGATCAGGATGTTGCCGGAGGACAAATAATCCCAACCGCCCAGCCGAATTGCGCCGGCGGGCTGAACATTGGCATCAGTAAAGGTGACGATTCCCAGGTTTGTGACGCCGTTAATGGGTCCAGGACGCAAGGGTGAACCATCGTTGTTCATCAACTGAACGCAGACGAAATCGTTCGCGGCGGGCGGCGGGCCGCCAGCATCCTCGTTGATGTCATACAGTTGCGGCACTTCCAGGCCGATTTCCCAGGGCATGGCCGCCATGCCGATGCCACTGCCAAACCGGTTGGCTTTGGCCTTGGGACCCCACCCCGTGTAACCGGGAATCGTGGTATTATCAGATCGGTAATAAGACAGGAAGGAGGTCGTGATTGTCTCCTGTGTTGCCAAAGCCCCTAAAGTGCTCCGGTTGGAAACCACGGTCTGGGGAGTTATGAGCTTCCCGTTGGGATCGAGCAGGGTCCAGACGCTCTCGATATCGGCAAGGCCGCTGCCGTCGTCTTCCCAACTGACAATCATGTTGCCGTTATTGGCGATATCGATCGAGATGGACTCGGTTCCATTGTTGTTGATGGTGTTGAGACCATTTACGTAAGACGTCACGGTTTTGGGGGTAATACCGTTGGTCTCGGGGGCGCCGGGCAGGGTCTGCGCCGACGCGGAAAACGCGCAGGCAACCAGAACGGCAGCCGACGCCAGTATGGGTTTTCTCATATTACTTTGGGTGTTTTTGGTTTCCATGCGGTACGAGGCAACTGCCCGCCAAAGGCGGGCAGCCTGAAACGAAAGCTTTTGACTTGGTTTCATACCAGTAATGCAAGGGTTGCGTCCCACAGTGGCTACAAATTTGAATAAGTCAACTGCATTCTTCATAGAATTTTTCCGATAGCAGTAGGGACCCCTTGACCCGATCAAAAACCCGGCTTATTCCCGTCAGCCGCCGGAAATTTCCCGCTATTCCTGCTATTGCCTGTTGTTTCAAGCCGGACCTGCGGTTAAGCTGCGGCCCTGGGGCGATTTTCCTTTAGCCAGATGAGTGAACCGACATTACTGATAGTAGATGACGAGAAAACAACGCGGGAAGGATTGCGGGCCGCGTTGGAAGATCGCTATGAGGTGTATTTGGCCGAAGACGCGCGGATGGCCGTGGAACTGCTCGAGCAGGATCATTTCGATGTTCTATTGACCGATTTCCGGCTGCCGAACGAGGATGGCATGAAGATCATCGCGCGGGCCAAGTCCCTGTCGCGTCCCCCGATTTGCATCCTGATGACCGCCTACGGTTCGGAGGAACTGGCAGTCGAGGCCATGAAGCGCGGGGCGGACGATTACATCGCCAAAGGACGCCTGCAAATCGAGGAATTGGAGATGCGCATCGCGCGGGCATTGCGCCAGCGCAATCTCGAGTCGGAAAACACTTCGTTGCGGCAGCAACTGGACTCGCGCTTTGGCATGGAGAACATCATCGGCGAGTCCGATGTCATGCGGGAAGTGTTGGAGGTGGTCCGGCAAGTAGCCCCGGCGCGCGCGACAGTGCTGCTCCTGGGTGAAAGCGGCACCGGCAAGGAGATGATCGCCAAAGTGATTCACCGCCTCAGCCCCCGCGCCCAACAACCCATGGTCTCCGTCCATTGCGCGGCCCTTTCCCCGACCCTGCTCGAGAGCGAGCTTTTCGGCCATGAAAAAGGCGCCTTCACCGGGGCGCACGAGCGCCGGATCGGCCGGTTCGAGCAGGCCCAGGGCGGAACGCTGTTCCTGGATGAAATCGGGGAGATCGACCCGTCGATCCAGGTCAAATTACTGCGATTCCTGGGCGAGCGAACTTTTGAACGGGTCGGTTCCAACAAGACCATCAGCGCGGACGTTCGCCTGATCGCCGCCACTAACAAGAACCTGGCGGACATGGTCAAAGCCGGGACCTTTCGCGAAGATTTGTTTTTCCGTTTGCGGGTGGTCGAGGTGCGGTTGCCGGGGCTCCGGAAGCGTCGCGAGGATATTCCGCTCCTGGCCCAGGCCTTTCTCCACGAATTCGCGAAGGAGAACCATAAGCCGGTGGGGACTTTCACCCCCGACGCAATGGAATTGATGACCGGCTATGACTGGCCGGGCAATGTGCGCGAGTTGCGCACGGCCATCGAGCACGCGGTCGTGCTCTGCCGAGGCGACCGCATTACCGCCCGCGACCTGCCCGCCCAGGTGCGCATCCGCGAGGAACCTGCCAAACTTCAGGCGGAGACGGCGCCCACACCCCCGCCGGAAAACTCCTTGTCGGTGCTCGAGAACGAAAAGCAGCTCATTATCCGGGCCTTGAAAGAGACCGACGGGAATCGCACACTGGCCGCTGAAAAACTCGGCATGAGCCGCCGGAGTTTGCATCGCAAATTGCGGAAGTATCAACTCGACGACCTATAAAGAAATGATTACGCCCCAGGATTTCGTTCACAAGCTGGAGACGACCGGCTCGCGGCTGCGTCTGGTGATGATACTGCTGGCGCTCGTATTGCTAGCGGCGGGTTATAACTGGTTTAGTTACCGAAATATGGCCACCCAGTCCGCCATGGATTCAGCCCAAGTGGCCCGCAACCTGTCCGAGGGCAAAGGATTCACCACTCAGTTGCTGCGGCCTTTATCGCTTTACCTGGTCAAGCAGCAGCGGTTCAACAAACCCGGCACCGCCGATGACCTTTACTTGGTGAAAACCGCGCATCCGGATATCTCCAACCCGCCGGTTTACCCCGTGATGCTCGCCGGACTGATGAAAGTGTTGCCGTTTCGTTTCGAGATCCCGCAGAGCCCAGGCGGCATCTGGGGGGGAGGCGATTACCGCTTCCGCTACCAACCAGATTTTCTGATCGCGCTGTTCAACGAGGCGATTTTTTTCCTCTGCATTTTCCTGGTCTTTCGACTGGGAAAACGTTTATTCGACGAGAACGTGGCCTTTTTCTCCGCGCTGGTCATGCTGGGCACCGAACTCTTCTGGAAATTCTCGGTTTCGGGCCTGTCCACCATGCTGCTGATGCTGCTTTTTCTTTTGCTAACCTGGGTGCTGGTGCTGGCTGAAGCCGAGGGGCGCGAACCCAAACACGGTCCCAAAAGGCCGTTGTCTTACGCCGCCGCTGCCGGTGCGCTCGCCGGGTTGTGCGGCCTGACCAGGTATTCGTTTCTCTGGATCATCCTGCCGGTTGGCGTGTTCCTGATGCTATGGGGCGGGGGCCGCCGCTGGCTCAACGCGAGCGTTGCGGTGGCTGCTTTTTTTCTCGTGGTCAGCCCCTGGGTGGCGCGGAACTGGATGGTCAGCGGCCTGCCTTTGGGCACCGCTACCTATACTCTTGCGGAAGGCCCGCTGATGGGGAAATACGCGGAGCACCGCCTGGCGCGCGCTATCGATCCAAAGGTGTCAATACCCCCGCAGCTCGTACCCTATAAACTCATCCAGCAGCTCCGCGGGGTCATCTCGAATGACGTGCCCAAATTCGCGGGCAATTGGGTGGCGGGTCTTTGTTTGCTCGCACTCCTGATGAGCTACAACAACCCCGCTCTCAGTCGCGTTCGCTTCTTCCTCCTCGGAGCCCTCCTCCTGATGATTCTCATTCAATCCCTGGGCAAAACGCAGTTGTCCGAGGATGTCCCGGAAGTAAATGTCGAAAACCTGTTGGTGGTACTGGCTCCGTTGGTGATTCTGTTTGGCGTCGCCATGTTCTATGTGGTGCTCGACACTATCCAACTGCCCATACCCGAACTGCGGAGGGTCATAGTCGTGGGTTTTGGCTTCCTGCTTTGCCTGCCCATGCTGCTGACTTTCCTCCCACCACGGTCGACCTATCCGCTCGTTTATCCCCCTTATTTCCCCCCGCAATTCCAGGCATGCGCCAGTTACACCAAGACCAACGAACTGGTCATGTGCGATTTGCCGTGGGCCATGGCCTGGTATGGCCAGCGCCAGACGGTTTGGCTGCCCGCCGACGGTTACTCGGACTTCTTCACCATCAACGACTCCGTCAAGCCCGTGGCCGCGTTCTTTCTCACTCGCCAGATCATAGATGGCAAATTGTTCTCCCAACACCTCAATGCTACGGGCGCCGACAAAACCTGGGGAGAGTTAATGATGAATATTATCCTGGACCCACCTAAGGATCAAGGTTGGCCCAAGGAAATCCGGTTTGGGATTCCCCGCGGCGATGGAACACGCATCCGGCTTCCTTTTGATTGGTGGCAGCCCGGTTGGCCGGACATGCTTCTGCTCACCACCCGCAAGCAACCGTTCTGACCGTCAGCGACGGTCCGGAGGCGACTCAATCTTTGGCATGCCTCCGGGCCAGCACCGCGCCGCCCGTAATCCCGGCGTCATCCCCCAGGTCGGACGCGACGATTTCCACTCCTTTCAGGCTGCCCGCCATGGCGTAATCCTTGGCGGTCTCGATGATGACGCTCATCATCTCGTCCTGCAAGGCCTGGATAACCCCACCGCCCAGCACCACGACCTCGGGGTTCAAAATGTTGATCAGGTTCGCGGTGGCAATACCGATGTACTCAGCCGCTTCCTCCACGATCTTGTCGACGAACTTATCGCCCTTGCGGATGGCCTTCCGCAGGTCGTTGCTGCGCAGGTCGCTGAGATCGGATCCCAGCATTTCCGTCAGCACCGTCTTTTGGCCTTCCTTAACCCCGGCTTTGATCTGTTGAAACATCGCGGTGCGGCTGGCGAGGGCTTCGAAACATCCTTTGTTGCCGCATCCGCACTTCGGCCCGTTGATGTCCAGCACCATGTGCCCCACTTCGCCCGCCGTGTGCCCCGCTCCGCTATACAGCTCGCCATTGATAATGATCCCGCCGCCAATTCCCGTGCCGACGAATATCCCCACCATGCTCCGGGGCTTCGATTTAAGCTCTGCACCGTAAACACCGAGCGCTCCAATGTTGCAGTCGTTCTCGACAAATACCGGCACGCCCAGGTGCTTCTCCAGTTCCTTTTTTAGCGGCACGTCTTTCCAGCCCTCCATGTTCGGAGCAAAGATTACTGTGCCGTCGTCAAAATTGACCGAGCCAGGGGCGCCAATTCCGATTCCGGCCACTTGCTTCAGGCTCAGGTCCGCCTCGTCCACCGCGTCTTGCACACATCGCGCAATGCGCTCGATGACTTCCTTCACCCCGCGCTGGGCTTTGGTGCTGAGCTTGGTAGTCGCCAGGGTTTCAAAAGAGCTCTTGAAGACGCCGGCGAGAATTTTAGTGCCACCAAGGTCCACGCCGACCACGTAGTCTTTGCTATTTGCTTCAGCCATAAACTCTGCTCCTGCATTGGTACATTCACACCGGCGCGGATCGTCCGCTCACCGACGCCATCACCGGGGAACCTGAGACATGTCAGCACATTCAAGCCGGGCCCGCAATCCCGTTCACATCCCGCCTCAGACCGCCGGCGCTAGTGATTCGCCACCAGCTTTCCCGCCAGCACCGCACCGACTTTCTTCTGCAAGTCGGCATTGATCGCTTCGGCGGATCGCATGCCGTCCACGATCGTAAACCCGTACGTCGCCTGCAGGCTCGTAAATACGTCCTTAACCGCCCCCTGATACTTCATAAAGCTATCAAACATATCGCGCGATAGCCCCAAGTCCATGCCACTCTCCCAATAATCCAGAGCCGTGTTCTTTTCAAAACAGCGCTGGACCAATTCCTCAGGCGGAACGTTCAGGTAGAAAACCGCATCCGGCTCGATCGCAATCCCATAGAGATTCCGCAGCCAGGCTTCATCCATGCCCCGCACCATGTCCCGCGCCATCAGTGTATAAATGTAGCGGTCCGCCAGCACAATAAACCCGGCTTTCAACGCCGGCAGAATGATGTTTTCGAGCTGGTCGGCAAAGTCGGTGGCATAGAACAAACTCAGCGTGCTGCGGCTGAGAATGTTGCCTTCCTGGGCTCGCTCCAGCTCTTCACTGACCAGCGTCGAGCGTTTCAGACCGACTTGCACCGTTGCATGACCGGACCCTTCCAGCCACTCGGTCAGGCGCTGGATCTGAGTCGACCGCCCGGAACCGTCCGCACCTTCCACCACGATCAGGCGCCCAGCCAGGTTATCGAGTTCCACCCCCGGGATGCCATGGCCATAAAACCGGCGCTTCTTGCGCAACGGCACGACGATTTCGTCCTGGTTACGTTTCATGCTTCGAAATCCTCAAACAACTTTTTGGGCGCGGGTTTGCGCGGCGAAGGGGGGACCGGCCGTGGCCGGTCCGCCCGACGGAAATTCGCCAGGTCCAGTGTCTTGCTCAACAACTGCCGGACCAACACCTGCTGCTTCTCCACGAGCTGATTGGCGTCGATCACGTGGAAGCCGAATTCGGTGCTCATTGCCAGGTACTGCTCGAGGATGCGACCCTGAAATATCCGAAAGCTCTCGTACGGATCGGCGGAAAGCCGTAAATCCATCCCCGCCTCGAAATACTTCAACTGGGGGCGCCCCTCTAGAATCCGGTTGAGCGAGACCTCCAGGTCAGATTTGAAGAAAAACGTGAGGTCTGGGAGGGCGGCGAAATTGTAAATCCCCCGGACCCATTCCGGCGGGCACCCGCGCACCACGTCACGGGCAAACGCGGTGAAGATATAACGATCACACAGCACCAGGTAGCCGGCGCGCAGCAGCGGCACCAGGTGCCGCTCGTAACGATCCGCAAAATCCGTCGCGTGAATGAGGCTGAAGGTGGTGGGCGTGAGCAACTCCCGCTTTTTTCCCTTGCTGGTGGCGGATTTCACTAATTCAGACGAATTCCATTCGCTGAAATAAACTTTGAGCCCCTGCAGCTCCAGCCAGCGTTTAAGCAGGTAGATTTGCGTGGATTTCCCGGATCCATCCAGGCCCTCGACGGCTACCAAGCGCCCCGGAAATCCCAATTCGGCAAATGTCTTCATGATCGCGACCCGAGGTTAAGACCTTCAGCTCAGAAAACAAATTTTTTTCCACTTCCAGATTAATTCAAACCCGGCGAAGACCGACGGTGCGGCCGAACCGCCTCCGCAGTTTTGCTTCACACCGGCCAGGCTCGGCACTACGCTCGTCCTCATGAATATCGACCAAAATCCTCTGCCCCCACGAAATACCCGACGAGACTTTTTGAAAGTGTCGACTCTGGCCCTCGGCGGCGCTGCTGCCGCTTCCCTTGCTTCCCTCCCCGCACAGGCGGGCGATTGGCCAGGCAAACCCCGCGAGCTGGTCAGCAAAGGAAATGTCATCCTTTTCCAGGGCGATTCCATCACGGATGCCGGACGCAGCCGGGAACAGGCCGCCGTACCCAACGAGCAGCCTGGCCTCGGCAACGGCTACGCCTGGCTCGCGGCGGCACAACTGCTGACGGAACGACCGGGGTCTGGCGTGAAGGTTTTCAATCGCGGCATCAGCGGCCACAAAGTTTATCAACTAGCCGAACGCTGGGACGCCGACTGCCTCGCAATCAAACCGGACGTCCTCAGCATTCTTATCGGGGTAAATGACATCTGGCACAAGCTGACCGGGAACTACAATGGCACGGTGGAGGTTTACGAGAAGGACTACCATCAACTTCTCGAGCGTACGCGCAAAGCATTGCCCCGCGTTAAATTAGTGGTGTGCGAGCCCTTCGTGCTGCGGTGCGGCGCGGTGACGGATAAATGGTTTCCGGAATTTGACGCGTTCCGCGCGGCGGCCCGGCGCGTGGCCGTCGCTCACAAGGCGTTGTTCGTGCCGTTCCAGTCGATGTTCGATGAAGCGGTCAAGTATGCCCCGGCGGAGCATTGGGCTAAAGACGGCGTCCACCCCAGCAGCGCGGGCGCGGCGCTCATGGCGCATAGCTGGCTGCGCCTGGCTGCCGAGGATTGACGCGCGTCACTCGAGCGAAACCACCGATACCACCGGGTCCGGAGCAGCAGGCGGGAGCGTGACGGTCACGAGCCCGCTCTCCTGGGCGATTTCCAGCTTTTTGCCCGTCGCCAGCAACCGCGCTCCGGTCACCTCGAACGGGGCTTTGACTGCCAGTTTCCCGTCTTTGGGCCAGTCAAAGACGTGCAGATAGAGGCGGGACTTCCCGCTTGCCAAACGCTTTTGCGTGCAGCGACCCCACGCCGGCTTTTCAAAGGGCGAAGCCGTCGTGCCGTAAATTGACTCGCCGTTCACCTGCATCCAGGCGCCGATTGCCCTCATCGCCTTGACGCTTTCCGGCGGCACCGAACCGTCTCCCTTCGGCCCGATATTCAGCAGGTAATTGCCGCCTTTGCTGGCGATATCCACGAGGTTCCGAATGAGAGTCTCGTCTGTTTTCCAGGCGTGGTCGTGGTCGCTATAGCCCCAAGTGGTGTTCAACGTCATGCAGGTTTCCCAATCCACTCCTGGCATGCCTGTGTCCGGTATATGCTGCTCGGGAGTGATGAAATCTCCGTAGGCGGTATCCAGCCGCGGCAAGTAACCCTCCGTGGCCATGCTGCCCCAGCCCGCCTCGGGACTGCGATAAAGCCGATTGTTCATGATAATTCCCGGCCGCGCCGCGCGCGTCAGCTTCATCAGGTCCGTCGCCCGCCATGCGGCATCTCCCTGAAAATCCAGGGCGCTGTAATCCCACCACATCACGTCCACCGGGTAGGCGGTGACCAACTCCTTCACCTGGGCGTGCAAATATTCCAAGTATCGCACGTGGTCCCGCGTCCCGTTCGGATACGGTTTGCCTTTCAACGGATGCGGCAACTGCTGGGACTTCTGGTACTCGTATTGATCGTGGTGCCAATCGATCACCGAATGGTAAAACCCGACCCGCAGCCCTTCCGCCTTGAGCGATTCGACAATTTCTTTCACCAGGTCGCGATGCAGCACCGTGCCCGCATCGTATTCGCTGACTTTGGAATCATGGAGCGCAAAGCCCTCGTGATGTTTGGTCGTGAACACCACGTATTTGCACCCGGCGGCTTTCGCCAGCGCCGCCCATTCCCGCGCAAAACCCGGTTCCGGTTTGAAGAGCGGGATGGCCGCCCGGGCATAGGTGTCCGTATCCGCCTTCACCCGCTCTTGAATCCATTCCATACCGCCCCGAGTCCCCACCGGCTTGCCTTCCCAGGTTCCCGCCAGACCCGAATACAGCCCCCAGTGCACGAACATGCCGAAGCGTGCCTCGCGCCACCATTGCATCCGGGCGTCCCGTTCCGCCACATTTTCCCGCTGCGCCTCGGCGCGCACCCATCCCGGCGCCACGCCGGCCCAGATCAGCGCCGCCAACCCAAATCCCACCGTCCATTTCCTGCTCAAATTTGTCATAGTTAATGAATTAAAATTGCCTCCGATTCAACCCAAGACCCCTCGCAGATAAGTGCAATTGGCCCGGTAACTCTCCAGCATCGGCTGACCGGCCGGCACCGCTCCTTCGATCTGCACCCATCCGTTGTATTCAATCGCGTCCAACGCCTCGCGCACCTTCGCAAAATCCACTTTACCCTTCCCCAGTAACGAACCGTTCTCCTTGGCGTGAACTTCGCAGATGCGTTTACCCAGTTGGCGAATCTCGGCATAAATGTCGTAGCCACGATCGTTGGAATTGCAGACATCGTAATACACCCGCACCGCCGGCGAGCCCACTCGCTCCAGGATTTCCAGATGCGCGGCCCCGCTGAGCCAGCTCTCAATTCCCAAGGACACCCCCGCCCGCTCCGCTTTGGGCGCCACCGCTTTCAAGCGCCGCACCACCTCGCTGACCCCGTCCGCGTCGTTCCGCAAATCGCCATTCCCGAAAAATGCCAGCAGCACCACCTTCAACTTCAGCGCCACACAGACATCGATCGCGTCGCTCACCCAGGCAATGGTGCGCGCATCTTTCTTGTATGGAATCTCGTTTAATTCGCCGATGGCCAGGGAAGCGATTTGCACCTTCGCTTGCGCGGCCGCTTCGCGATACTCCTTCTGCAAGGCCGGTTCCCGCAGACGCATGTTATTCGCGTTGGTCCCCAGGCTCACCTGCACTCCGTCCAGCCCAATGTCGCGCGCCACAGCGAACGCGCCCGGATCGCCCATTTTGCCAATAGACCAATCGCAGGCCCCAATCCGATACCTGCGCTTGGCCGGTTCGGCGAATAATGGAGCCAGCGGAGACATCGCCAGCGCGGCGGTGGCGGCACTCGTAAGCCGCAGCATTTCGCGGCGGGTTATCGCATGGGTTTGGAGCATAAGCAGGTCTCTATTTGGAATGCGGCGGCAGCGCGGCAGCAACCCCCGTCTCGCAAGACAGGCCGGCTCGGCCGTGTGTCCACAATGTCATGCCGCGACCATAATCGGTCTGGACAAAACTGGCAATACGCTTGGGATCGGCCCAGCCAGGGATCCCGCAGTGTGCCGCAGTCACTCTCGACGTCGCTGGTGCTGGTTTGACTGAGAGGCCGAAATGACACAGGTTAAACGGCATCGGGGGGGATTCCATCCGTATCGGATCATCCCCCGCACTTTTTATTGTGTCATGAAAATCATGGATCACCGGCAGAGCTGGGGCACCACAGACGCGGCCAGGTTAACCCGGCACCGCAACTGGTCGGTGCGGCCACGATGAGTGGTGCGCGCATTGCCGTATTCCTGGCCAACGTCCTGGCGATCTGGGCGGGGATGCATTTTTACGTGTTCTGGCGGGCGTCAAGCGTCCCGTGGATTGCCAGCAGTTGCCCGCGGCAAGCCTGGTGGTGGCTCGGGCTCGGCTTATGGGCCAGTTATCCGCTGGCGCGGTGGTTGCAGTCGTTGCACACGCCGCTAGTGGCCACCCCGTTTGAATTCCTCGCCTCCACTTGGGTCGGCACCCTTTTCATAATCTTCGCCGCCCTGCTGACGGTGGAGGTGCTGACCCTGGGCGGGTATCTATGGCCTCAAATGGCTCCTTCGCTTCGAGGATGGGCCATCGCCGGCGCACTGCTGCTGGCCGTGGTCGCCCTGGTGCAAGGCGCCCGTCCCGCCTCAGTCATCGAGCATGAAGTGCGGCTTCCCGGGTTGCCAAAATCCGCCGACGGGAAAGTGTTAGTGGTGCTTTCAGACCTGCACCTCAGTTCCCTGACCACTAGGAATTGGGTAAAATCCCTGGTGCAGCGAGTAAATGACCTGCGCCCGGACCTGGTAATGGTGGCTGGGGATGTGATCGATGGCCGCGAGGAGGTGGTGCGACCGATGCTCGACGACCTTCGGCAAATTCACGCACCCCTCGGAATGTGGGCGGTCACCGGGAATCACGACTTCTATTCAGGCGATACCACCAGTGCTCGACTGATAGAGTTCGGCGGGATGAAACTGTTGCGAGATGCAGCCGCGCCGGTGGCCCCGGGTCTCTGGGTCGCCGGAGTGGATGATCTCACCGCGCGCCCGGATCGAACCCAGTCAACCACCGTGGTACGGTCGGTCCTGCGGCAAACTGGTCCCGGGGCGGTGATTTTCGCCTGCCACACGCCGGAACTCATGCCGGTGGCCGCCGAATGCGGTGCGGGCCTGATGCTCTCCGGTCACACTCACAACGGGCAAATCTGGCCGTTCAATTTCCTGGTTCACTTAAGATATCGCTACATCACCGGTCGACACGCGTTCGGACCCATGACGTTGCTGATTGGAAACGGGACGGGTACCTGGGGTCCAAGAATGCGATTGTGGACACCCGGCCAAATCCTGCGCGTGACCTTGAGATCGGCCGAGGCCGAGGCGCGCGAGCCTCAGAAAGAAACCTAGACCGCCCAGATCCCACGCCACGCCGCCTTATCCCGCTCGACCAGGGTCACTTCTGGTTCAATCTCACCGGAGCGGCTGGGACGGCGAAACCATCGCCATCCTTCGACAAATTGAACTCCCGGCTTTGGGCCGTGCCGGAAACGTCGGTCCAATTCACACGATAGCGGCCCTTGAAGCCTCTGAACTTGACGGATTTATCCTCTGATACCGGTATTTCGAGGCGCGTTTTCCATTCGTGATTGATGAGCGTGTCGAGCGCATAATACACCGGTTTGGCAACCATGTTCGTGTCGTAAAGTCCGGAGAGTGACGGCTCTCCCGATGCCGTTCCGCCATCAACCACATTCCACCAGGTGATCCCCATAACCTGGGGATAACTAAACCACAATCGGTAGAGATTGGTGGCGATTGTCGCCTGGATGATCTGGCCAGCCGCCGTGTTAGTAGGTGCGCACACCGTCACCTCGCTGATATGGATCGGGCGTTCCGCTTCCCGGAGACAATCCAGCACCGCATAATTCTTCGCCGGGGTCAAAGCATCCGCTCCGGCGGCGATGCGCTGCGCTTCCCCGGGATTGAAGATATGCATCTGGACCCCGACGCAGTCGATGCGCGCCCCTCGATCTATCAAGTCACGGACAATTTCCACATAACGCCGGGAAGGGCCGCCGTGAATGTCGCAGTCGTTGATTCCCAATCGCACGGACGGTGGAAAATACTTCGCCGCCCATTGGTAGGTCTTGAAGGTGTAATCGTCCGGCATCAACCCGCGATTGGCCTGGTCGATGGATTCGTTCACCACATCCCAGCGTTGCACCCGGGCCTGGTAACGCTCCGCCAACTCTCGCACATGGGTCTCAAAAATCGGCTCCATCGCCCGGCGATCTTCAGGCATCCATTCCGGATGTCCCCACTGCCGCATCCCATAAATGATGGCGTGACCGTTCATGGAAATGCTTCTCGATTCCATATAGGCCACCACAGGATCGGTCGGCGGACGCCGAAACTCGTATGAACTTCCCGCTGCGTACCGTGGTTTGCCCCGCTCCCGCTCCAGTGTCTTCCAATAGAACGCCACCGTGGCGGCGTTGAAGAGCGTGCCGAACGTCTCGGCGTAACGCTGGTTCTTCTCGGGCGTCTTCAGATCCCCAAACAGAAAACTGTTTCCTCCAAATAAAAACGCATGCCGCGTTTGCTCCACCATCACCATCGAACCCGGTTTGACCGAGGGCAAAACCAGCGCCGCCTCAGCCATCCGATGTTCCCGGATGCCTTTCTCGATTCGCGCCTGTGCCTGGGGATTGTCCCACAATGCCCGGTAAGCGTCGCTGATCACCGGCACGCTGGTTTGACCCGGCGCCGTTCCGTTCAACACGACCGTCAGGAGTAATGCTCCAAGGATTCGCATCATAAATCGCTTTGCGGGTCCGGTCCGGGTGTCAGTACGTGCCCCGCCCCGGACAGCAACCGGCAGTCATAGTAAAGCGAAATTGCTTGGCCTCAGCAAGCCTTCACCTCTGGCTTTCTATTTGAATTCACTCCTTCTCTCCTCCTCCGGTGGCCCCAGCCTCGCATGGCGTTCAACGCCCTGCTTTACGAAGCCTGGAGATCACCACTCTCGGGCAGAGCGCCCGGCTCGAGCTCGAGTTATTAGGTTGGGCCTGACTACAATCGCGGCGCGGCCGGTTTGACCGGTTCCGCCACCGGCGCGCCGCTCACCTTGAGGTGGCGTTTGTAAATCCGGTCGCCACACGCGGCATACAGGACGTCGAATTTCTCCCCGCCGAAGGTGAAGTTGGCCACGCTGCCGTTGGGCGTAGGGATGATGCACTCCACCCTTCCGGCCTGATCGCAGACCTGGATGCCCAGGCGCGTGGCGACGTATAAACGCCCATCCCGATCGCAGCGCAAACCATCCGCCCCACTGTCTTCCGCGGTGTCCGGTTCGTGCAGGTGAAAGTATTTTTGCTTGTTGGTCAGGGTGCCGTCCGCCTGGATTTGATAGCTATAGACCCAGTGGGAACGAGAGTCGCTGACATACAGGAGGCTCTGGTCGGGAGTCAGCGCGATGCCGTTCGGAAAAGTCAGGCCGGTATCGACCACCTGCTTTTCGCCGCCGCGCTTGACCAGCCAAACGCGACTGGGACTCTTTCCGTCCCAGGTGGGCTCGGTCACGTAGATCAGACCATCGTGCCGCACGGTGAGGTCGTTGCCTCGAATGCCCTCCGTGATGACTTCAACCGTGCCGTGCGCGTCGTACGCCACGATTTGCAGCTTGCCACTGGCCGCGGCGTACAGCCGGTTGTCCGGGCCAAACCGTTGGCCATCGCCGCGCCCGGAATCGGCCAGGAATTCCAAGACCTGGCCATTGGCCTCGATCCGATAAGTTTTGGAATTGGGCACATCATTGAAATAGACCTGCCCCTGGAGATTCGCGGTGGTTCCCTCGGTTCCTTTGCACCCTTCCGCCACCAATTCCCAGCCGGCACCCGGATCAAGGATTTCCTTGAGATAACCGTTTTGGGAGGCGCCCGCCTTTACCGGTTGCGGCCAATCCCGCCATAGAAAACGCATGGCGTCCGGAAAGATCGCGGTTGCATGCTTGCCGTTATGACCGCCCTCACCCCAGACATGTGAGACCTCATAACCGGCGAAAACCAAAGCGCGGTCCATGGTCTGGTTGGCCATCCACCAGTCGCCGCCGTAGATGTTTAGATCGTTGGAGCCGTCCTGGAGAAAGATCCGGATGGGCTTGGGCTCGACCTTGCGGATCAGGGTAGGATAAGCGTGACCGCCACGGAGCCCCACGTAAGTGCCAATGGAACTAAAAACCCGGGAAAATTCCTGAGGCCGTTCCCAGGCGGCGGTAAAGGCGCAGATGGCGCCACTGCTGGCGCCGCCGATGCAGCGGTCATTGCCGCGGTGCGAGAGTACAATCGGCCTGCCGTCCGCCGTGTGCTGGCGCTCGACTTCGGGCAAAAGTTCCTCGAGCAAGAAGCGCGCGTATGCCGGGCCCAGTCCGTCATATTCAAAACTGCGGTTGAACCGGTCCAGGGCGTTGGTCTGCCGCGCCTTTACCACCCCCGGGGTGACAAAGACTCCAATGGTAACGGGCATTTCCCGTTTATGAATCAGGTTGTCAAACACCACCGGCGCATTGTTCTGAATACCGTCCTGGCTGATATACACGCAGGCCGGCTGCGCCGGGTCATACTGCGCCGGAACGTAGATCCAGTAGTCCCGCGTGGTGCCGGGAAAAATGGCGCTCCGATCAAATACATGCCGGGAAACCTCCCCTTTGGGCACGCCCGGCTGGACCAGCGAATCCGTCGCTGCCGGGTATTCGTCCGGCGCCGCCATGGCAAATCCCGGGCACGCTGCGACCATCAACCACAAGACCGCTAATCGGTAAAACTTTGGGAACATGACCGCAACGCTATCGCGGATGCCGGGCCTGTCAAGGGTCCGTCCGCGCCAATCCTCCCCATCACCGGCGACGTGCGCAGCCACCCGTATCGTTTCCCGCCTCGGCAGGCGGTCACGGTTGCGCAGCCCGGCGAGCACGCCACTGGCTCGCCACCTGGGCATGTGCCATCACGACGTCCGGGTCCCGCTGCAACGCGTCCTCATAATGCCGGGCGAAACCGGAGCCGGTATCAGAAGCCACGAGCAAGCGTGCGGGTTCTCGCAACAGGCTTTCCACGACGGCGGGCATTACCGGTTTCCGGGCGTCGAGGGCTTCGTCCATGGAAACGATGAGTCGCGAAAGCGGGCTCAACCAAGCGAACCAGGGATCGCTGGTGACCAGTTGGAGAAAATGGTTGGGCGATTGGATGCGGCCGATGGTGGATTCGTACTGCACGCGCTCGGAATCCACCAGCGCTTTATGCAGGTTCACCAGGGCGGCACGCATGGTTTCCAACAGTCGCCGATTGGCCGCCAACCGGTCGGCGACGCTTGGGTCGTTCGTTTCCACCCCCTTATCATAGCACGTTTAGGGGAGTTTGAAGCCGCCGCGACGTCCATCCGCGCAACCTGTCATTCCATGTGCTTGATGAAGGCGTCGGCGCGCGCGATCGAGGTGTTCATGGCTTCAATGAGGCGATTGATCTCGGTGGTGATATTTACCGCCTCACCTTTCAACGAAGCCACCGCCTGCGCGTTCAGATTGTGCTTCATGTACAGGACGTAATCGTTGAGCTGGCGCAGCACTGGGTCCATGGTCAACTCCGCACTCTTCAGGGCCTGGTGCATGTCGTCGTACTTGCTCTTGGTCGCCGCGAGCTTTTCGCGGCTGCCTTCCCGCAATGACGGGGTGCTGATTTGCTGAATCTCACGCTCCCATTCTGCAAACAAGTCGCTCGACACCGTCTCGACCTCTTTGATCCGTTTGTGCACCGCGTCCGCACGGGCCACGCAATCTTCATGATCACTCTTCAGCGAATTATAGGCCTTCTCCAGGTTGCCACCGTCGAAGCGTGTGATTTCCTTCAACCGGGTCAGGGCATCCTTGAATTGCTCCTGGGCGCCCGCCTGCGCGTCGCGGGCTTTAACCACATCCTTTTTCAGCAAGTCCCGTTTGTAGACCCCCAGCTTTTCATAAGCGGCATAATAGGTCGACCGGCAGCCTATCACGGCAGTGAGCAGCACCATGGAGATGGTTAACAGAAAGATCTTTCGTTTCATGATATCCTGCCCATTTGTACCTTGACCCAAATTGTAACGCACCCTCAAAATCAGGACCAGCCAAACGCCAAAGACTAGACTATGTTCACGACCTGGTTGCCTACCTGCCCAACACCCGTGCCCGGAATTCGCCTCCATCCAAAAGCAGACCGACTCGCCTGCCTTTTGCCGGCAGCACTCGCACTTACCCTCCTCTCCGGATGCGCGACACCACCGGCAAAACCGACCTTACCCGAAGCGGGCGCCTTGCCGTCGCAACCCGGACTACCCGACCCGCTCACCATGCTGAACGGGACCAAAGTAACTTCCCGAGACCAATGGGTAAAACAGCGGCGTCCGGAACTCCAGGCCTTGTTTGAGCATTACATGTACGGCCAATTCCCGCCCGCTCCCGCCTATTTCAATGCTCGATTCGTTGGACGCTACCCGGATTTTCTCGATGGCGCGGCGACCCTCAAGTTGATCACGCTGGAAACCGGCCCGGCGCCGGCGCCCAAAATTGACCTGATGGTGATCGTCCCCAATCAGCGCACCGGCCCGGCCCCGGTCTTTCTGACCATGAATTTTTGCGGTAATCACGCGCTCACGACCGACCCCCGCGTGCCGCTGCCCCGGTCCTGGATGGCCGACTGGTGCCCCGGTTGCACCAACCACGCGGCCACCGACGCCGGCCGCGGCGCCCAGACTGTGGACTGGCCTCTCGAGGAAATCGTACGGCGCGGCTATGCCCTGGCTTCCTTCTACAGTGGCGATGTGGACTCAGACCGCGGCGACGTGAGTCAGGGTGTCTACGCCTACCTGGCCCATGGAGATGCGGCACGCAATCGGCCTGCGGATCGCGGCACCATCGCCGCCTGGGCCTGGGGATTCCAGCGCTGTGTGGATTACCTCGATGATGATTCTGAAATTGATGAACACCGCATCGCCACGCTCGGCCATTCGCGCAACGGCAAAACCGCACTCCTCGCCGCCGCGTTCGACGAAAGGATCGCCATGGCCTTTCCGCACCAGGCCGGCTGCGGTGGCAGTGCCCCCAGCCGTGGAAAAATCGGCGAATCGGTCAAAGCGATCAACGACCGTTTCCCCCACTGGTTTAACGGCGAATTCAAAAAATTCAATGACGCGCCCGATCGTCTGCCTTTTGACCAGAATTGCCTCGTGGCCCTCTGCGCCCCGCGCCCGGTGCTGTTCTCCGCCGCGGAAGGCGATCAGTGGGCCAACCCGGCCGGTCAATTTCAGGTGCTGCAAGCCACCGACCCAGTCTACCGGCTGTTGGGTTATGAAGGTTTAGGCGTCGACAAAATGCCGCCCGCGGGTCAATTGGTCGGTGACCGTCTCGGCTACTACATCCGCGAGGGCAAACACTCCATGACCACCGGCGATTGGAAGGTGTTCCTGGATTTCGCCGACAAGCATTTCAAAGGCGGCGGCGCCAAGTCAGGCAAATGAAGAATCCGGAGGACGGTGCTCCATTCCAAAGACCGCCTCCAATTATAGTAGCGCCCACAATGCAGTGGACGTAAAAGAACCGGAATGAAACCAAACGCAGCGCCCGCGAGCGCCGCAGCGCCGGCTTCGCCTTCGCCCGCCTCGATTCTCCTCACGATCGCTGGCGAGTCGCTCGTGCAGGCCTGGGTGGTGCTGCTACTTGGCGGAATTGCCTTGAGCCTGGCCGGCGGCATCTTCGCCGAGATGATTCCATCGCGACCCCCGAGATTCACCCCGGCAGCGGAGGCCACCGACGCTCCGGCGCTGGTCAAAGCCTGGTCTGCCGGCTGGGTGACATTGAAGCACTATCGGCTGGTCGCGCTGGCGTCGGTGTTTTTCGTGCTCAGCGCCAGCGCCCGTTTCTACGGCCGCCGACCATCTGCCGACATCGAGTCAGCCTCCCGCACCCGCCGCGCTTTCGGCCAGTTGAAAAAGGATTGGTTCGGGTTGCTCGTGGGCAACGCCTTTGGTGCCCTCATCGCCACCTACATCGCCAGATGGATCACTTTTTCGTTCGAACGCTCGCTGTTCCAGGGCTTGTTGGCGGCAATCTTGTCGACGATTTGGCAGTTCATTTCACCGGTGTTCGGACCCAGCCTCGCCGGCGCCCTTCAGGATTGGTGGCAGTGGGGCATGGCTAACAATACGCGGTTCATGTTTTGGATGTTCTTTATCGGATCGGTCCTGGACGACCTCGGACTCCCGAACTTCAAAACGCTGGCACGGTGGAGTTGGCGGCGCCTGCGCCACCGAATCAACCCCGCCCTGCAAGCAGGCCACTGAAGCCAAAAGTGTAAGTCGAGAGCGCGGTGGTCCTCCTTGGATTTGTGTCGTTTTCAAATACTGACGACTGATCCCCCCGAGCGGTCTCAAACACCGCAATCGAAAGTTGTCAGTCCTGCATCTTTTTGTGCAGTCGCGGGCAACAAATACTGAGGACTGATGACCTGAGCGGCCAAAGGAGCGCAACTCCAGCGAATGAGGTCTTTTCTCCTCTTATTCTGGCATTTACACGAAATGAGCAACGCGAATGAAACACGCTAAAGTACGTTGACATTCGTAAGCCTATTCAATATAAATGCGAACAGTAGCATCCGGGAGCGGATAACCAATGAGTTATCATGGAAATCGAGGCCAGCAACCCTGCTCAGATATCGGCACCTGCAATGCCCCTGTATTGCACCTCCGACGAGGCCAACAGGAGACTCACTCACCCTCTACTCAATTCCCCGGCAAGGTTTACTGAAGTCCGCACACAACTGAGGAAAAGGCGGACATATCTCGTTCTCAAACGGCAGATGGATTTCTGGCTGGCGTTGGGAGCTCTGCTGACCCTCCTCCCCGTAATACTGATGGTATTTTTGCTCCTCCGGCTCAGCTCGAAGGGGCCCGCGTTCTTCAGACAGACCCGCGTTGGACTCCAGCAGAAGCCTTTCGTCATGTATAAATTCCGCACCATGCGGGTTGGGCCGGAGCCCTTTGTGACCGAGGCGCAACGCGAAGCGGCCAGAAGTGGCATTCTGGTCAAAGGTGGTAAAGACCCCAGGGTTACCGCCTTGGGTCGCATCTTACGCGTCACGAGCCTTGACGAACTGCCCCAGTTGATCAACGTGCTGACCGGTGATATGAGCCTCGTCGGCCCCAGGCCGCTCCTCCCGTTCATGCTCGCGCCCCACCCGGAGTTCACCGCGATTCGCTCTCTCGTGCGGCCCGGAATCACTGGGCTCTGGCAACTGCGGGACCGTGCGAACAATACCAGCGCGGCGGCGATGATGCCGCATGATCTGGAATACGTGCAGCACATTAGCCTGGGACTCGACCTGGCCGTTTTACTACGGACACCATGGGCGGTTGCCTCAAGAAAAGGAGCTTGTTGAAGATGCCAACCAGTGTGGATTACCTGGTGGTTGGCGCTGGATTAACGGGCAGCACGATCGCGCGTCTGCTGAGTGACAAAGGCCGTGAAGTTTTGATCCTGGAACGGCGCCGGTCCCCCGGCGGCAACGTAATCGATTTTCTTCATCCCTCACAAATTCGGGTTCACAAATATGGCCCCCACTATTTTCGCTGCTCGTCACGGCGCATATGGGACTTCGTCAACCGTTTCTCCAAGTTCTATCGCTACGAACCAACGGTAAAAATTGTCGCGGATGGCCAATATTGGGACTGGCCCATCAATCGGGACCTGGTCGCAAAGCACCCCCGCAGCCCGGCACCGCGGCCGAAAGTGAAGCCCCAAGATTTCGAGGAGGCTTGTCTCCTTAAGATGCCCAGGGCGGTCTATAAGGCGTTTGTCGAGGGCTACACTCGCAAACAATGGGATGTGGACCCCCGCTCCCTCGATCCATCTCTGGCCGACCGGATCCGCATCAACAACACCGGCGAGAGCACGCTGACCCCAAATTCCTCGTTTCAAGGATTACCCACGGATGGCTACAGCGAAATGATGAAACGGATGATTGAAGGCATTCCGTGCTCTCTGGGCGTTGATTTTCTGCGACGCCAGTCCGAATTCCGCGCGCGAAAAGGGTTGGTCTTTACCGGTGCCATCGACGAGTTCTTTGGGTTCGAGCAAGGGCGCCTGGGTTACCGCGCCCACCGGCGATGCCACAAGTTCCTGCGCGACTGCTCCCAATACCAGGCTTGGCCACAAGTCAATTATGCCGACCGCGCCGACCCTGGACTGCTCCGGCGAGTTGAGTGGAAGCATTTGATGCCGCCGAGCGCGCGCAAGCAAATCCAGGGCACCGTAATAACCGAAGACCGTCCCTTCACGCCACGGGATCCGGACGACTTTGAGTATCCTATTCCCACCCGGCAAAACTCCCGCCTTTCTGAATATTACCGTGCGCGCGCCGCAACCGTTCCAAAACTGACCATCTGCGGCCGCCTGGGCTCCTACCGGTATATGGATATGGATGCCGCGATCGAAGCAGGCTTTGGGATCGCCAAACGCTTGTTGAGCGAGAAGAGCAAAGCAGTCTGTCCCGGTGTGACCATCGCGCATGAACTATGAAGATGGTGGTCTTTGCTCATACCCCACCGCCGGCGCATGGCCAGAGCCGAATGGTACAACTCCTGGTCGATAGCCTTTCCGAACCTGCGCGCGGCAACGACCTAATTGAGCCGGTGCAGTGCTATCACGTGAATGCACGGCTCTCCCGGGACTTGCAGGACGTCGGCCGGGCAGGCTGGCAAAAGATCTTTCGGTTGGCTGGTTACTGTCTCCAGGCGCTCGGGCTCAGAGTGCGGCACCGACCAAAGGTCTTCTATTTTCTTCCGGCAGCCCCGATTCGCGCGTCGCTCTACCGCGACTGGTTCGTCATGCTTTTATGCAGACCATTCTACCGCCACACAGTTTTCCACTGGCACGCGGTAGGTCTGGGGCAATGGCTGGAAAACCAGGGCGCCGGGTGGGAGCGCCGCATCTCTCACGCACTCCTGGACGGCGCTGACCTGGCGATCGTCCTTTCAGAACTCAACCAGGCTGATGCCCAGAAGTTCCGGCCCCGGCGCCTCGCAGTGGTTCCGAACGGCATTCCAGACCCCTGCCCGGATTACGCGAAGACCACAGGAGCGCGCCGATCCAAAAGCCTGGAACGACGGCGAGCCCTCCTCTCAGGCGAACCTTCAGACGGGGAAAACGACACCACGGTTCACGTGCTGTTCCTGTCTCATTGCACTCGAGACAAGGGCTTGTTCGACGCGATTGAAGGTTTGCGTTTGGCCAACCAACAACTGGCCGCGGGAAAATCACGGCTCCACTTTAAATTGTCGATTGTCGGCGCCTTCCGTTCCGAGAGCGAGCGAGCAGAGTTGCAACGCATTCTTTCAGAGCCGACCGCCCACGAATGGCTCGTTTACCGGGGTTTCCTGGATGGTGCGGCCAAGGCGGCTGCCCTGGAGGAGGCCGACTTGTTTTGTTTCCCCACTTACTACGCCAGCGAGGGGCAACCTCTAAATCTCATCGAAGCCATGGCTTACGGTCTGCCCATCATCACCACACGTTGGCGGTCGATCCCCGAACAATTGCCCCCCGACTATCCCGGGCTGGTGGAGGTGAACCGCCCGGACCAGGTCGCCGCCGCTTGCCTTCGCATGTTGACCGAATCAGGCGAACCGCTACGCCGCAGGTTCCTGGAAATGTTCCTGCTGGAAAGGCATATCGCGGCGCTAACGAAAGAACTCTGCGCTCTCGCCTCCGGGGGATGATGGCCAACGCGACCGCACATGGACCACCCTTATAAAGTGCTGCTTTCGGCCTACTCTTGCCGGCCTGGGTACGGTGGTGAATCGGGGATTGGCTGGAGCATCGCCTTGCAGGTCGCCAAGCGCCACGACACCGTGGTCCTGACGCGGTCCGGGAATCGGCCATTGATCGAACGCGGGCTGGCTTCTCTACCCCCTGCGGCACCCCGACCGCAGTTTGTCTACTTCGATCATTCACCAGTGGCAATGGCGACTCAAAAATGGGGCCTGCCCGGCACCTCCTGGTGGCGCTATCAGTCATGGCAGAAGAGAGCCCACCAGGAAATTGAGCAACTCCAACGCCGGTTCAAGTTTGACCTGCTACATCACCTGACCTGGGCCACGTTCCGGTCGGTTCCGGCGGTTTGGGGGCACGGGGTGCCGACGGTTTGGGGGCCAGTGACCGGGATTGCGTACACCCCCGCCAATCTTTTGCCCTGGCGCTGGCCCTGGGAACTGCTCCACGAACTGGTGCGAAACGCGAGCAACTTCAGGACCCGCACCCGACTTGACCGGGCCGCCGGGTTTTGTAGCGCCATCCTGGTTTCAACGGAGGAAACCCGGAGCGCATTTGCCAACTCGGGGATTCCCACCCAGGTAATACCTGAGGCGGGTATTCATGAAATGCCGCCACCGAAACCCCGCGAAATGCGCTCCACTCTGAAGCTGATGTTTTCCGGGCGAATTCTCTTTTATAAAGGTGTGCACCTGGCTTTGCATGCTCTGAAGGCGTCGGGGGTTCAAGCGGAGTTTGCCATTTTCGGGGATGGCTCATTACGGCGCGCTATGGAGCACTTGGCGCGGCGTCTCGCAATTAGTGACCGGGTCAAATTCCACGGTTGGGTCGACCGCGATGTCCTCTTGGGACTGTACCCGGACTTTGACGTCTTCCTGTTTCCCAGTCTGCACGACGGCATTCCCCAGGCGTTGCTCGAGGCTATGGCTAATGGCTTGCCGGCCATTTGCGTGGATCGCGGCGGCCCCGCCATGATCGTCAATGAACAGTGTGGCATTCGGGTTAGTCCAGACAACTTCGACCAACTCGTGGCGGACCTTGCCCGCGCGATAGTCCGCTACGACCAGGATCGAGCCTTGCTCGCCGCTCACGGGGCCGACGCCTACCGCCGAGTCACCAACCATTACCGGTGGGATATACTGGGCGAGCAACTCAACTCGGTGTACCACCAGGTGCTTGAAGGACGCGCCGGAACCTTGTCGAATCGGAGCGGACCACGCCCCACGGGAGCCTGACTTGTGGACACTCTTCGCGCACTGCCTCTCACCAGGTCGGACGTTTTTCAACGCCTGGTGCGAACCTTGGAGGCGTCGAAGATCCCTTACTGTATTCTAGGCGACACGAGTGGATTGCCCGACCAGATTGCCAGCGATGTGGATATCGCCAGCGAGATTGCCTCACTCGACAAATTGCACGCTTTGTTGACCGGATTCTGTGCCGCCGAATCGCTTCGTTTGATCCAGATGCACCAGCACGAACGTAGCGCTTGGTACTGCTCGCTCGCCTGGCGAAACCTGGAGGGCCGCATCGACTCCCTGCAGGTTGATTTTTGCTGTGATTATATGCGCCTGGACCGGTTCTATCTCCCGCACACGTCACTGCTGGACCGGCGCCTGCATGCCCGGAACGCTCAAGGCCGCAGCCAGGGCTTCTATGTGCCCTCACCTCCAGATGCATTCATCTATTATCTATTAAAGCACGTTGACAAGGCATCGCTCACCCAAAACCAATGCCAGCATCTCACGGCGCAGTGGGCTGCAGACCCGGAGGCGGCGCGCCGCCGGATCGAGCAATTCTGGGCCGCGGACGATTCGCAGTTGCTGGCGGCGGCGGCCGAATCCGGCGCTTGGGATAGGGTTATCGCCGCACTTCCAGATTTGCGGCGCGCTCTCCACCTGAGACATCCGGTGGCCCTCAGGGATCGGGCATTCAAATGGAGAGTCCGATTTCCGCGCATTCTTCGACCGCCCGGATTATCCGTGGGCATTCTGTGCAATGACCAAACTTTGCGCAGTGCCCTCGCCCGGCACATTCACGCTACCTTCCGTGCCAGTTTTTTTCACATTAACCTCATTTCGAGGCCGGATTCGAATTGCCTAGCCGGCAAGAATCGGACTGCCGGCGCTCCGACCGGTGAAGAGACCCGCCACTGGTTGCGGCGGGCGTGGAGCCTCTGCTGCGGCCGACTTCGCCTTAACCTGGCACGCGCCGGGTTGGTCCTGTTCGAAGCGGCTCCTGAGGGATTTATTCCCCGGCACCGATCGAAACTCGGAGGTGCGGGCTTGTTTTCTCTGGTGGCGCGCATCACACCTCGACCAGAGCTTTGCTTCCACATCAAATCCGCCGAAGGTCCCGAGGACCCTGTTTCTCCCCTGCACCAATATTTTCCTAATCTGTGCGTTTGCGACGGTTCCGACCCAGTCCAGGTCCAAAATGAGATTAGTGCTCTAATAACGGAATACCTATCAACTCGGCTGGAGCGGAGACTGGCCGTTTCCGGACCGTCAAGATCTCCGAACCTCGCAAGTGTGGAGCCTAGCCGGGGGCGCAGGTGTGGTATCCCGGACACGGAGTCCCGGAGCCTGTTGGGAATGCGTGTGGATGCGACCTGCTATGAGGATTTGGTCGAGCAAGTAATGGAATGGGCGAGAGCCGGGGAATCCCGTTTCGTTTGCGAGGCTCCAGTCCACGTGGTGATGGAGGCACACGATGACCCACGCTACCGCGAGATGATCAACCAGGCGGATATTGTTGCGCCCGGAGGCATGCCACTCGTGTGGGCACTGCGTCGCCTGGGCCTGCCAAATCAACCCCGGGTATACGGACCCGAAATCATGCTGCGCGTTTGCGCCGCGGCCGCGCGGACCGGCGTTCCTATCGGCCTCTATGGCGCCACCGACTCCACTTTGCGCCTTCTGATCATCGCTTTGCAGAAAAGGTATCCGGAGCTCAAAATCGCGTACTCCTGCTCGCCGCCGTTCCGCAGCCTGGATCCGTCCGAAGACGCGACCATCATTCGGGACATTAAGCGTTCAGGGTGCAAGCTGCTATTCGTCGGATTAGGCTGTCCAAAACAGGAAAAGTGGATGGCAAGTCACCGTGGGACCGTCCAGGCAGTGATGTTCGGAGTGGGGGCCGCATTCGATTTCATTTCGGGCGTCAAAGCACAGGCGCCGGCGGCTATGCAGAATGCCGGCCTGGAATGGCTGTTCCGGTTGGCCACTGAGCCGCGCCGTCTTTGGTTTCGGTATTTGTACCACAACCCACGATTTACGGTCCTCCTGTTCTTACAGCTTCTGTCCGATAGCAGATCGAAGGTGCGGGGCGACTCGTAGGAACATTTGTATATGACTGCTGCCAATGTATTTACTGTTGCCCTGATTGTCGGCATCCTGGCGAACGCGGCCTGGTGCGCCTTTCTAATTCGGCGTCAGCGATTGAATATCGCCGTGCTGGGGCTTGGTGCCGCTCTGCTGGTGTATGGCCACGTACAGTGGTGGGCAAGACACGAGAGTCCTGAGATTAAGGAGGCGATGTTCATCCAACACGTTGTCGCCGGCTGGGCTCTAGTCGGCATGGGATTTGTCGGCATTCAGTGCCGGCGCGACCGCACGTAGGACGGCGACTCTTGAGCCAGGTGCCACACGAACGTAACGCAGGAGTTCGCCAGAAGGCGTAGCCAAAAGGAGGCAGGCTGTTCTTTTCGGCCGCAAGCCTGGGCCGCTGGCAGCTGCCTCTCGTGGCTCACGATTGGCCAGTAACCAAGACATTCCTATGAAAGCATCCGCGGAAAAGCAGGTGTTGCTTCTTATTCTGGCGTTGAACCTGGGCTGTGGATTTGAGGAGCTCTTCGCAATCAATCCGGTCAATGTCACCAATATGCCACTGGTCCATGGATCGAGCGGCGTCGTGGCGTCAGGAAAATATTTGTATTCGGTTGGTTCCGATTTCCAGGTCTTCGACATTTCCAACCCTGCAATCCCGTCGAGCGTTGGCGAACTTGGAATTCCGGGCGGGGGCGGATGCTTGGCCGTATCGGGGAACTATTGTTATGTTACTGAGGGAAGTGTCGGCAGCCCCGGCAAAGTTGATATTCTTGACGTGTCCGATCCCACCAATCCGGCACAAGTTGGCCACCTTGATGGCACTTGGAATAGCCTGGCGATTGTCGATACTCATCTTTATGCAGCAGGCTCGGATGGACTATCCTATGACGTGTTTGTGTATGACATCCGCACGCCAAATTCCCCAGTGCCGCTCGGCCACATCAATTCAATCGGGTCATTCGCCGTATCCGGAGAAAACGTTTACATTTCTGCGCCAGGGCATCATATCTGGGACGTCTCCGACCCAGCTCTTCCGCAAGAACTTGGTCATGCTTTGGGAGTGCCTGACTACTACTTCGCTGTGGCGGTTGAAGGCAATTACGCCTATGGAGTCTTTAATACTAACGGGTTGGCTGTCTTTGACGTCTCCAACCGCGCAAATCCTGTGCTTATCGCCTACCCGAGCTGCTGGACAGGTGGTGGCATCGCTCTATCCGGCAATTACGCTTACGCCGCATGGGGTTCCATTTTCACTGTTTATGATATTACCCATCCAACAAATACAAGCCAGGTTTCCGGGGGCTATGCGCCCTATGGGGGCGACTACAATGCTCATCAAATTGCAATTTCCCACAACTACGCGTATTTCCCCACCAGGGATGGGCTAAGTGTCTGGTCCTTGGGTATTCCAGCCCCTCAGCTTGCCATCAGTTCAACCAATGACGCTGTCGTTCTAAGCTGGCCGGCTCCGACTGGGGCGTTTTTGGTCCAAAGGAGCGGCAGCTTGGCCGGTGCAAATTGGGTGACATTAACGAACGCGCCCGCTGTGGTCGGTTCAGACAATCAGGTCACGATTCCAGCTCCAGCAGGGCCTACGTTTTATAGATTGGAGTCACAGTGAGCTTTCCTCATTCCTGCTCAGGTGGGTCCTCTTTAGGAGGCATGAAACGAAAGACTAACCCCAAAGCGTGTATCGCTGCGGCACGCGGAACCCGCAAATACACCCATAGTTGAACCACGCTCGTTTCGGCGAGGTAGCTCGCTACGGGCAGCGCACCTGATAAAAGCGCTGCGGGCGCGTGGGCAGGATCGTATCCACCCACAGAAACTGACCGGGCTGAATTTCAGACATTCGGCCGACGACACTCCAACCGGCCGAGGGTGTTGAGGCGTACGAAGCAGCCAGAACGGTGAGACTGGTGCCGGGGGTATTGGTGAGCATGAGGCGCAAGACTCCGTCCGCCGCAGAGGTATCGAAAACAAGTGGGGTGGCGGCCCGCTGGAGTTCGTAAGCACCGATATCCACATGGGTGCCGGACAGTCGCGGATATCCGCGTTCGTCCGTAGCCAGGCTGAGCGGGAGGTTTGGAACGGTGTCGTCGCCGGCATCCAGCGCGGGGCTGCCGGCAAGGAGCGCGGCCGTAAGCGTGGCCCCACCGTTATTGACCAAGGTCCCGATGCGAGCATTTATCGTAACGTTGGTGCCCACGAGATCGCCGAGGAGGTTGTTGGTGAAACCGGTATTACCCGCGTTCACGCCGACCAAATTGTGACCAAGCGATTGGAATGCGCCCGCGAGATCAGGCCCGAAGCCAGCCGCGCCGCTGGTTCCACCGGCACCATTGGCGCCTGCGTGGAGGCCGCTGCCGCCGGCGCCTCCGGAACCGGCCGAGCCAGCGCGCCCGGCGAGGTTTTGGGCGATCAGGACATTTTGCAGCGTGAACAAATTGGAGGATGCCGCAGGGCCGTAAACGCCACCACCGCCACCACCCGCACCGCCATTCCCACCGTTGCCGCCCACGCCCCCAAAACCGCCGGGATTATTAGCCCCGGCGCCTCCGGAAGCACCGTTGCCGCCTCTCCCAGCCACATTGGCAGTGAACGTGCAAGCGACGATTTGAACCGACCCTGTGCAATACAGCCCACCATTGCCTCCGGTACCGCCATCTCCGCCCCGACCACCGCTAAAATTGGACAGTGCGCCGGAACCGCCTTGGCCACCGGCACCGCCCGCGCCCGCGGAATTGCCATAAATCGTGCAGGAGATAAACGTCATGCTCCCAGGCCGAAAGCCGCGCCGCCGGTCCCACCATTGCCGCCCCGGCCTCCGAAACCGCCGGGACCCGGTGAGCTGGTCGAACCCGAACCACCGGCGCCCCCGCCCCCACCCGCACCGGCGCTGTTATACCCGAATACGCAACCCACGCATCGGGCGGTGCCGATATTATAAACTCCGCCACCGTTGCCGCCGCTGCCGGCGTCTGCGCCAGGAGCACCGGTTCTAAGATTTCTGCCCCCGGAGCCCCCTGCGGAAGCCAGATTAGTCAGGAATGAGCAGTTCATCGCGGCTAGCGTACCGGCGTTGTATATCGCCCCACCATTGCCCCCGGAACCACCGGCGGTGGGCGGAAGGTTCGCCGGCCAGCCCGGGTCATTGAATCCGATTCCACCCAAGCCGCTGCGGCAATTAACAAAAACGCAGTTGGTGAGCGCGAGGTTGCCAAGGTTGTAAATCCCGCCTCCATCATCTCCGGGGCGGTTGATGCCATCACCGCCGCTGGAAGCACGCCCCTCGCGAATGGTCAATCCGGACAGGCTGACCAGCGTGCCCGAGGTGATTCGAAACGCGCGATGCAGGTTTTGGCCGCTCACCGCCAGATAGCTCGGACCGGGACCGAGGATATCCACGCTATTGCTGATGACCAACTCCCCGGAAGTATTGGTGATCGTCCCAGTGACGTAGAAAATGACCGTATCCCCGTTCTGCGCGCCGGCCAGCGCCTCGCGCAAGGAGCCGGAACCGCTATCTGCAAGACTCTTAACAATGATGGTCGATGCGTGGCTCGCAGTAGGTTGAGATGCCGACCACCAAACCAGGGCTGCCATGGCCGCGTTCAGAAAGGTCCGGATAAATCTCAGGCCATGGATAGCATGGCTTTCTCGCGCGGCTGACCGATTGGGGGGTAAGTCGTTCTCGTTTATCATTCTGAATATGCTTGTGATAACAACCGGGATTATGTCGGAGCGTGAATCTCGAGCAAGTCCGGTTTGCGCAACCCAAACCGGATCGCCAACCGATCTTGAGACGCTTCGACTTCCGGTCAAGCACCGCAGCGGCGGAAATCGCGGGCGGACTTGAGTAATGCTTCAAGCGACAGTGCCGCAGTTGGTAAAGGCGTGAGAGGGAAAAAGGACAGGATTCCAGGATGAACGGGATAAATGAAGATAGGCAGGGTAATCGGCGCGGTTCCCTGGACGCCGGGTTTGACCCAAACCGAAAGCGAAAGCTTGCGTCGGGTGGGTGGTGTCTTACTTTTCGAGCATGATGCTTCCAAGCAAATGCCTTGTGGAACGCGGCCTGATGGCTGGTTTCCTCGTGATTGCCTCCTTGGCCGCCGCCGATCCCCTCCCGACGGTGGGCACCGAAAGCCGCCCCGTCACGAACAGCTACCACGGCACCTCGGTGCTCGACGCCTATCAATGGCTCGAGGAATCCGGCACCGCACCGGTCAAGGAATGGAGCGCGCAGCAAAACGCACGCACGCGCGTTTACCTGGATCAAATGAGCTTCCGGGACGGCATTGCGCAGGAGTTGCTGCAGTTGCGCAGCGAAGAGTCGGCGCGATTCAGCGGCCTGAGGGAACGCCAGGGGCGTTTGCTGGCCTTGCGTTTCAAACCACCGGCACAGCAGCCGGTGTTGGTTCGGTTGGCCTCGCTCGAACCACCTACATTGTGGCGGACGGTTTTTGACCCGAACACCTACAATGCCAAGGGCACAACCACGATTGACTGGTATGTACCCTCGCGCGACGGCCGCCTGGTGGCAGTCAGCCTCTCTGAAAATGGCAGTGAACAAGGCACACTGCATTTTTTCGAAGTCGATACCGGCAAGGAACTCGAGGACCGCATCCCGCGGGTGCAATACCCGACGGGCGGCGGGAGCGCGACCTGGTTGCCGGATAATTCCGGGGTGCTCTACACGCGGTATCCGCACCAGGGTGAACGGCCGGAAAGCGACCTCAACTTCTACCAGCAGGTCTGGTTTCACAAGCTGGGAACCGCGCCGGAAAAGGACCGGCTCGAAATCGGCCGGGAATTCCCGCGCATCGCCGAGATCCGCCTGGATTCCAGCACGGACGGGCGCTGGATGGTGGCCGCGGTGGCGAATGGCGACGGTGGCGATTTCTCCCATTACGTGCGCAATCCCTCCGGAACGTGGCAGCAGCTCAGCCGGTTCGAGGACGGCATCAAAAGTGTCGAGATCGGACGCGACCAAAACCTCTACCTGGTTTCCCGGGACAACGCGCCGCGTGGAAAAGTGCTGAAGCTGCCGCTGACGGACCGGATGCGGCCGGCGGACGCCCGAGAAATCGTGCCTCAGGCCAAAGGCGTGATCCAGGAACTGGCGCCGGCCGATCATGGGCTTTATGTCTCCTACCTGATCGGAGGTCCTTCCGAATTGGTTTTTTATCCTCACGGCAAGGTCAAACCGAAACGCATCGCCACCCTGCCCGTCTCGGCCGTAAGCGGGCTGCAATCCTGGCACGGGGATGACGTGGTTTTCGGGAACGTGAGTTACCTGCAGCCATTCGCCTGGTACACCTGGGCTCCCGGCGCGGATAAACCGGCACGAACCGCCTTGTACCTGACGTCGCCAGTGGACTTTTCGGACGTCGAAGTAGTCCGGGAATTCGCCACGTCCAAGGATGGGACCAAGGTGCCTTTGAATATCCTGCGGAAAAAGGGAACTCCCTTGAACGGCAACAACCCGACCATCCTTTACGGCTATGGCGGCTATGGCATCACCCTGGCGCCAGGGTTCGATTCGACGCGACGCGTCTGGTTTGAAGCTGGCGGGGTGTATGTGGTCGCCAATCTCCGTGGCGGGGGCGAGTTCGGCGAGGAATGGCACAAGGAGGGTAACCTAACCCACAAACAGAACGTCTTTGACGATTTCATCGCCGCCGCCGAACACCTCATCCGGCGCGGGTATACCTCGCCCGCGCAGCTGGCCGTGGAAGGCGGCAGCAATGGCGGACTGCTGATGGGCGCCTTCCTGACTCAGCGTCCGGAGCTGGCCCACGCGGTGGTTTCGCGCGTCGGCATCTACGATATGCTGCGGGTGGAACTGGATTCGAACGGCCAATTCAACATCACCGAGTTTGGCACGGTGAAAGACCCGGACCAATTCAAAGCGCTCTATGCCTACTCTCCTTATCATCGGGTGAAAGATGGCGTGAACTATCCTGCGGTGCTGCTTACGACTGGCGAGAACGACGGCCGCGTGAACCCCTCTCAATCGCGCAAGATGGCCGCCCGGCTGCAAGCCGCCAGCGCCTCAGGCCGACCGGTGCTTTTCCGCAGCACGGCCAGCGCCGGCCATGGAATCGGCTCGAGCCTCAAGGATCGTATCGCCGAACAGGCGGACGTCTATTCCTTCCTGTTTAACGAGCTAGGGATCAATACCGCCAAATGGCGCTTTGAATAAGCGGGCGCCGGCCCGAACGGCGTGTCATCAATTTGTCATGCCCTTTCCCGCTTGCGACCGCGAGCGCGGCTCTTTACGCTTTTGCCCGCACTTTGCGCAATCTATGAAGAAATCGACAAAAGAATTCTTTCCCGGCATCTCCAAAATCCAATACGAGGGACCCAAAAGCAAAAACCCCCTGGCCTTTAAGCACTACAATCCTGATGAAGTGATCGACGGCAAGACCATGCGGGATCACCTGCGCTTTTCGGTGACCTACTGGCACACGATCCGCGGGCAGTTGGCGGATATGTTCGGCGTCGGCACTGCGATTCGTCCGTGGGAAGACGGCACCAATTCGATGAAGATGGCCGAAACACGCGTGAGAGTGGCCTTCGAATTCCTCGAGAAATTGGGAGCGCCTTTCTATGCCTTTCACGATCGCGACGTCGCGCCCGAAGGCAAAAACCTCGCCCAGACCAACCAGAACCTGGACAAAATCGCCAGGCTGCTGAAACAGGAGCAGCAACGCACCGGCGTGAAACTGCTTTGGGGCACCGCCTGCCTCTTCGTTCATCCGCGTTTCGTGCACGGAGCGGCGACAAGCTGCAATGCCGATGTCTTCGCCTACGCGGGTGCGCAGGTGAAGAAAGCCATCGAGGTCACCCACGAACTCGGGGGCGAAGGCTATGTGTTTTGGGGCGGACGCGAAGGTTACAGCACCTTGCTGAACACCGACCTAAAGCGCGAAATGGATCACCTGGGCAAATTCCTCCACCTCGCGGTCGACCACAAAAAGGCCATTGGTTTCAAAGGCCAATTTTACATCGAGCCCAAACCCAAAGAACCCACCAAGCACCAATACGACTCGGACGCGGCGGCGTGCTTGAATTTCCTGCGCGAGTACGACCTGCTGGGAGATTTCAAACTGAATCTCGAGACCAATCACGCCACGCTGGCCGGCCACACCATGCAGCATGAGATGGAAGTCGCCATCGCCGCCGACGCCCTGGGCTCCATCGACGCCAACACCGGCGACCTCCTGCTGGGCTGGGACACCGACCAATTCCCCACCAACGTCTATCTCACCACCGAGATCATGCTCTGTATCCAGTCCATGGGCGGCTTCACCACCGGCGGCACCAACTTCGATGCCAAAGTTCGCCGCGAAAGTTTCGATCCCACGGACCTGTTCCATGCGCACATCGGCGGCATGGACGCCTTCGCGCGCGGCATGAAGATCGCCGCCGCCATCAACCGGGATGGGCGCCTGGCCGAGTTTGTCAAACAGCGCTACAGCTCCTGGGACAGTGGCATCGGCGCCAGGATCGAGTCCGGCAAGGTCACACTGAAGGAACTCGAAACCTACATGCTCAAGAAGGGCGAAGCGGCCCCGAATACCAGCGGCCGCCAGGAAATGCTCGAGAACCTCATTAACGAGTTCATCTGACGCCCGGCATCGAGTTGCAGTTCGAGTTTCACACCAGCTCCGTCGCGACCCCGCGGCGGAGCTTTTAGTTTTGCCCCCCCATGCTCTCGCGCCAGGGCAGGACCTCGCCCGGATTGCCAGGAATTATCCCGGTTGAAAGTCGGATTCGCCTGACCTAACGTGCGAGCACCGGCTGGTGGCGGGAATCCCCGCCGCCGGCTCAAGATCCGCCAACATGCGATTCAATGAATTAATGTCCATTTTGCAGGCGTCCGTCAGCCCGGTGATCCTGATCTCCGGGGTCGGCCTGCTGATCCTGTCGATGACCAACCGCTTTGGCCGCGTGCTGGATCGTTCGCGGCAGCTCGGTGACGCGCTGCGCTCGGCGGCCGATACCGAGCGAGACCGGCTGCAAGGCCAACTGCAAATACTTTTCCGTCGCGGCCGCCTGCTGCGCCTGGCCATCACGTTCGCCACCGTCAGCGTCTTGCTGGCGGCGCTGCTCGTCATCGCGTCCTTTCTCATTGCCTTTCTGCACGTCGAATTCGTGCTGGTCAGCGCCTCCCTGTTCATCACGTGCATGGTGTCGCTTATTCTCTCGCTGCTGGCCTTTCTCCTGGATATCAACCTCTCGTTGTCCGCCTTGAAGCTCGAACTCGAGCGCCCGAACGACCGGGATTAAACCAACCGCACCGCTCCCGCCGGCCCGCTTCCCCTCCGCGTAATTCAATTTACATCCAGAACGCGGCTGCCGATGATACTATTGCCCGCGCCCTGAACCAGGGAACGGGCAAATCGTGCGATTACTTTTAACATTATGGGCCTGGTATTGCCTCGGCCTGGCGGGCCTCGACCACGCCCGCGCTCAAGACGCGGTGCCGTCACCTCTCGCGGGCTACCCCAACTTTTCCGTGGTGACCTACAACGCAAAAGGCAACGGCAGCACGGATTGGTCCACCAACTCGGCACAGGTCCGGGCCATTGGCCGGCAACTGGCTTTTCTGCTGCCGGACGTCATCGCGTTCAATGAGATCCCGAACAATCAGTGGTATCTCATGACCAATTTTGTGGCGGCTTATCTTCCGGGCTATTTCCTGGCGGTTAGTCCTGGCACGGACGGCTATATTCGCAACGCGGTGGCGAGTAGCTGGCCGCTGCTGGCTTCCCGCAGCCTGCTGGCGGGCTCCGATCTCAATCCCTTCGGCTACAACGGCCGCTTTACCCGGGACCTTTTCCAGGCGCAACTGGCCGTCACCAATTTCCCACAACCGCTGAACATCTTCGTCGGCCACTTCAAAGCCACCACCAGCACGCCGGTCGATGACGCCCTTAAACGAGGCGCCGAAGCCAGGTCGGTTTCGAATTTTCTGGTCACCGCCTTCTTAAAAACGAACGCCTTGCAGCCGTACCTGCTCTGCGGCGATCTCAATGAGGATGTGCTCCGTCCCGAGACCAACCGCTATACCAGCGCGCTGCCGATCCAGACCCTCGTCAGCGCCCCCACCGGCTTGCGGCTCACCACCCCGATCAATCCTTACACCAGGCAGGATTTTACGCTGTCGATCCGCACCACGCTCAATGTGCGGTTCGATTACGCGCTGCCTTGCGCGCTGCTGTCCTCCAACGTGATCGCCAGCCAGGTCTTCCGCACCGATCTCCTGACCAACCGCCCCGCAACCCTGCTGGCCGGTGATTCCGCCACCGGATCGGATCATTTGCCCGTCATGCTGGTCTTCAGCCATCCTTACGCCCAACCCTTCCGCCTTCTCTCGCTCGCCCACGACGCCGCCCGAACACACCTCGAGTGGGAATCGATCCCGGGCCAATATTACCGCGTGGAAAGTTCCGCCGATCTCGCCCAATGGTCCATCCTCCAAAACCGGCACCTCGCCTCCACTTACCGCACCGCCTGGGAAACCAACCTGCCGGCGGAGGCCGCCTTTTTCCGCGTATTGGTTGATCCCTGACTGAAACTCGGACGAATCCACCCCGGCTGTAAACTTGGGGGCCGAAAAAAACAAACCAGCGCCAAACAGGCCGCTGGTTGCAGGGTTAGTACGAAAGAGAAAACCGAGTGGCGCCGCGCGCCCCGCTTACCTTCCACCCTGTGCGTCGGGTAAGCTGATTATATGATGAACATCATTTCAAAAAAGACAATCCGATAAAGTACGGACGCATCCTCCCGGATAACACGTAGTAAATTGCGCCTCGCGGGAAGACCGCGGAACCGACTCAACCCGGCTTGATCTCCATCTGCGCAAAAGGATTGTTGGTAAAACCGCGCTCTGGACTGGCCGCTTCCGTGGCCGCTGGAAGTCCACGCGCACCCCGATCAATCGCCACCGGACGATTGGACACCGCAGGTTGATTTACCTCGGCTTCGTCCGCTTCGTCGTTCTCCGCGTGATTGCCGCCGGAGGCCGGCGCGGCGGATTCGGTCTGCCGCGGGTTCTTGGCGCGCTTGTTGCGTGGCAGCGGACTGATCATGAGCGTGATGCCGCGTCCGACCAATTTGGGCTGGAAGTCGGGTTGCCCGTAGGGCGCGACTTCGGTGATAAACTTTTTGATCACCTGGAATCCAAATTCCGTGTGCGCCATTTCGCGGCCGCGGAATTTGAGCGTGATCTTGACCTTCATGTCTTCGCAGAGGAAGTCGACCCCGTGCTGAATTTTGACCGAGAGATCGTGCGGATCGATTTTGGGGCTGAGCTGGACTTCCTTGACGCGGTTGGCGTGCTGATGCTTCTTGGATTCCTTTTCCCGCTTGGCCTGCTCGTACCGGAACTTGCCGAAATCGACGAGGCGACAGACCGGCGGGGTGGCGTTGGGAGCGATCTCCACCAGGTCCACACCGTTCTCGCGCGCCGCCTTGAGAGCATCGCCCAAGGACAGGACACCCAGTTGCTTGCCATCCACGCCGATCACCCGCACTTCGCGGGCACGAATCTTCCCGTTAAGCCTGACAAGCGAGGAAGGAGAAGAAGGACGTGCAGGAAAAGGGCGACTCAAGACACCCTCACCGGTTGAAGCTCATTCATGCAGTATTCTATAGAGCATACAGGCACCACAGTGCCAAAGCATCATTGACTACGGTCAGCACTATAATTGCAACTGCTGCTAATGCAAGCAAAAAATCGCGACCCAGCCACCCCAAAAACCAACGAGCGGATTGGCCCTGAACGAGCCAATCCGCCGTGGAACCGGGTGGTAAATACCACCCTGACAATCATTTACGCCGCCGCTGGCGCTTCCGCGCGCTTCGCCATGATGGCTTCGACTATCTTGGAAGCCAGGGCCGGATTCTCCACCATCGCCTTTTGCGCCGCGTCCTTGCCCTGCCCGATCAACTCGCCGTTGAACTGGAGCCATGCCCCCTTCTTATCCACCACCCCGGCCTCGATCCCGACATCCAGGATGCTGCCTTCTTTGTTAATGCCGTGATTGTAGATAATGTCGAATTCCGCCTCGGCAAACGGAGGAGCCACCTTGTTCTTCACGATTTTAACTTTGACGTGATTCCCCACCGCGTTACCGGCCGCGTCTTTCAAAGTGTCTTTGCGGCGGATGTCCATCCGCACGCTCGCGTAGAACTTCAGGGCTTTGCCGCCCGGCGTGGTTTCCGGATTACCAAACATGACGCCAACCTTCTCGCGCATCTGGTTGGTAAATACGCAGGTGGTTTTGGCCTTGGCCAGGATCGCCGTAAGCTTTCGCAGCGCCTGGCTCATCAAACGCGCTTGCATGCCCATGGTGGCCATCCCCATTTCACCCTCGAGCTCCGCTTTGGGCACCAGCGCCGCCACCGAATCCACAACGATCACATCCAGGGCGTTCGAGCGCGCCAAAGTCTCGCAGATCGACAGCGCCTCTTCGCCGCTGTCAGGCTGGGAAACCAGCAGGTCTTCCAAATTCACTCCCAACTTCTTTGCGTAAGCCGGATCCAGCGCGTGTTCCGCGTCGATAAACGCCGCCAGGCCTCCGGCCCTTTGCGCACTGGCAATGACATGCAACATGAGCGTGGTCTTGCCGGAAGATTCAGGACCAAAGATCTCCACCACCCGACCCCGGGGAACCCCGCCCACTCCCAGCGCAAGGTCCACCGCCAGCGCCCCAGTCGGAATAACTTCGATCTTCCGCAAGGCGTGAGCGTCTCCCAGGCGCATGATACTACCTTCACCGTAGGTCTTGGTGATGGTGGAAATCGCGGAATCCAACTCGCGCTGGCGCGCGGCGGCAACCTTGGCCGCCTCCGCGGTTTTGGTCTCGGCCGCTTTATCGGCAGACTTCTCAATCTTCTCCGGCTTCTCGGTTTTCTCTGGTTTTTCAGCTTTCGGCGGCATGTTCGTAATTTTCAATTCTCGGTTACCTGGCAATTGTGTGTCGAGCATACCAAGACTGGCCGTGGCGAAAAGTCTGTTTTCCGACTTTGGCACGCTTGAAATGGTCGTCAGCATGGCCCCAGTCTACCTCCCCGGGTGGGACAAAGAGTGTCTGACCAAAAAAAATCTACCGAACCGCCCCACAAAGGAACGGCGGCTCAAACCTCGCGTCGATTCAACTCAGTAATCGCACTGACGCCGGAGTGCGGCTCAATACTCGCGATCCTTCTTCACCCCGGGTTCGGGCTGCGGATACGCACCGTTGGCATCCGCGCGAACCGGCGCCGGCGATTGGTCCGTGAATTTGTCGACGTCTGGAGCGAATTCGTGCGGACATTCCAGCATCTCGTCGTAGGTGATCACCTGCCCGGTGTGCGCCGCCATACGCCCCATGGAGGTCACGAGGCTCGCAATGGCGCCGCGCTTGGCTTCATTGTACGGCTTGTCCTCCCGGATCGCCTGCACCAGGTCGTCCCACTCGAGTTGATACGGATTCGGTTCCGGCTGGGGAAACGCCCAGGTCATGTCCGCCCGCGTGAAGTTGTGTCCCTTGAAGGTGCGGCAACGTCCCGGGGTATGCACGGCCGTCGAGATGATGGCGGCCCCTTTGGTTCCGTGCCCGTAACTGGCGAACTCATCGTGACACCCGGTCTCCGCCCGCCCGGTGAAAAGCAGCTTGGTGCCATCCGGATAGGTGTATTCCACCGAGTAATTATCAAAATTTTGATCGACGGAATCGCCCCGGAAATTTCGCCCGCCGTTGGCATGCGCTTTGACCGGCCACGCACCTTTCATCCAGCAGCACTCGTCGATCTGGTGGATGTTGTAATCGCTGAACAAGCCGCCGCTGGCCCACAAGAAAGCGTGGAAAGAGCGTATTTGGTGCAGGAGTTCGCTGGTGTCGGCCGAGGGTCGCCGTGCCGTGCCCGAGCGGGCGCCGAGGCGGCAGGCCTGCAACATCACCAGGTCCCCGATTTCGCCGTCTTGAATGCGCTTCAACAATTCCTGACGCGCTTTGCAGTGCCGCACCATGAGGCCCACGCCGACTTTAAGGTTCTTCTTCTCGGATTCCTCGGCCAGTGCCAGCAGCTTCTTCGTGGTCGGAGCGTCCACCGTGATGGGCTTCTCCATGAAAACGTGCAGTCCCTTTTTGATCGCGTAGCCGAAATGCACCCAGCGAAAGGCCGGAGGTGTGGCAAAGATCGCGATATCACCCGGTTTGAGGCAATCCAGGGCTTTTTGATAACCGTCGAATCCGAGAAAACGGCGTTCCGGTGGAACATCCATGCGTTCCCCTACCTGCCGCTTCAAGTTCTCATAGCTGCTATTCAGCTTGTTGGAAAAAACATCCGCCATGGCCACTAATTTGATCGGGCCGCCCTTGGTGCTGAGGGCCTGCTCGGCGGCGCCGGTGCCACGCCCGCCGCAACCGACTAGCGCCACTTGGATCAGGTCGGATCCTGCCGCATGCACGCGCGGCAAGGCGATGCCCGCCAAAGCCGAGGCCGCAGCCAGCCGAGTGGAGGTAATGAGAAATTCGCGACGCGAAGATTGGGAACGAATGGATTGGCTCATGGCGCCATCATCACCCTACCGCGGCGTGGGCGTCAAAGGTTATTTGACAGTTTTGCCGGCCTCGCTCGGGACCCGCTGCGGGAAGGCTTCGATGAATTTCACCAACCCGCGTACATCATGATAATTGGCTTTCCAATTGTGGGCCTTAGACGGCACTTTGGGAGCCCCTGTGGCCGTCACTGTATCCCACCAGATTCCATCCTTGGGACTGGCCTGGTATTTTTGGATAAACTCGACCTGGCTACCCAGCACCCGCAAGTATTCGGGTTTGGGTTGGTGCCGCACCGCATCGCTCAATGCCGCCAGCATCTCCGCCTGCACCCACCAGACTTTATCCGTGTTGCCGGCGGGCTCATTACCGACACCACGGTTGTACGTTCCACCCAACTGATGGTCGTAACCGTGCGCCAGCGCATGGTCGAGGTGCGCTTCGAAATGGTCCCAGGCCGGGGTGCGGCCGAGCGCCTGCTGAGCGCGAATCATCAGCCACGCAAATTCCACGTTGTGACCATAGGACAGTCCCGCGCTAGCCGGGTCGGTCACCGGCTTCCAATCGCGCTGTCGGTGAAACGCGGCTTGCGCCGGGTCTTTTGGATAAAAATAGCGCATGTTCAGTTCCAGGGATTCCTCGAGCGCCTGACCTACCGCACGATCATGGGTTACGAGATACAGCTCGGTAAAAGCCTCCATCAAATGCAGGTGCGTGTTGGCGCTTTTGTAACCCGCCACTTCCACCTGCTGGTTGGCGTCCGGCTTCAGGACGGGTGTCCAGTCGCGCTCGAAGTGCTCGATCCAGCCGCCATTGGCCGGATCATGAGCGTGGTGTTGCAGGTCCTGGAACAGTTTCATCGCGGCTTTCAATGGCGCCGGATCGCCGCTCGCCCGGTGGTATTCCACCAAACCGTAAATCACGAAGGATTCACCGTAAACGATCTTGCGTTGATTTGTGGCCTTTCCCTGCCGATCGGTCGTCCAGTAATAGCCACCTTGCTCACTGTCCCGAAAATGCTTTTCCAAAAACTCATACCCCTGCCGCGCCGCCTGCAAGTATTCCCGCTTTTCACCCCCCAACCGCTTCAGATGCGCGTGTGAGAATCCCCAAATCATCCGAGCCTGGCTGACGATCTGCTTTTCCTTTGCGCGATTGACCTCCGGAGGATCGGCGAGGAGAAACCCACCCTCCTCTCGGTCGACTGCAGTCTCGAGCCAGTAGGGCAAAACCGACTGGCTGAGTTGCTTTTGAAAGTCGGCCGAGTAGTCCGTCAGTTCCCTGGCCGTTGCCGCGGCGTAACCATGGCCGGCGAGCACTAAAGTGAGGAGCAAGCGCATGGAGGAAAGGTTGTCACCCCACTGTCTCCTTATCAAGGGGGCAGTTCTCACTTTCAATAGTGAGGACTGACACCTTAAGATGCGGCCCGGATGAAAATTGCTCAGTTTGGCCTTGGCCCCATCGGCATCGAAACGCTCAAACTCGCCGCCACTAAACCGTGGATCGAGATCGTCGGCGGGATCGATGTTGATCCGGCCAAACATGGCCGTTCGCTGGCCGAGATCACTGGTTTGACCAATCTCAGCCAGGCCCGCGTTTACCGGAGCCTCGATGAACTCCTGCAACAGGCAAGACCGGACATCATCTTTCACACCGCCGTTTCCAAAATCGCGGACGCGGTGGCCCAGGTCGAACCCATGGCGCGTGCCGGGATCAGCGTGGTCTCCTCGTGTGAGGAACTGCTGTTTCCCCCACTGCGTGAACCGACGCTCGCCCGGCAACTCGATGCCGTCTGCAAACAGCACGGCGCCCGCGTGCTGGGAACCGGTGTCAATCCCGGCTTCGTGATGGACGTCATCCCAGTCTGCCTCACGGGGGTGTGCCGGGAAGTCAGAGAGATTCACGTCCAGCGCGTCGTGAATGCCGCCACCCGCCGCGGTCCACTCCAAAAGAAGATCGGGAGCGGCCTGGCTCCGGCGGAGTTCGAGCGGTTGTTCGCCGAAGGAAAAGCAGGCCATGCGGGCCTCAAAGATTCCGCAGCGCTCATCGGCCATTGCCTGGGCTGGTCGTTCACAGAACTGACAGAAACCTGCCAGGCCATGGTGGCAGATCAACCGATTAAGACCGAGCACGTTGAGGTGCAACCCGGTCAATGCTGCGGACTACATCAGCGCGCCGAGGCCAAGGCAAACGGCTACTTCCGTCTCACGCTCGACCTGAAGATGTATCTGGGCGCACCCAACCCGCACGATGCCTGCCAGGTTGTAGGCGAACCGGGTTTGAACCTCATGCTGGACGGTGGGGTGGCCGGCGATGCTGCCACTGTCGCCTCGCTGGTGAATGCCGCCCCCAGAATACTCAAAGCCCCCCCGGGATTGTTATTGATGACCGACATCGGCACCCCGAGCTTTGCCTGAATCGCCCGCCATTCGAACCTGTAACTCTCTGGAGCCAGCGGGGTCGCCAGGGACTGGGACAGCCGTCAAACCTTTCCCTAGATGGTCATCTGACTGGTTGATTTAAGGCCAAACTAGCCCATATTACCGCCTAACCCTCGGGTGTATCAAACCGGGAATCGGCGGAGGCCGAAGCCACAGGTCCCACGCCCAGGGCGCCAATCGCCATCATATATGAGCAGAAAATTGCCCCGTCTGGTGTCCGGCCTCGTGTTCCCGGCTGCCATCGCTTCCAGTATCCAGCTTCTTGCCGCAGATGATCCTTATCAAGGCGCCAAGTGGGCGCCCTTGGACCCAAAACCAATCCTCGAAGCGGCAGCAGCGATTACCTTGACCAATTACCCGGATTGTGACGAGGCCACAGTGGACAGCCACATGGTGCGAGTGTATCGCGCCGATGGCACCGGCGAAGCCCAGGACGAGACCTATACGAAAGTCCTGACCGAAAAAGGCAAGCGGAACAGCCGCACGGTTTCAATGGGGTTCATGCTGCCCTACAACACCGTTAAGGTGCTCAAACTCGAGGTGATCCGACCCAACGGTGAAGTGCTGCCGGTGGATCTCGAGGCCAATTCCAAAGAGAGCATCGACGACAGCCAGATGGCGATGAACATCTATGACCCCAACATGCGGGTCTTGCGGGTCAACATCCCTAAATTGGAGCCCGGCGATGTCATCCATTCCATCACACGCACCACCACGCTTCGCTCCATCATTCCCGGAGAATTCGCAGAGTGGAACCTTTTCGAAGGCAGCGGGTACATTCGCCACGTTTCCTACGACGTTTACGCTCCCAAAGACAAGCCGCTCAATCGCATTATCCTGCGCGACGAAGTGCCGGGCACGTTGAAATCCAGCACCAAACCTGATGAAAACGGCGGCACCCTGCATCAATGGGAAGTGACCAACGTGCCGCGCATGTTCAATGAACCCGCCATGCCGCCTTACGAAATGGTGTTGCAGCGATTGATCGTCAGCACCACGCCCAACTGGCCGGCGGTCTCCAAATGGTATTGGGAAGTTTCCAAGCCCCACCTAGACGCCACCACACCGGAAATGCAGCAGGCCGTCGATCTCCTGGTGGCCGGGGCCAAAACCGATCTCGAAAAGGTCCACAATATCTTCTACGACGTCTCGAAAAAGATCCGTTACATGGGCCTGACCCCGGAAAAGGACCGGCCCGGATTTGAACCGCACGACGTGAAGCTGACCTTCGAGAAGAAGTATGGCGTGTGCCGGGACAAGGCCGCGCTGTTGGTCTCCATGCTGCGGGCCGCGGGACTCAAGGCTTACCCCGTACTGATTAACGTCGGCACGAAAAAGGACCCGGACATTGCCGAACCGTTCTTCAATCACGCCATCGTGGCGGTGGAACTGAAGGACCGCGAATACACTCTCATGGATCCGACCGACGAGAACACGAAGGATCTGCTCCCGGCCTCCGAATGTGACCAGAGTTACCTGGTCTGCCGCCCTGAAGGCGAGAACATCAAGATCAGTCCGATCCGCCCACCGGAAGAGAACATGATGAAGGTGAAGACGGTCGCGACGCTCACCGCAGCCGGATTGCTGGAAGCCAAATCCGAGCTCGATTTTGAAGGCATCAACGACAATAGCTACCGGGAGGCGTTCGCGCGTATGAAACCGGATGACAAGCGGCGCTTCTTTGAACGGGCGTTGAAACGCACCATGCCCGGCGCCACCCTTAAGTCCCTCAAGCTCACGCCCGAGGACATGCTGGATACCTCCGAGCACATTCGCGCGGAATTGGAATACTCCGCCGAAGGCATGACCGCGGCCGGGAACGGCAAAGCCATCGTGTCGCTGCCCTGGATCGGCAAAGGCATGGGCATTGTCCAATTCATTTTGGGCAGCGCGGGGCTGGAAAAGCGCAAATACCCGATGCAAACCTACGTGGCCTGCGGGCTCCAGGAAGACTTGCAGATCAAGTTGGGTGAAGGCTTCGCCGGGGCGGTCTCCATGCCCACCTTCACCCCGGTCTCCGATGCCTGCCTGGACTACACGCTGCGCGTGGATCACAAAGATCAGGCCCTCCAGGCTTCCCGGGTGCTGAAACTAAAGGTCGTGAATTTCTCCACCGACCAATACCTGCAACTTCGGCACACGCTCGAAACTCTCGAATACGACCAGCGCAAAGCCCCGGTCATGGCGGTCGCGGATAACGTGGTGGCCGTCGCGGCACCGCGTCCCACCGGCGACAATGGCGCCGTCGAGTCCAATGCCCGGGTCATCGAATCCTCGAAAACACTGAAGGTAAAAGACGCACACACCGCGGTTTTTCGCGGCAAGTATTCGAAGCAAATTCTGACCTACAGCGGCAAAAAGCGGGAAGCCGAGCTGAAATTTGAATTCAACCCGGCCTGCCAGGACGTGAAACTGGTCAGCGCCGTGGTGACCTCCAAGACCGGCCAGCGCCAGGAGATCGCCAAGGACGAAATCAACATCATGGACGCGGGCTGGAATGCTTCCGCCAAACGCTACACCGGCGGCAAGATCCTGGTCGCCAACCTGCCCGGCGTGGACATCGGCTCGACCATCGAGGTGGAATTCGAAATCACCTCCCATGATCTGCCGTTCCTCTCCGGTTTCGAGCAGTTCCAGGTGGGAGACGCGCTGGACAAGAAGTCTTTCCAGCTCGAAGCGGAACCGGGCGTGCAAGTGCGTCGCCTGATCACCGGCAAGGGCAACACGGTCCAGGAAAAGACCGGAGAAAACTCGTGGAGTTGGCGCGCGGAATCAGTGCCGGCGCTGCCCGCCGAGACGCAGACACCGCCCGAGTGGATCTTCCTGCCCGGCGTGGCCTATTCCGTCGGAGACCTGGCCTCGGCCGCGCGGGATTTCCATGCCATCCTGCTTGATCGCGCCGGTCAAGGCGCCAAGGCGGCAGCCATGGCGCGTGATCTGACGGCCAAATCCTCCTCTAAAACAGAAGCGCTCCGGGCCGTCCGCGATTTCGTGGCCAAGAATATTCGCTCCGCCGGCCCATCGTTCACCGATCTGCCGTTGAAAGAGTTGTCTGCGGCCGACACCACCCTGGCGGATGGCTATGGGCACGCGGCGGACAAAGCCATTTTGCTCCACGCCATGCTCAGCGCCGCCGGTTTTCAACCGGAATTCGTGATGGCCTCAATGCTGCCTCCCCTCGACAGCATCAGCAACCTCCTAGCGACCTTCCCCATGCCGCATGTGTTCGCCACCCCGCTCGTGCGCGTCCAATTGGACGGGGAGAAAATCTACCTGAACGATACTGATCAATACTCGCGGCTGGGATCGACGTTCTTCGATGGCCGATTGGCTGTGGCCCTCTCCAACCTGCGCTTGGAAGTGGTCCACGCCGCTAAGAATTGCGAGGACAAAACCGAAACGACCTACGCCATGGCTCCCGGCGAAAACGGCAAAACCAAAATCGAAGTTACCCACCGGTATTTTGGATCGGTATACAATGGCAAGAACCGTTACTTCTCGGAATTGCCGCCCGAGGAACGAAAACGTTACCACCAGGAAGTGGTCGCCAATCTCGCTCAGGGTGCTCATCCCCAAAGCGACCTGGTCACCCAATTCGACGTCTATCCCGGCATCGAGCGCTTCGCCGTCGAAGTGGACAAATACACCGTGGTCGATGGCCGCTATTTCTACTTCGACCTTCCGTTCACGCCATCGCTCTTCCCCATCGGGGCCGATCACCGCACCCTGCCGTTGTTCGTCTCCCGGCGCGGACAAAGCACCGTGCGCACCGAAGTCGATCTGCCTTCGGCCTACCGCAAGATTGCCATCGCCCCGAAAGCCGGAGAACTGTTGGCCCCTGCCGGTAGCGGCGTCGCTCGCATTTCGTCCTCGGCGGAAGGCGGCAAACTCGTGGTCAGCTATGATCTGGAAACCTCCCCAGCGATCGTGGAGCCTGACCAGTATCCTGAGCTGCTGAAGCTGGGATCGATCCTCGGAAGCCGTTCTTCGCGGGTATTCCTGCTCGAGGGATCGCCCGAGGCGGCTAACCCAAGGTAATTTCAGACGGTTTTGGGTCGGAAGAAAAGACAGCTTCGACCGACCTGATCCTCACCTCGGTCTGCAATTGAGGCCGATACCATTGCTTCGGCAAGGTATCGGCTGCGAACCTCACCACGCCTGAAGTTCTTTCAGACTGGTGATATGCCTTGAGGCTGATTCGCTCCGGGTAACGCCCGGCCGAAGGATTTGCACCGTGGTGAGCCCCAGGCGGTTGCCGGCTGCAATCTCGGACTCGGGATTGTCCCCCACGACCAGAACCTCTGACGGCTGCAATCGGTATTCTTGCATTAAATCCCGAAACAACAGTTCTTTACCCCTCCGTTCGGCATCGTCGATGGCGTCCACCAGGATCTTTGTGAAAAGAGATTGGATACCCAACGCACGGATCTTGCTCTCCTGCAGGCGCCTAAAACCCGAGGTAACCAGAAACTTCGACGCCTTAATGCTTTGCAGGACACTGAGATCCGAATAGCCATGCATCGGCTTAGTGACCTCCACTTGGCGAAGCGCATCCCAACCGGCCTTCAGCATTTCGGACGAGAACCCGTGTTTGGCCGCCACATGGTCAAGCGCATGTCGCCAACAGTCGGAAAAGGCGCTCGCCAGTGTCGCTTCGTCCAGACGGCCATGGTTGGCTCGACGAATCGCTGCGAAGGCGGGTTCGAAAAGCTCGGTTCCCACCTCGTCTGCCGCGCTCAGGCAGTTGTCCAGATCGAAGATGATCGCCGCAAATCGCTTTAATTGAGCCATTTCTGTCATACAATACCATAGTCTTCACTACCATTCAGACGACTTCAATCCCCTGAGCCAACTGCAACCGAAATTCCAACACCATTCGAAGCCTCCAAAACTGCGGAAAGCAGGCATCGATACCGCTTTACAGCCAAAATATCAGCTCCGGGTGTGCGCTAGAACGCACAGGAGGCCCATGGATTATGTTATTGCCCCACCCGGGACGGATATGGCTTTATGTTAAACGGTAGGCGGGGGGCGGGTGTTTTTTCTCCCGAACCGCGGCGCGTTGTGGCACATTCGAGGCGAGTGAAATGATGAAGCGCAGGCGAATTCAGATAAACTACGCGGGGAATGTGCAGGGTGTAGGGTTTCGTTACACGGTGAAAACCGTGGCAACGGGTTTTGAAGTCACGGGAGTGGTGCGCAATCTCCCGGATGGGCGAGTGGAGTTGATCGCCGAAGGCGCCAGCGAGGAGTTGACCGCGTTCCGCGCGGCAATTCGTGATGCGGGTTTGGATCATTTTATCAGTGATGAAGCGGTAACATGGGGCGAAGCTGCCAATCAGTTTCGCGGGTTTGAAATAGCAAGGTAGTAAAATGAAGTTTGCGATTATAGCCGACATCCATGCCAACCTGGACGCGTTCCAGGTGGTGCTGGAAGATATCAAGCAGCAGAAATGCACCCATTATGCCTGCCTGGGTGACGTTGTGGGCTACAACGCCAATCCTAAAGAGTGCCTGGACATCGTCCGCAGCATGAACATGCCCTGCGTTAAGGGCAACCACGACGAATATTGCTCGTCGGAAGAAGCTTTAGAGGGATTTAATCCGGCGGCGGCCGAGGCGGTCAATTGGACGCGAAAACAGCTAACCCCCGAGGATCGCATGTGGTTGCGGGAGCTAAAGTATTCCCGCATGGTGACCAATTTCACCATCGTCCATGCCACCCTCGATGGTCCTCAACGCTGGGGATACGTCTTTGACAAGCTGGCGGCCGCAGCCAGCTTCACCTATCAGAACACCTCCGTCTGCTTTTTCGGGCACACGCACGTGCCGGTCGCTTTCATCCGCGATTCCATGGTGCGCGGCGGCACTTATTCCAAATTTAAGCTCGAGCCGGGCAAGAAGTATTTCGTCAACGTCGGCGCGGTGGGCCAACCGCGCGATAACAATCCCAAGGCCGCTTACGTCGTTTACGACGTGGACGAAGGAACCATCGAATTGCGTCGGCTGGATTACGACATCGCTGCCGCGCAAAAGAAGATTCTGGATGCTGGTTTGCCGCCACGGCTCGCGGAACGGCTGGCTTATGGCCGGTAGCGGCCGCGCTCGCCCGGGCGGGCGCAAACCGATGGGCGCGCCCTGAAAATCCTCATTCTAAAACCCAGTTCCCTGGGCGACGTTATCCAGGCGCTGCCGGTGTTGCGACTCATCAAGCAGCACCGACCTGACAGCCTCGTCTATTGGTGGATCGAAAACGGCCTCTCCTCCCTGCTGGACGATGATCCCGATTTATCCGGGATCGTCCGGTTCCATCGTAAAGGCTGGGCCCAGCCCAGGAACTGGCGCCTACTCTGCCAGGATGTTGCCTGGATGCGGGACCAGCATTTCGACTGGGTCATCGATCTCCAAAGCCTGGCGCGCAGCGGCGCTTTCGCCTGGCTCGCCAACGGCAAACTGACTATCGGCCTGGATGAAACTCGCGAAGGGGCCCGCGGCTTCTATGATCTTGTCGCCCGACGCGCGACTTGGCACACACACGCGGTCGATTGGTATCTCAGCGTGCTTCCCCTCCTGGGGGTGCCGGTGCACCGGAATTTCACCTGGATCCCCGAACGCCCCGCGTGGGCGACCGCCATGCGGCAGCGCTGGCCAGAGCTGGCAACCGCCCGGTGGCTCCTCCTGCAACCCGGGGCTCGCTGGCTCAACAAACGGTGGCCGGTCGAATCTTTCAGCGCCTTCGTGCGCCAGTTCTCCCGCCTCCGCCCCGAGGTGCGTTTTGCGATCCTTGGCAGCGGTGAAGATCAACCGCTGGGAGCCGCCATTTCACAGGCGGCGCCAAAACAAACCCTGGATCTGACCGGTAAATTGTCTTTGCCGGAAATGGTGGAGTGGATACGGGCCGCCGCGATGATGGTGACGAATGACACGGGCCCCATGCACGTAGCCGCCGCCATGGGAATTCCACTCATCGGGCTGTTCGGTCCCACAGAACCCCGACGCACCGGGCCTTACGGGCAAATCCACCACGCACTGCAACTCGAGTTGCCCTGCGCGCCGTGCCTTAGTTCGCGCTGCACTTTCTCTCGCCCGCTCGAATGCCTTAAAGCCTTGCCCACCGAGCGAGTCGTCGATGCCGCCAACAGTCTGCTTCCCCGAGTCTAACAGGCTGTTGAGAAACACGCCCGGTGGGGCACCGGGCCTACAAGGCATACCGAATTCCGAGCAAATCCTGTAGGCCGCGTGCCCCCACGCGGCGTCCCGGGAGTTTTTCAACAGCCGGCTAAGCGGTAAACCCGTGACGCAGTCCATAAAACACCTCGGACGCGCGCATCTGTTGTTTGAACTCCCGGATCCGCGTATTGCGGTCGATCACCACCAGTTCAATATCGGCAATCTCGGCGAAGTCTTCCAGCATCTCGGTGGTCACCACCTGGCTGAAACCGGTGTGATGGGCGCCGCCCGCCAGGATCCAGGCCTCGGCCGAAATCGCCAGATTCGGTTCCGGCACCCAGATGGCGCGGGCCACCGGCAATTTGGGCAGCGGCCGCGATTCCACCACCTGAACCTCGTTCACCAAAAGGCGGAAACGATTGCCCAGGTCAATCAGCGACGCGTTCAGCGCGGGGCCCGCCGCGGTGTCGAACACCAACCGCACCGGGTCCGCCTTCCCGCCGATGCCCAGCGGATGCGCTTCCAATGAAGGTTTGCCTTTCGCGATGCTGGGACAAATCTCCAGCATGTGCGCCCCAAGCACCTGCATGCCTTTGGGATCAAGATGATACGTGTAATCCTCCATGAATGAGGTGCCGCCCTTCAACCCGGCAGCCATGACTTTCATCGCCCGCACGAGTGCGCTGGTCTTCCAGTCCCCTTCCGCGCCAAATCCATAACCCTGGGCCATCAGTCTCTGCACCGCGATGCCCGGCAGTTGCACCAGCCCATGCAAATCCTCAAAACTATCCGTAAACCCCTTAAATCCGCCCTCCTGCAGGAACGCGCGCAGCCCCAGTTCAATCCGCGCCGCTTCCCGAATGGACTTCATCCCCGTCTTCTTCAGTTGCGGTGAAACCTGGTAAGCCGCCGCATACTCGGAAACCAACGCGTCAACTTCGGCATCCGACACCGCGTTCACTCGCTGCACGAGATCTCCCACCCCGTAGCCGTTGACCGAATAGCCAAACCGCATTTGCGCCGAAACCTTGTCGCCTTCCGTCACCGCTACTTCGCGCATGTTGTCGCCGAACCGGCAAAACCGCGCGCCCTGCCAGTCGGCCCAGGCGGCCGCGGCGCGGCACCAAGCCCCGATCTTGCCCCACACCGAGGAATCCTGCCAATGGCCGACCACCACTTTGCGGTTCAGGCGCAATCGGCTCATGATGAACCCGTGTTCGCGGTCCCCATGCGCCGCCTGGTTCAAGTTCATGAAATCCATGTCTATCTTGGACCACGGTATGTCCCGGTTATGCTGGGTATGTAAATGCAGCAGCGGCTTGCGCAACTGCTTCAAACCGTTGATCCACATTTTCGAAGGCGAGAACGTGTGGCACCAGGTGATCAATCCCACGCAATTCTTCGCATTGTTCGCCTCCTGACACAGCGTCGTGGCCGCTTCCGGACTGATAATCACCGGTTTGAAAACGACGCGCACCGGAATCTCGCGGGCGGACCCCAGCGCCCCGGCCACTTCCGACGCATTGGCCGCCACCTGTTTGAGCGCTGCCTCGCCATAAAGATGCTGGCTGCCGGTGACGAACCAAACTTCATATTGCTTTAGATCAATCATAAATGCCTCACGATAGAGAGATAGTGTTCGCTCGGGATTAGCGCGTCCCGGCCACTCGGCCGCGGCCACGCGCCGCGTTCGGGTGAGCGCCGAATTGTTAGGGGAAAACGAAGTGAAACACAATCACCAAGGATGGAGAGTCAACGCGTTATGGGCGTGAGTATAGCATGGAGGAAGTGCCATCCAATGACACCCCGCGTTATTAAGAAAAGGGACAATTGGCCAGGGGAAGCGTTTGACTCGCAGGGCTGAAGCTTGGCAAAAGATAGAGCCTGTGCATTTTATCAACCCGCATTTGAGGCAGGGGCTATCGCGGTTGAGACATCAGGTCTTCCATCAACGCCCGCATTTCCGCAAGGGTGCACGTCGGAGGCTTGGACACAATGACATCCACACACTCCGCCGGTGACGTTCCGCCCACCTGGGTGGTGGCCCCCAAATTGAGACGGGGATCGGCGGTCCACAGAAGGATCGGCTGCCTTGGATTGAGGGTGCGAATCTTGCGGGCCATCTCCAGGCCCGTCATCCCCGGCATCAGTTGATCGGTGTGTACGAGGTCGAAATCCCCACGGCCATAGAGTCGCAACCCTTCTTCCCCGCTGTCGGCCACCACCACGTCATACCCCCATAAGCGCATGGCATATCCGTAGACATCCCGGATAGACCGTTCGTCGTCCACCAGTAATACCCGTCGCTTTCTGCCAATTTCGAGATCCATGAGTGACGCCTTTGCCTCTAAAGCCAAGCTCATGCTTTGCTGACGCTTAGCTGCCCGAACTGCTCTTACCCTTTTTGAGGTAAACTCCTTTTAGCACTTCCCGGGCCACTCATGACTTTGATAAATTTGTTTGATTTTACCGGCAAACCAGCGAAATGTCTCAAAATTTTACACGATTCAGCCCATCCACCCCAAAAAAGCGGCGTGAATTGTCCTCTTTCTTGTCAGTTTTGAGAAATTCAATCCCATTTCAGGACAACCTCAAGCTTTCTCCCCATAATTGATCGTCATCACTCCCCCCAGGAACGAAACGATCTTAACTCGCTGCAACCCTAGCTGTTTCATCTCGGATTCCACCCCGCGCTGAGCCGGGTAGTGAATCAACGATTCCAGGATATAAGCATAAGCGGAGGCTTGGCCGCAGAAGATGCGCCCCAGCACGGGGACGAACATCCGCAGGTAACCGAAATACAGCGCGCGCCACCAGCCGCAATCCGGTTTGCCAAAATCCAGCACCAGCAGGCGCCCTCCCGACCGGGCCACGCGCGCCATCTCGCCCAGACCGCGTTTCCAGTCAGCCAGGTTGCGCAAGCCGTAACCCACCGTCACAATCTCAAAGGCACCGTCGGGAAATGGCAATTGCTGGGCGTCCCCTTGCCGAAAAGTCGTGCCCGGTATTTGGCGTTTTTCAGCCACCTCAAGCATTTCAGCGCTAAAATCCAACCCCTCCACCACGGCGCCGGCACGCGCCAGGCCGCATGCGATGTCCCCCGTGCCGCAGCAAACATCCAGGGCGGCACTCCCCTGGCGGACCCGGGCGAGTTGGATCAACCGCCGCTTCCAATAACGATGCAGACCGAAGCTCTGCAAGTCATTGATGAGATCGTAGCGATGCGCGATGCGGGCGAACAACTCGTTGACCCGCGCCGACCGCTTTCCACCAGGATCGTAAAACTCGTTCCCCATACCGCGCCGCTCAGAACTCGAACTCAATTTGCTGCGGCTGGGTACGCAGCGGAAACCTGACGTGCAGCACCTTTTCTTCCGGGGAAAAGGTGAAGTCGGTGTGGGGTTGCCCATCGAGCCGCACTGTCTTGGGAGTTTTTTGGCTGCGCACCAGCAGCAACCCCCGGGTTTCACCCACACCCTCGACCACCACATTTAAAGCACCCCGTTTCCCCGGTTGTTCCAGCGCCCGACCGGCGCTGGCCAGCACTTTGGGACCCTTGCTGCCAGCCGCGTTCAAGTCCAAAAGCAAATACCGTGAGCCCGGGGACAGGACGACGCGCTGAGTGACGCGCAATTCGGGATCGAACAAATTCACGAATTTCCCTTGCAGCTCTTTGGGCGAGTCGCTGGTGGATTCATCCAGGCCCGCCGCGACGACATAGGGTCCGCGGCGCAGCAGGAGATAGTTGGTTTCGCGCCATTTGACACCGACGCGCGCCGCCGTTTTCTTCACCGTTTCCACTAACCGCACGTCACCGTCGGTGGCCCGGGCCAGCGAGGACGGGCTTTGCCGGAGCCACGTCACCCAGCCTTTGCCGACACGCACACTCTCGCCCGTTCCAATGCTCGGCTGCTTATCCAAACCCAACTGCGCGAATAAATGCTCCCGGGGAGTGGCATAACTATTCCGACCGGTGTTCCACCATTCCCGAACCCGGTTATACGGATCGGTATCATCGTCCACAAAGACGAGGGCGCCGCCCCGTTTCACCCATTGGGCGAGCGCTTCATGCACCTCCGGCGTCAGCGGCTTTTGGCCCTGATAGCTGATCAGCAACACCCGCAATCCGTCCAAATACTTGGGGATGGTGACATTCTCGAGTTGCAGCGGCATCACCGGCGTGCCCCGCTTGAGCAGCGGCATGGCCATGCCATAGAACTCGCCAAAATGTGGATCGCCCGAAACCGGTTCACCCCGTTGGAACATGAGCGAATCGCTGGCCAGCACCCCAATGCCCGAAGTGCCGCAATCCCATTCGACGCGCTTCTGGTTCATGTCGTGCATGGCGTTCATCACCGTCTGCAGCTCGGTGGCGTAATCGGCCGGGATGCCTTCGCGCTCTTCGCGTCTGGCCTGGCGCGGGTATTTGCCAGCAAAGACCCGTTCCGGCCACGGTGACACTTCATAGCGCGCGACGTCCGATTGAAACAACGAGGCCGTCAACGTGGATTCCCAGTTGCGCCGATAATCCACCCAATCGTGATCCGGATTATCCTCGACCGGATCATTGAGGTACCAGACGCGGCGCCCGGTCGAACGCACCAGGTTCTGCATCATGCCATACTCCAGGAAAGCGGTTTCAAACGTGCGCTCCCGGGATTTGCCGCGGTATTCATTGGCGGTGCGCGAGGTGCCAGTCCACACCTGGGCGATGTAACCGTCGCAGCCCTCGAGCCGCGCCAGGCTGGATTCCGGACTTACGATTCGCCAGTGCGCATAATTCAAGAGGCTGTGCGTCGGCACATAACAGCGCACGTGCTTCCCTTGCTTCCGGTTGAATTCCTGCACGTGATCAAACACCTGCTGCAGCGCCCGGCGGTAGAGAAAATATTTCAGCTTCGAAGCGCGCCACTGCGCATCCACCGAACTGTGCGGCGGTTGCCAGTCTTCGCCGTAATAACTCTTCCACTCGCGCTTGAATCCTTCGGAGTACCCGCCCCGCACCCAAAACTCCGGCTCTTCCAGGTGAATCGCCTCGGCCCCGGCATCGAGGGCTCGCTGCACACCAACACTTAGAAACTTCCCGTAGTTCGTCCCGGGACACATGTAATAGACATCGCCTCCGTGGCTGATCTTCTTCCCGTTCCGTTCGGTCTGCGCTTCGTCCTCGTGGTTGATGCCATCAAATCGGCCGTAGAGATAATCCTGGTAGTTCCCCCACGCCACCCCGGTCATCACATGGATGCGGTAACCGTGGTCGCGCCAGGTGGCGATGCGTTTTGGTAAGCCCGGGTCGATCCCGTACACAATCGCCACGTCCGAGCGCAAATTACCGGCCCGGCTCCAGGCTTCGGCGGTCTGAAAGCAGGTGCGCTCCTCGGATTGGCCGGGATCGAGAGCAAAGGGAGATACCCCGGCCATCACCGAAACCGGGAACACACTGAACCAAATCCGCAACCGTGCGCGAGTTATCATGCGCATTGAATGACAGAGTCAGACGCCCGGTTCAAGCGCGATGCGCTTTCGCGGATAATGAACTTTCCACAGCACCAACCCAGCCGCAGGCGCACTCATTCCCGCGGAGCTGCGCGACTTGCGCTCCAGCATGGCGCGCACGTCCTCCGGTTGATATTTGCCCAGCCCGATTTGCACGAGGGTCCCCACAATTCCCCGGCACATCTTGTAAAGGAACCCATCGCCTTCAATGACAAAGGTGACCAAAGGCCCGGAGCATTGGATGCGGCAGGCGGTAAGGGTCCGCACGGTGGAAGCCTTGCTGTAGCCGGGATTGGCGGCAAAGGACTGAAAATCGTGCTTCCCTGGGAAGAACGCAGCCGCCTGAAGCATGGCTGACAGGTTCAACTTGCGCGGCACGTGCCACGCGGAATGGCGCAGCAACGGGTTCATCGAGGGATGGTTCCAAATGAAATAGCGGTATTGCTTGCCCCGAGCATCGAACCGGGCGTGAAACGCGGCGCCCACCCGGGCCGCTTTCATCACCCGAATGTCCGGCGCCAGCCAGGCATTGAGCGCCAAGACAAGTTTGGCCGGGCTGAAACGCGCCTCGGCGCCGGGAACTTCGAAGTGCGCGACCATCCCCAGCGCATGCACGCCTGTATCCGTCCGGCTGGAGCTGTGCAAGCGTGGGTGGCTGGGGAAGAGTTTCGCCAGGGCCTCTTCGACTCGCTCCTGCACGCCGGTGCCAATCTTCTGCGCCTGCCATCCCTGGTAGGCGGTCCCATCGTAGGCCACGGTCAGTTTGAACTTCTTCGCTTCCACTCGCGGCCATGATTGTGCGTGCCCCAGTCGTCTCGGAAAAGCGCAAAAACCGGAGCACCAAAAATCCTGACAATTATTATTGACCCAAACGCCGGTTCTATGAGGGAATATAGGGTCCCTATTTGGGGAATAAATCAGATGGCCAAAGCTCTACTCAGAAACGGGAATGGTGTGCGCGGCGCTCAGGGCTCGAAATACGACGCCCACCACACGGTCCTCGCCAAGACCTACGGCGCGCTCGCGGATTTGCGTCGCGAATTGGCCGATACCCACACCATCGTAGCCGAACGAGCGGAACTGTTGAATACCTTCGCCGCCTGCGCCGACTCCCAGCGTGCTTGGCTGTTGCTCGAGGATTACTTCGAAAAACTGTCCCTTTCGCGCAAGGATTTCCCCAGCAACGATTGGTGGCCCCGGCTGCTGAATGCACGTGGCAAAACCCGTCTCGAAGAGGTGGCGTTTCTTTTTCTACGCGCCAAACGCTCTCTGCCCACGGAACTGGCTGGATACGCCAACCTGGATCGTTTTCAGCAAGTGGAGAAAGCCGCACAGGAGCAGCAAATCGTTCAGCACCTGGAAAACTGGCTCTCCCCGCCCCGCCCCGCTCATCTGGATTCTCCCCGGGCCGCCCTGCGCGTCTTGTGTCGCCAGGAACGGGAATCGGAATCCTCCGCGCGCTACCGGCTGACGGTGCAGTTCCTGATCCAACGCCCGCGCACCGGGGAAAAACTCAAAAACCTGTCGGAAATCCTGGAACTAACCACCCGCGCAGCGCATGAACAGGAACAGTTCCCGCCGGCCGACTGGGAATTTGTGCAGTGGCTCGCCGAACATCATGCGATCAACGCCGACGGTGAGGACACTCTGTGGCTTACAGAATTAGACCTGCTCCAATGGCTGGCGCGCTGGGGGCACACCAATCGGCTCGAACAATTAGCCGAGGACGGCGCCAGTGCGGGATTCCTGAAGTTCCGGGGGCAACTCGCTGAATTAACCCCCTGTCTCGAGAATGGCGACCAGGAACTTGCTTTCACCCACTTGCTGGCGGTGCCCGGCGGGCGCACGTTCCCGCTGCATGAGGTGCGTTTTTTCGGCTCCCGACCGCCGCTGGCGCTGGTAGGCACTGAGTTCTTCCTGCTCAGCAACGCGCCGCCGCCAGAGCTGATCGATCACTGGGCTCATCAGCCATCAGTCCCGGTGCGCAAGCTGAGCCATCGCCTCCTCATGCATTTGCGGAAAAATCCGCCCAACCAGGGCGTTGATTGGGAGCAACTCTGCCTGACGCACCCCGCGGCTCCGCAATTCACTTTCGAACTCCTGGAAGATACAGTGAGACTGCGGCTCCTGGCTCACAGCCAGCGCGACCAAAGTGTCTGGCTCTGGAACGGGCACGAGTGGACTCCTCAGGGAGGCAAAGCCCAGGGCGACAAACCTCAAATTCTCGATGACCCGCGCCTGGAACCCGCCACCCAGTGGCTCCGCAAGCTGGATTGGTTCACGCCCGAAGCCGGTCTCTGGGTGGGAGACGCCAATGAACTGTTCCTCGGCAGCCTGTCGGAAGCCTGGCTGGATCGCCCGCGCGAAGCCGAGTATCTCGGAAACCCGGGCTTTCATCGGCTCTTCCTCGCTCCACGACGGCTTCGCCCCAAGGTGATCGTGAAAGGCAGCGGCATTGATTGGCTCTCGGTCTCCGCCGAATGGGAACAGGAAGGGCTCAAGCTCACTGCCGCCGACCTGCAACGTCTGCAGTCAGCCACGGGAAAATTTGTCAAACTGCCAGACGCAGGCTGGGTGGAACTAGATGCCCAAGCCGTGCAGTCCGCGCACGAAACCATGGCCGAACTCGGAGTGGATGGCCTCAATGCCAACGGCCAAAAGATCGGCCTCGAACAGGTGGCGCATCTCGACGAAGAAGGTCTGCAGCGCTTTGCGGATTCGCCCCAGGCCCGCGCGCTGCGTGAGCGGCTCAAGGATTTCAAGGGCATTACCGGAACCGACCTGCCCACCGGAATCGAAGCCGAGCTGCGGCCCTACCAAAAGAACGGATTCGACTTTCTCTGCCACCTTACCCGGCTCAAGCTCGGGGGCATTCTCGCGGACGACATGGGCCTGGGAAAAACACTCCAGACCCTGGGCTGGCTGGCATGGCTTAAAGCCTGGCATTCGAAAAATCCCAAGCCGTCTCTCGTCATTTGCCCCGCGTCGGTCCTACACAATTGGCGGCGTGAGGCGGCGCGGTTCACCCCGAGCCTGCGGGTGCTCGTGCTCGAGAGCGGCGCCGCCCGTCACAGCCTGCGCAAACAGATCCCGCAGCACGACTTGATCGTGACCAACTACGCTTTGTTGCGCCGCGACCTGGAAGAGCTGCAAAAATTCGCTTTCCGTGCCGTCATCCTGGATGAAGCGCAGTTCATCAAAAATCCCGGCGCCCAGGTGACCCAATCCGTAAAGCAGCTCAAGTCCGAGCACCGCCTGGCATTGACGGGCACACCGCTCGAGAACCGGCTCCTCGACCTGTGGAGCATTGTGGATTTCATCCAGCCCAGTTACCTCGGCACGCAGGAACAGTTTATCGAGCTTTACGAGCCGCACGGCGAAAATGCCGAATCCGCCCAGCGCATCGCGCGCAAACGCCTTTCGGCCAAGCTTCGCCCGCTGATGTTGCGCCGTCTCAAACGCCACGTCGCCCGGGATCTGCCGGATCGCATCGAGCAGCGACGCGATTGTCAGCTCGGCGAGGAGCAGCGGAAACTTTACCTGGCCGAGCTCCGACGCAGCCGCGAGCAGGTAATGAAAACCGTCGCGGAAAAAGGCCTCAACAAGAGCAAAATTCACGTGCTCGCCGCCCTCACCCGGCTGCGCCAAATCTGCTGTCACCCCAAGCTTGTCGGCAACGACTCGATCTCCGGAAAAACAGAAACCTTGTTCGAGCTGCTGGATGCCCTGGTGGCGGAAGGCCAAAAGGTCCTGGTATTCAGTCAATTCGTGCAGATGCTCCACCTCCTCGAACAGGAATGCCGCGCCCGGCAGATCGGCACCCATATCCTCACCGGCCAAACCAAGGAACGCCAGGAGGTGGTGAATCAATTCCAGAATGATCCCAATCCCGCCGTGTTCCTCCTCAGCTTGCGGGCCGCGGGCACCGGTCTCAACCTGACCACCGCCAGCTACGTCGTGCTCTACGATCCGTGGTGGAACCCGGCCGTGGAAGCCCAGGCCATCGATCGCTCTCATCGCATCGGCCAGACGCAGACGGTCAATGCTTACCGCCTTATCTCTCCCGGTACCGTCGAGGAAAAGATCTGGGAACTGCAGCAGAGCAAAGCGCAGGCAATCTCGGACGTGCTCGGCGAAGAAGGCTTCGCCCGGAGCCTGTCCAAAGCCGACCTGGATTACCTGTTTTCGGAAGAGTGACCGTTTTCGGTCCGCAGGCTCAAACCTATACCGGCATGGTCAGGCTGAGCTTTGTCGCGACCTGGGCGACATCCTTATCCCCACGGCCGGACAGGTTCACAATGATCAAATCGCTCGGGTCCATCTTCGGAGCCCGCTGAATGACCTCGGCAATCGCATGGGAACTTTCCAGGGCCGGTATGATGCCTTCGAGCCGAGCGAGCCGCGTAAAGGCCGCGAGAGCTTTATCGTCCGTGGCGTACGTGTATTCGGCCCGGCCATGGTCACGCAGCCAGGCATGCTCGGGCCCCACCGCCGCGTAATCCAGGCCCGCGCTGACACTGTGGGTCAATTGCACCTGGCCAAATTCATCCTGCAACAAATACGAGCGCGTGCCCTGCAACACCCCCAGCGAACCACCTTGGAACCGCGCCGCATGGCGCCCAGCCGTTATGCCCTCTCCCCCCGCCTCCACCCCCACCATCCGCACCGAGTCATCGTTCAGGAATGGGTAAAAAAGTCCGATGGCGTTTGACCCGCCGCCGACGCACGCCACGAGCAAATTGGGAAGGCGCCCTTCCTTCTCCTGAATCTGCCGGCGAGCCTCATCCCCGATGACTCTTTGAAAATTTCGCACCATCAGCGGATACGGATGCGCGCCGTAAGCTGTGCCCAGAATATAGTGCGTGCTGCGCACGTTCGTCACCCAATCCCGCATGGCTTCGTTGATCGCCTCCTTAAGCGTCTGCTGGCCGGCTTTGACCGACACCACCTCCGCCCCCAGCATCTTCATCCGATACACGTTCAACGCCTGCCGCTCGCAGTCGACTGCGCCCATGTAAATGACGCACTTGAGCCCAAACATCGCCGCCACCGTGGCGGTTGCCACCCCGTGCTGCCCGGCTCCGGTCTCGGCGATAATCCGTGTCTTGCCCATTCGCCGCGCCAGCAATATCTGCCCGATTGAATTGTTAATCTTGTGCGCGCCTGTGTGCAGCAAATCCTCGCGCTTTAGATAAATTTTCGCGCCGCCCAATTCCCGTGTGAGTCGCTCGGCAAAATACAGCGGCGTTGGCCGCCCGCAAAACTCGCGCAGATAATACTCGAATTCCCGCTGAAATTCGGGGTCCCGTTGGGCGCGGAGATACTCCTGCTCCAACTCCTGCAGCGGATGCATCAAGGTCTCCGGCACATAGCGCCCGCCATACTCGCCAAAATGGCCCAGCGCATCCGGCACCTTTTCGGTGGCAATCAAACTCATAGGCGGCAGTCTAGCCTCTGATGACCCCGGCGTCGAGCGCTCCCCCTTGCATTGTCAGCCGGCCAGCCACACCGATGGTCGGGTGGCGGATTGCTCCCTCCCGCGTTACTCGAAGTCGTAAATGACTACTTTGGTACATACGCGCTTGAACACCTTCTCCACGAACTCCACATGGCTCGGATGCACCTGGTAATCGTCCTGGGCTTGCTTCGAGGGAAACACGAGGTTGAGCGCCACGGCGTATGATTGGTCCACTACCGGGCGGTGGCTCTTGACCATTCGACCCACGTGGAACTGCAATACGCCGGGAATGGATTTCAAATACCGGTTCGCTCCCGCGATCAACTCCTCAGCCGCGTTAGGCTGGGCCGGGTCGGTCCAAAAAATAACGATGTGACTGAACTTCGTGTCAACTTGTGCCAATTGGTCATTCATAGTTCATTCGCACTAATCTTAGCCACAGGTCTTAAGCCTCGGCGCTGGCGGATATTCAACCCGAACCGGCCCAAGTTCAAGTTGCATCGGGTCGTTTCCAGTCATTACCGATCGCAGGCGGCAATTCCACGACGCAGCCGCCGCACCTGGCGAATCCCTCTCGTAGCCACACCGGCCCAACTCGCCGACTCGCGCGATGTGAATTTTCGAAAATTCTTTGTCGGAAAAGGGGCCGCCATAGTCATATAAAGAAGACAGGTGCAAATGAGTGATCTGGAACTTCTCCATCGCTACCTCAACGAGGGCTCGCAAGAGGCTTTCGCGGAGATTCAGCGGCGTTATGCCGGCTTGGTGTATTCCACTGCCTGCCGCCTGGTCTCGAACCATCATGCGGCGGAAGACATCACACAGGAGGTGTTCGTGCGGCTGGCACGGAAGGTTCAGGACTTGCAGTGCCACACGGTGCTGCCGGGATGGCTTTACCGTTGCGCCCGCAATGTCGCATTGGAAACGATTCGTGGCGAACAGCGCCGCCGCCAGGGGGAGCAGGCCGCTGATCAAATCGACTGCGCGACGGACACCGAGGATTCCTGGACACAAATCAAACCGCTCCTGGACCGGGCCATGGAATCGTTGCGGACGCGTGAACACGACGCCGTGGTCCTGCGTTACTTTCAAAACAAGTCTCTCAAGGAAGTTGGGGCAGCCTTGGGCTGGAGCGAGGACGCCGCACAAAAGCGCGTCTCACGTGCATTGGAGCGGCTTCACAAAACGCTCACGGCGAACGGCACCCGGGTTCCCCTGTCCCAGTTAGGTGCGGTGCTCAGCAGCGAAGCGGTGCAGCCGGCGCCAGCCGTGGTCATCCACACCCTGGTTTCCACCCCCGTCATTGCCGCCGCTCCCATCAGCCCCACCGCCCCTGCCCTTTCCCTTATGGCTACCACCAAACTCAAGTCCTTAGGCCTCGCCGCCGCATTCTGCGCCCTCAGCGCCGGGTTGCTGGTCTTGTGGATGGAAAACAACACGCTGCGCACCACGCTCTCGGCTCCGCGTTCATCGGTGCCCCTACCGGACGCTCGCCACTCAGGGTCGGGTGCCGAATCAAACCAGGTTCTGATCACCGGAGACCAACTCCGGCAATACCGGCGCGAGCATTTGGAGCTGCTAAGTTTGCGAGGCCGAGTGACCCAACTCTCCCGAGCGCTAAACAATCCGGCCGCCGCACGCCCCGGCGAGACGTCCCCCACCAATGAACCCGCGGCAACCGAAGACTCCTTGATCTTCACTGCCTCCCTCAGAAGCTGTGAAGAAATTG
>DBMR01000121.1 GCA_002298785.1 Verrucomicrobia subdivision 3 bacterium UBA693
TGCACCCCTATGATCGCTTACGCTTTTTTTGCGATTTTCTTTTGGGTTCATGTTGCGCGGGTCCGCACAACACGAAATTCCAAGCAGAGGTGGCGTTGGGACGCTTTGACCTAAAAAAGGGGCAAAAGTGGCGCGCCCGCCGCGACTCGAACGCGGGACCCTCTGCTTAGAAGGCAGATGCTCTATCCAACTGAGCTACGGGCGCACTTAAAGCGCAGACACTTACAAAGGCACCTCTCATGTTTCGGAGATTGTACCCCGAAATGGTATCCCCGCATCGCACAGAAAACGGGTCTCCTACTCATGTAATTAGCGATGCATTCGTCTCGACCATCAAAGAAACGGAGTCTCTGGGAGCCAACCCGGGCCCTGACCCTTTTTCATTGCGTGTCATCTGGAACGATCTTCGCACGACGGAAGATTTCCGGCAAGCAGGTAAGGATAAGCCTCAGGCAACTCTCTTTCTGACGCGTGGGGGAGGGTTCACTCGTTAACCGGAAAAATCAGGTCCCGAAGGCGGGCAGTCAGATGAACAAAATCTCACCTGGTTTTGTCCTGGCTGCGTAGCGCAACACCCGTCACCAAATACCAAAAACTGACCGATCGGGCCGGCCACCAATTGCTGAGCACCCCCACAAATGGTTTCGCATGTTTATCGGAAGGCGCGAGAGATCGCGCGTCGAGCGTCAGGAAATTGGCCGTCGGAGACCGATGGCCGCCGCGCCACGTTCGCCGGTTTTCAAGCGCAAGGCATCTTCGACCGGCAGCACAAAGACTTTACCCGCACCCCGGTGGCCGCTGTGCGTTGCGTCGTAAATCGCTTTTAGGACCACCTCGGTTTCCTCATCGTGGCAAAAGATCTCGAGTCGCACCTTGCGGGTCATCTCCAGCCCGTGAAACTCACGATGCTCCGGATGTGCGGGGTCGTGCTCTTGTCCGAAGCCGCGAGCTTCGGAAACGGAGAGGCCGTGGACATGCTGGGAGACCAGAGCCTCGGTAACCGGCTGCAGGCGGTCGGACGGAATGAACGCGAGAAGATATTTCATGGTCAATATTCGGCGATTTCCGATTCAAACTTCGGATACAGAATCGGGAGGATCAAGAGGGTCAGGATCGTGGCCGTGACCAGGCCGCCGATGATCACGGTCGCAAACGGGCGCGCCGTTTCGGCTCCCACGGCGCGTGAGAGCGCCGCGGGCAGCAGGCCGAGCGCGGCCATAAGGGCGGTCATCACTACGGGCCGAACCCGGGAAACCGCGCCTTCCATGACGGCCTCGGCCATCGCGAGGCCGTCGCGTCGCAACTCGCGGATGCGCTCCACCAGCAGCACGCCGTTTTGTACGGACACGCCGAACAGCGCGATGAACCCGACCAGCGCGGATACCGAAAGCGACAGGCCGGCTAACGGGAGAACCAGCAAGCCGCCAACTGCCGCAAACGGCACGTTGAGCAGGATGAGGATGGCCATTTTGCTGGAGTCAAACGCGGTAAAGAGCAGGAAGAAGATCGCGATGAGGGTGATGGGCACCACAAGCGCGAGGCGCTTTACCGCCCGCTGCTGATTCTCAAAGGCGCCGGTCCATTCGAGCCGGTAGCCCGGCGGGAGTTTCACCTGGGCATCCACTTTCTTCTGCGCCTCGGCCACGAGTGAGCCAAGGTCGCGGCCGCGCACCGAGAGTTTCACCGCGGTGCGCCTGGCGTTTTCTTCACGGAAGATGCGCGCAAAGCCGGACTTTACTTCCACCGACGCCAGGGCGCCCAGCGTGAGTCGCTCACCATTGGAACCGAAGACGGGGATGTTGCGGATGCCTTCGATCGTCGAGACCGAACCCGGCGTGAGCTTTACCGCGAGATCGAAGGTGCGCTCGCCTTCATAAACCTGGGTGGCGGCCGCACCGCCCATGGCCGTTTCCACCACCGACTGCACGTCAGACACCGACAACCCCGCTCGGGCGATGGCCGAGCGCTCCACTTCGATCTGGATTTGGGGTTGTCCCAGCAATTCGTCGGTGCCCACGTCGGCCGCCCCGGGCACCGTGCCCAGAATGCTGACGATCTGGTCGGCCAGCTCCTGTAGCTTTTGCGGGCTTTCGCCATAGATTTTGATGCTCAGCTCGGACTTCACGCCGGAAACGGCCTCGTTGACGTTGTCTTCGATCATCTGGCTGAACTGGAATTCGACCCCGGGGATTTGCTCCAGCTTTTGCTTCATCGCCGCCACCAGGCTGTCACGGTCGGGCGCCGTCCTCCATTCCTCCCGTGGCCGGAGTTCCACCGCAGTTTCTACCACATCGAAGCCGTTGACGTCCGTGCCATCATCCGGGCGGCCGAGTTGGCTGACGACGGTGCGCGATTCCGGGAAGGAAATGAGGGTCCCGCGGATCCGCTTGACGATGCGGGCGGCCTCGGTCGGCGAAATGGTCTGCGGCATGAAGGCGCGCACCCAAAGCGAGCCTTCATCGAGCTTGGGCAGGAACTCGCTGCCCACGAGATAGGCCGTCGCGCCGGCGGCGGCGAGGCTGAGCAGACTGATCCCCAGCACGAGCTTACGCCGGTGCAACGCGGCCGCCAGCACCGGGCGATACAGCGCCAGCAGTTGTCGCACGATCCAGGATTCGTGCGCGGCGATTTTGCGTCTCACCGCGAAACTGGCGAGCGCGGGCACCACCGTAAGGGCGAGGATCGTCCCCGCGAGGAGCGCGAAGGTCAGCGTGAGTGCCATCGGCTGGAAGATCTTCCCCTCGACGCGCTGCATGGTGTAGAGCGGCAGGAAGGCGGTGAGGAGAATTGCTTTCGAGAAGAGAATCGGCCGGCCCATTTGGCCGACGGCTTCAACGATAGTGGCCGGCAGTGATCGAAGCTTGTCCTTTCGTTCCTCCAGCAGACGCAGGAGGTTTTCCATTACCACGACGGCGGAATCGACGATGATGCCAAAGTCAATTGCGCCCATGGAGATCAGGTTGGCCGGGATGCCGCGCAAGTCCAGGAGGAGGAACGCGCCGAGGAGCGACAGCGGGACGACCGCGGCCACGACCAGCGCGGAGCGGTAGTTGCCCAATCCCAGGAAAAGCAGGAGCACCAGCAGCACCAAACCGATGCCTTCGACCATGTTTTTGCGCACGTTGTGCAGGGTGCGTTGGATCAATTCGGTGCGGTCGTAGTGCATCACCATCTGAACGCCGGTGCCGGGCGGGAGGTATTTCTTGTTGATTTCCTCGACTTTGGCGCGAACCAGCTTGAGCACTTCGAGCGCGTTTTCACCTTTGCGCAGGATGACAATGCCTTCGACTACATCGTCCTGGTCGGGTTGTCCCTGCACCGCCTTGCCGACCCTGCCGAGGCGGAGTTGCTGGCCGAGCTGAACCGTTCCGAGATCGCTGATCCGAATGGGAGTGCCGTTGCGGGTATCCACGGCGATGGCCGCGATGTCAGCGAGCGTGCGCACGAAGCCCAGGCCGCGGACGATGTACATCTCCGGTCCATGCTCGATGTAAGAACCGCCCGCGTTACGATTGCCGTTCGAGAGGGTGTCAAAGACCTGCTTGAGCGAAATGCCATAGGATTTCAATTTAACCGGGTCGATCAAAACCTGGTATTGCTTGGTCGGGCCGCCGAAGCCCACCACATCCACGATGCCCGGCACGGTGCGAAGCTGGCGCTCGACCACCCAGTCCTCGAGCGCCCGCAATTCGGTGGCGGGATACCCTTCGGGCCCTTTCAACGTGTAGCGGTAGATTTCTCCGACTGGTGTGGAATCCGGCGAAAGGCTGGCCTGTGCTCCGGGCGGCAGGGTGACGGTGGATAAGAGCTGATAGGCCTGATTCCGCACATAAGCGCGGTCGGCGTCATCTTCGAACGTGATGGTCACTTGGGAGAGGCCGAACAGGGAGATCGAGCGGATCGAGGCTCGCTTCGGAATGCTGTTCAACGCGTTCTCGATGGGGATGGTGACCAGGCGCTCGACTTCCTCCGCTGCGTGGCCGGGAAAGAGGGTGATAACCTGGAAGGAGACATTCGTGACGTCCGGATACGCTTCCACCGGCAGCCGGCGAAACGCCAGAACGCCGGCAAAGATAAAGATCGCCGTCAGTGCAAAGACGATGGCGCGGTGCCGCAGAACGTAAGAGGTGATCGTGCTGATCATCGGTCGGTCCTGGATTCGATCAAAGTTTGCAACAGCAGGCAGCCCTCGGTGACTACCCGTTCCCCCACCTTGACCCCCTCGAGCACGGCGATTTTGCTGTCATTTTCGGCGCCAGTCCTCACGAGGCGGCGTTCGAACCAGGCGCCATTCTCGACGAAGACGTAGGCCTGGTTGAGCTTGAGGAAGACTGCCTTCGTGGAGACTTCCGCCGTGGGAGGCAGGTCGGTCAGAATATCCACCGCCACATACATCTCGGCCTTGAGCAGCCGGTCGGGATTGGGGACTCTGCCGCGTACTTTCACCGTTCGTGTCGCCGGGTCCAGGGCGTCGCCAATCACATCCAGCCGACCAGGAAATTCACGATCGCCGTAGGGCTTGGCGTGCAGGTGAATCTCCTGTCCGGACTTTAGCAGACTCATATCCAATTCGGTCGCATCCACGATCAACCAAAGCCTGGTGGGGTCGGAAATTGTCAACAGCGGGGAAAAGACCTGCGGTACGTTGCCCAGCATCTGGTCGGGCCGCACTTCCTGGCCTGGATTCACATTGCGTTCGACGACCGTGCCCCCGATGGGCGCCCGCAGGGGAAAAAGGCCATCAAGCACTTCAGCGGTGCCGCCGTAAAGCGAGAGCCGAGCGGTGGCGCGCTCCTTCTCCGCCTGGGCCGCCGCAAGTGCGTCCTCGGCGGATTCAGCATCTTTGGCGGGCGCGGCTCCGTGGGCCACGAGTTCCCGCAGACGTCGCAAGCTACGCTCCGCGAGGATCAGGTCCGCATTGGCCTTGCGGACATCGGCCTGGGCCTGGCCGAAGTCAGGTGAGGAAACGCGGGCCAGCACCGTGCCGGGCGCGATCGCCTGGCCGAGCACAACGTCCACTGCCGTAACCCGGCCCGCGACGGGTGAGAAGACGCGGACGGTGGCCTCTTCGTCCCATAACAGGCGACCGGTAAGGTGCAGGGTATTCACCTTGTGCTCCGTAACCGTCTCAACGGTCAGCGCTTTGCGCTGGGGGTCGTTGTCCGGCAAGAAGACCCGATCCTTTTCGACTTTGGCCGGGTTGGTTGGTTCAGGTTTTTGCTGTTGGTGGCAACCCAATGCGAGCAGCACCACGGCAAGCATGCCGGCTGTGGCGAGGAACTCCCCTCGCCGGGATGGGGAAGCTGAAGCTGCGGAATGCGGGTTCGACTGGAAGAGGAGTTGAGTCATGGTTGCTTGCCTGCGGTTTCGGTGAGATTCAGCGCCGCCTTCAATGCCGCCGAGGCGGTGGCCGCGTCGGCGGCCGCCTGGGCGGTGGCGAACCGGACGTCATTATCGTTGCGCTGGGCGGAGAGCAGGTCCAGTAAAGACGTGCCGCCTTTCTCATACGCGTAGGCCACGGTCTCACGGATCTTCGCCGACTTCGGCTGCAGCTCGTCACGATAGTGCTGCCAGCGGTCCAGCGCCGAGGCGTAGGAATTTTTTGCCACGATTACATCCGCGGCCGCCTGCGCGCGCGCCTTTTCCGCCAGGATCCGCGTTTGTTCCAGCGTTGCTTCCGCGGCAGAAACATTGCCCCGGTTGCGGTTCCAGAGCGGCAGCGGGAAGGAGACGCCAAATCCCACCGAATTCGGCAAGTCCGGGGGTTCGTGCTCATATTGGGCGAAGAAAGTGGGGTCCGGCACACGCTGGGCTTTTTGCAGGCGCAAGTCCGCCTCGGCTTTGGCGCGGGCGAACTCCGCCGCACGCACATCGGGCCTGGTCATAACCGGTGCGAGCATGATCCCGGTGGCGTCGGGTGATTCCGCGAGCGGTTCGAGCGTGTCGGTGAGTTGGACACTGCCATCCGGCTCCTTCACGCCGAGCAGCACTTCCAGCGCTATGCGGGCATTGCGGGCGGTGGTGGTGGCCCCCTCCGCGTCAAGCTCCAGCCTCTGTGCGGCGATTTCAAGCTGGCTTCGGTCCGACGAAGAGATGTCCCCTGCTCGCTCGCGAATCGAGGCGATGTTCGCCTCCTCACGCAGCATTGCGGCGGAATTCGTGAAGACCTGGCGGTTACGCTCGGCAAGCAATGCGGCCACATAGGACTGCGCGACGCCCTGGTATAACAAGCGGCGCGCGTCGGCCAGGCGGGCTTCCGCGCCCTGGACGCTCGAGGCGGCGGAATCCCGGCGCGCGCGCCGCTTGCCGCCGATTTCGATGAGTTGATTAATAGCGGCCACGGTGTCGTAACTGCGTCCCCAAAAGCCATTTTCCATTGAGGTGCTGTTCGGGTGGTCATCCACGCTGATCTTGGTGATGCCAATCGACGCGGTCGGGTTTGGAAACTCTCGCGCCACAATCCGTTGGGCGGTGGCAATATCAACATCACTTTTGGCAGCCAGCAAGTCCCAGTTCCGCGCGAAGGCGAGGCGCTGAGCCGTCAACAGCGAAAGCGCTGGGGGCAAATTCGTTTCTGTTTCCAGCGCCGCGGTCGCCTGCGCACCTGCAATGGTGGAAAGCACCAGCAGCACGAGCCACTTATCGAAGTGGCGCAGCGGGGAGGTTTTGAAAGGCGAAACCATGATCATTATTCGTCAAACTTTCGGCTCGGTCGGACTCACCGTTGGATCACTGTCGGGAGTTGCCTTGGTCAGAAGTCGTTCGATGGTTTCCAGCAGCGTGGGGAGTGCAATCGGTTTTTCCAACAAGACGCTAGCCCCGGCAGCCAATGCCCGGCGCAACTGGCCGGGCTCAGCGGTGAGCAGTACCAACGGCCGGCCATGGAGAGCCGCCGCCGCCTGCGCTGCCAGGATCCAGCCGTTTCGAGTTGGCGTGTCGGCATCCATCACGACCACGTCAGCGCCCTCAGTCGGGAAGCGACCACCCAACTCCGTGACCGTGGTCGCCAACACCGTGCAGCCTTCGGAGCAGAGCGCCTTGCAGAGCGACTTTTGCACCGAGTCGTCTTCTTCGATTAACAACACCCGGGCGTTCATTGCCGGCGAGAATTGAAGCGCAAGGGAGCGGGGCGCCGGTGCCAACCGCGCGAGCGTGGGGGATGAGCGAGGTTCGAGTAAGTGCCCAGCCTCGCAGCGTGGTTGCTCCGGTGGGCCGGCTCAGCAATCCTGATAATTGCGACATCCCAGGTGGGACCGCATTCGAATTCAGCCACGTGAATCTGCTTTGACATGCTTTTTCAACACAATAGTTGTGCGCCTTTGACAAATGCATGCAGCGTGCCAGCGGTGGGGTCAAACGGTTCTTGCTGGTGGTCAGGGGCTTTTGCGATCTGCGTGGTGGAGGAGCCCACCGGGAATCGGTAAGTGAATTATCAGCGGTGGCAACTTGCTTACCAGCAAGCTCTCAATTCCCTCAGGCCCGGAGGCTCATCGGGTTGGACTGCCCGTGCTGCCCAGGAGGAGACCCGACTGCGCCGTGGCGGCGTGTAGGTTGGCCACCGCGATTGGTCCAGTAACTACGGCTGCGCCGGCGTGACGACGCGGTAGAAGCGCGTCGTGCTGGGTGGAGCAAAATTGGTTACGGCGTAGTCGCCGCTCACAGGCACGTCCGGAATGTTCAGAAGTCTGAGCCAATTTGTGCCGGCATCCAGTGCATCCCGGTAGTCAACGGAGTAGCTTCGTCCGGCGATGGCGCTGAAGCGGAAGGTGAAGACGTTGTCCACGAAATGCGGATTGGTAAGCTGGATGGGTTCACCGAGGTTCACAACCCAGGTCGCGACGGTGGGACTGTTGGTGTCTTGCCATACGCCCATGGTGTTTTGGCGAACCACTTCGGCCCGGTAAGTGCCGCTGCCAAGGCCGTTCAAATTAATGGTCTGACGTTTGCGGCACCAGATATCGGTCCGACCTTCATTGCGAATGGGCCAAACGATGCTTAAGGGCTCACCGGTGATGAAGTTGGTGCCCGGATTGACCGTCTGATCAAAGGTGTCGGCCGTTGCGTTACGGATGACGAACACGCCATTGTAATAGGGGCACAGCGAGTCCGCGCCCTTGACTTCGACGACATCGCCGTTGGAGAAGCCATGCCCGGCGGATCTGGCGGTGGCAGTGTTGCCGGTCAGGGTGATGGCAGAGATGTATTTCCACTGCTGCAAAGCCGGGCTCCAGGCGTTCGTAAAACCGGGGCCAATGAGGCGGTATTTGTAGCCGCCGAGGTCCAGCCCCGCCACCGTGAGCGACACGTTTGTTTGAGCAGTGGGCGACGAGGGTTGGCCGGTAATGGTTGCATCATCGGAGACATAGAACCCAAGGTCGCTGCCGTTGACGCCAGTGCCCAACGCGGGGGAACCGGGAAGCAGATGCACGTCTGGAACCAGGCGATTGGTGAACAGAAAGGCATTGGCGTCGAAGCCGTCAAAGCCGGCTGCGAAAGCCGGGTTGGTTGGGCTGAGGTTCATCAGGTTCGTGGGGAACACGAACCTCGGGTCAGCGTCCAGGTTGCTACTCCCGAGGTAGTGGTACAGCGCCGGGAGGAGCGAATGATTCACCGTCACCTGGGTGCTGCCGCGGTAAAAGCGGCCGGTGGCGTACGCCGCCGAATTATTCAAATAGGCCAACGCTCCCTGGTCGGTGCCGTTCTCCGGCCAATTATTCCAAAAGATGCAGTTTTCGACCAAGCAGGATCGGCCCGGCCCGGAATCGAGCCGCCAGGGCTCGTCCAGGATGATGCCGCCGCGGTTGCCGACAAAGACGCAATTATAGACCTCCAGGGCGGAGCCGTCCTTGTTGATGATGCCGTAGTCGCAGCCCCAAAAAATGTTGCGCACCACCACCAACCGCTGCGTGTGCAGGTTGGTGCTGATGCCGGAGCCTTCTCCCGTGGTGATGGCGCATGAGGCGCTGCGCGGCGGGTGGTTGGTGGTAAAATTCAGGAAGAGGTTCCCCTCGATGTGAGAATCCGACTCGTTATCGTCCACATGATCGTCGCCGGCGCCGGTAAAGACGTTGTTGACGATGATCGCCTTCGGCCCGTCTTTCACGCTCACATGGTTTAGGTGGAAGATGTCGCTGTCCCCGGTATCCAAACCGAAGAGGTTGCCGTCCACTATGAACCAGCCATTGGCGGCCAGGTTCTCCACGGTGCAGAAATAGGCGTTGCCCAGGTCGCCGAAGGTCGAATGGCGGATGATGACCTGCGGCCACCAGATGTCCAAATACTTCTTCGAGATGTTGAAGAAAGTCATGCGGTCGATCAGCAACTGGGAGGTATTGATGTAGATGCTCTGCGAGCCGGAGTCGCTATACTCCATGTCGGCATAGGCGAGCACGTTCGATTGTGCGGTGTTGGAAAACGAAAAACCGGCCCAGGAACCGCCGCCCGGTTGCTTTGTGAATTTGATCCGCTGCAAGGGCGTTCCAGCGGCGATGAGCTGCCCGCCATTGATAGCAATACCGGCTCCGGCCGCGAATTGCAGGGTGACGCCCGGCTGGATGGTGAGCGTGACTCCGTCAGGCACAGTCAAGGTGCCGACAACTGTGTAAGGGCTGCCGGAAGCGTCGAGCGTGGTGTTGACCGGGAGCAAACCCGTCAGGCTTACATCCATCACGAACGAGTTCGTTTCTGAGGCCATGGAGGTGTTGTTCGCATCCTGGGCTGTGGCATAAACGGTGTGGGTGCCAAGCGCCTGGGCCGGCAAGGTTACCGGGCTGAAGGGCGCCGTCGTTCGGGTTACGGCCAGGCTGCCATCCACATAATAACTCACGTTGGTGGGCGAGCCCGTCAGAGCGACACTGGCGGTGACCGTCGTGCCTGATCCGTAATGTTGCCCGTTGGCCGGAGCGATCAGGCCAACGGTGAGCGGGAGATTGGTGTAGCCGGCTGAGGCAAAGAAATTATCGATTTCGTACGCGCTCTCCGTGCTGTCGGCCGCATTGTCGTCCGCCCACAAAAGGTAAAGTGCGCTGCCAGTGTTCCACATCTGGTTCAGGGGCACATCGACGTTCACTAGGCCAGACGCATTCAAGCCCGACACCGTCGGCAGGGCAGTCCAGGTATTGGAGGCGGTGCTGAAGCTGTAATACAGCCGTTGTCCTGGCACTTCTTCCATGAAGTTGGCGCCCACGGTGAGCTGGTAATTGAAATGGAGCATATTGGCGTTCGTGCCTGTGTTGTTAACCAGCGTGGCCATCAGGAGCGTTGCTCTGTTCCCGGTGGGGCGCGTCACCAGGTATCCCGAACTGCTGGAGGTCCACTGCGCGGGACCCTGCTTGGCGGGAGGGTCGGCTGGACTAGAGTCAGTCACTAACGCGGTGATGGTGCCGGCAGCCACGTTTTGCACGTAAGCGTCCAGGGTCGCCGCCGACGCGATGTCCCCCGATCCTCCGGCGATGCCGCTGGAGGTGGAGAAATCACTCGCGGAGGGTCTTAAGGCAAAGTCGTTGGTGTAGCCCGCGGGGCCGACAGAAGCCGCGCCGGCGCTGTAGGGCAGGTGCGCCAGCACCAGGACGAGGGTGGTCAAAATAAATGAATCGAGCGATTTTGAATTGCGCAATCTTGAATTCATACGGGGAACCTGTTCCAACGAATCGCCCGCGGCTGATTCAGCGAGCGACAGTCTTTTCATCCTCCCAGACCAGCGGTCTGTGAACAAAATCATGCCTTGCGGCGAAACTGAGAGTAGCCCAACCGGGCCTGATGTCGAGCAAAAGCTATGATGCAATCCAGACCTTGGATTAGTCCAACAGGAAACCC
>DBMR01000122.1 GCA_002298785.1 Verrucomicrobia subdivision 3 bacterium UBA693
AGGGTTTCCTGTTGGACTAAAAGGGACTTATGTCTGCCGAACAGTGGTGCCCTACAATCTGCCCCAAATAGTTGGGACGCATGAAGGACCGAGTGTAGCGCGAGGGGGCGTGGCCTGTGGAGAAGGTGAAATTCTCACCCCTCTGGCAGCGCCAGGAGAAAATCAGGAGACTTTGGCGGGCGAGCGGGGATTAGATGCGGTGCGCCAGCGAAATTGCCAGGACTTAATCAATTCTGAAGCTCCGCATGTCTCGACAGCCATACTTCCTGTTTCGCGGGCCCGCACGGCGAGATTGGACCAAGAGATTTCCGTCGGAGGCGCAGTCTGGAAGCCGGGTTGATTCATATCACGCCTTGTCACGGGCCGGGCCATCTTCATATAGGATGGCAACTCGCGAGTCGGAGCTTGCTTGTGACAGTCCCGCACGCAACGCGCTGTCGGCGAGCACTGGACCCCACACCCTGCGGACAGATCGGCGGAGGGCACCGCAATCATCAGCAAAACTATAGCTGAAAGCAGGGCGGAGCAGATGGCTTGCATGCGATGCATCGCGGGGATTGGACGTCTGACCCGCGCGAACGTTCAAAACCAATTTCTGCTTCCTCTCGTCGCACACGGAGCGACTGAAGGCATGATGAAACTGCAATCCGGCACCAAAAATCATCCAACGACATTACACGATTCCCCATCGAACCGGGCATCCATTTTAGTTAACCCTTGTATCCAAAAAATGTATTGGGGTGACCGGCTCGAGATCTCCACAATCCTCCGCTGTTCAAACAGGCTTTGTTGAGTTGCAGAATGAAGACCGAAACTGCTGGCTATCTGATTTTGTACGGAGTGGCCTTTCTGATCCTTGGGCGCCTCGCCTGGTGGTTGGACCCCGAGCACTCAATAGTGGGGCTGCTCAGCGGAGTTTCTGCCGCCTTGCTTTCGGCCCTTTGCGGAGTCCTGGGGGCACGAGGAGTTCAAGGCACCCACCCGCTTGCTCTTGGCATTTCGGCGACTATCGTGGTTGGCCTGGGATGGGCGGCGGCCTTGAGCTGGATGTCCGTCAAGAGCATCGGGCTTAAGCAATTAACCACCCCAGCGTTGCTTGTCCTCATGGCCGCAGTTGCCGCCGCCATGATATGGACCGTGATCAAGAACGGGTCCAGAGAGGGAACCGCCCCGCGAGTCCCAGCCGCTGAACTTGCTGTAGTGTGGCGCGTGCAAACACTCGACTATTGGTTGGACTGGACGCACGGGTCTGACTCGCCAAGCTGCGGCAAGGACTTGGGCTCAAGGATCGCTCACCCGTCCATCTGGGTCGGTCTCAGCATCGTGATCCTGGCAGTAAGCCGCCACTACAAGCGCCCTGCCGCAAAACTCGGAAAGGAACACATCCGTCAACTATGACTATGCAAAGAACCATATTCTCCGCCGTTTTTCTGCTCGTGTTGGCGTCGGTAGCTCCCGACACCGCCGCAAACCAGAGCGACTGGCCGCAATTCCGGGGGCCGAACCGGGACGGCAAGTCGAACGAAACCGGCCTTTTGTCCCAGTGGCCGGACGGTGGCCCTAAATTACTCTGGAGTGTCCAAGATATTGGAAAGGGCTTCTCTCACGTCTCAGTGTCCGGTGGACTGATCTATGTCACAGGATTGGAAGAGAAAGAAGGGGTGCTTAGCGCCTACACTCTGGACGGAAGCCTGAAGTGGCAAGCCAACTACGGTCCGGAGTGGCACGTCAGCCATCCGGGAGCACGAAGTACCCCCACCGTTCAGGATGGTCTCGTTTACGTTGCCAGCGGCATCGGGAACGTGGCTTGCTTTGAAGCAGCCACAGGCCGTTTGGTCTGGTCGGTCAAGCTGTTCGAGGACTACGAGGCGCCGCAGGTTCAGTGGGGATACGCTGAGAGTCTGCTGGTCGATGGCGATCGGCTGCTTTGCACCCCCTGTGGGAAGAAGGCGACGATGGTGGCATTGAACCGCAAGACAGGAAAGCCCGTCTGGACGAGCCCTGCACTTGGGCAAGGCTCGAGCTTCTGCTCCCCGCTCCCCTTGATCCATAACGGCAAGCGCGCTGTCGTGACCATGACCGAAACCGCCGTGGTTGCCTTCTCGCCGGAAGACGGATCTGCGCTCTGGCAACATCCTTATGAAAATCCACGCCAAAACCATCCCATCACACCCATCTACCATGAAGGCATGCTTTATGTGACGAGCGGCTACGGCAAAGGCGCGGTGGGGCTCCGCATCGCTGAGGATGGGATGAGTGCCACCAGGCTATGGGAACAACCGCGGCAGGACCCGGTTCATGGACAGGCGGTTCTGGTGGACGGTTACGTCTATGCCTCCAGTCATCAGAAGGCGAGCGGCCGCTGGTCATGCATGGAAATGAAAACCGGCAAACTTTTCTGGGAAGCGCCTGGCGTAGGCAAGGGCGGTTCGATCATCTTCGCCGACGGTATGCTCTACTGTTACTCCGAAGATGGGGTGGTGGGGCTTGTCCGCCCCACTCCGGAACAATGCAAGGTGGTGAGCACTTTCAAGGTTTCAGCCGGCGATGGCCCACATTGGGCGCACCCAGTGGTGGCACACGGCCGGCTTTTTCTTCGCCATGGCACAGTATTGATGTGCTATGACGTGCGAAAGCCGTGATGCCCAGCGCGCCCCCAGGCATGAGTGTGCACGCGCCTGAACTGTTTCAGAGATTGAGATGATCGCAGATGCGCTAGTGGACACGCTTAAGCTGGTCCCGGTGTTGGCAGCAGTTTACTTCCTCCGGGCAGACGATGGTTCCCTCGCGCACCGGGCGACACCCTCGGATCGAAATGCTGGGCAGGTCAACATTGTCATGGCAGATGGCCACGCCGTTTCCATGAAGCCCTTCGAGCTAGATGCGCGTGAGAATTCCACGGGCAGTCCGAACAATAAGTGGTGGAACGGCGTGTTCGATCCGAGTCGGCGGTGAATGAGCTGAACCTCAATTACATTTTGCTGAGTTGAAAAGAATATATAAGCGAGCCATTTCACCGGCTCGGGGCGCTGAAGAGCGACTTATTGCGCAGCTACTCGGCATCCTTATCTCCTCTACCCGCCGGGATTATGGATGCCGACGAACTGGGCTAACGTAGACGAGATGGACATCCTTGTGCAGACCCGAATATTTTGACTCGCCTATCAAGGTACGCCTGTCCACCCAAGCGCCGCAATTCTTCCAAGTCATTACCAGAGACTTTGATGGTGATATCACCGCGCCAAATGCGGACATCCACCAATAGTCCCCGGGGCGCGGAGTCGCCCGGAACTGCCTCCACGACAAAGGATACGGATGCGCTGCACACTTCCGCGCGGATCGAGAGCACCCGTCGACTGCGGCCTGCGAGCAGCGGAGCGTTCCTCGCGAAGCGTGCCTGCAGTGCGTCGGGCGTCAGTTCGAACCCTGTGCTACCATGTTTTTAAGGGCGTTCCTTGGACCGACTGGCCAACCTATACATTCATCGTGATGGTTGGCAGCCACGCTATGCTGCAAGGTTATCGGGGATGTGTCCGCAAACCCGCTTGCCTCCAGAGAGTAAAACCGTTAATCCTCTCGATAATGCACAAGCCCATCCCCCAACGATTCATCCAGAGCGTGGCGGCGAAATCCTCGATTGGCGGACGCAAATCTCGGCTGTTACCGAGTCGCATCCCATCCCCTTTGAGCGAGAACGGTGAGACGGCCGTCACTCCGGCGGGCACGCCCTCGCCCGAAGCAGTGCAACGCGCGGGGGTTGCTTGTGTCAAACGACTGCCCGCGTATCTCCAGATGCTCCGCGTAATACAAGGCGAGGGCCGCGAGTTCGTCTCCGGCACCGTACTTGCCAGTACCCACAATCTTGAGCCGGTCATCGTTCGCAAAGACCTCGCCAACACCGGAATCACCGGCACTCCCCGACGGGGGTTCCGAGTCAGTGAGCTGATCCTCGCCATTGAAAAATTCCTGGGCTGGGATAATCAAACGAAAGCGATCCTCGTGGGAGTAGGAAACCTGGGCACTGCCCTCCTTGGTTATCGCGGCTTTGAAGAGTTCGGTTTGCGCATCGTTGGCGCCTTCGACGCCGACCCGAAAAAGATCGGCGCCTGGGTGCGAGGCCGGCGGATTCAGCCCCTCAATCACCTCGAGCCGTTCGTCCGCCGCGGCCATATCACTCTTGGCGTCCTGACCGTCCCGGCAGCGGCGGCCCAAGCAGCGGCTGACCTCATGATCCACGCCGGCATTCGTGGCATCTGGAATTTCACCCCCACGCAACTGCGGTTGCCTCCGCAGGTGGTGACGCAAAAGGAAAACCTGGCCGAAGGACTCGCGGTGCTCTCGCATCGCCTTATGCATCGTGGCCCAGTGCCGGCACGATAAGCCGACATCCATCTTGTCCCGCTTGATCTGATCGCGCTTACCGACATCCCTGCTTTTCCCCTTCCCTGCCAAATCCCCTTTTGTTGACTTCGCCGTTGGCAGTTACAATCTTCCAGCAGTCCGCACATGCACCTGAATTCTAAAACATTTGGATATGGCCGCCCGATCGTGCTGCTCCACGGCTTGTTCGGCTCTGGCGACAATTTACGCACGGTCGCTTCCAATTTGGCCATAGACCACACCGTTTGGTTGCCAGACGCCCGAAATCATGGCGATTCACCCCATACTTCCGAAATGAGCTACGACCTCATGGCAAAGGACTTGTGGGATTTCTTTCAAGAAAATCAAATTCCCCGCGCCAGCATTGTCGGCCATTCCATGGGCGGGAAGACCGCCATGCGTTTCGCGCTCCAGTTTCCCGCCCTTGTAGACCGTCTCGTGGGGGTGGATATCGCCCCCAGACAATCGAATCCAGCGCATCTCGAAATCCTCGAAGCGCTGCAGAAATTGGACTTGAAGGCATTTGCAGCTCGAAGGGAGATTGAAGCCAGCCTCGCCAGTTCCATCCCCAGCCTGGGCACCCGACGATTTCTGTTGAAAAGCCTTGGTAGAAATGCGGAGGGCAAATTCTGTTGGAAATTAAACCTGGCGGCGATCGCCGGGCAGTACCCCAATGTGCTTGCCGAAGTAACCTCGACCGGAGCTCTGCCCTTCACCGGCCCAACGCTGTTCGTGCGCGGCGCGTTATCCGATTATCTGACCGATGCGGATAGGCCTCAAATCCAGCAATGGTTTCCCGCCGCGCAAATCAAAAGTGTTGCGGGTGCCGGACATTGGGTCCATGCGGATGCCACGGACGCCTTCCTGAAAATTTTGCGGGGATTCTTGGATTGAACAGTTTTCAGAAAAAATTCGATCACGGCTTGACGAACTCACTGTTCTTTTCCCATATTTCAACGTCAGATTCCGTTTCTGAAGCGAACATACGACGTGCTATGGCCAGAACCAAGGTAAGCAGGAACCGGCGTCCATCTCCTCGCAAAACCAAAACCGCTGGCGGCCATACGCATCACCGCGCTACCACCTCCAAGTCAGGACAACCGCGTCGGCACCCTGCGAATTCCGGGCCGGCTTCTCTTCCTAAAACCGCCACTGAACAACCGACCACCCCCGTGGGCGGCGGTCTGGATTTGGCCGAAAAGGTAAAAGAGCTCGTCAGAATGGCACAGGACCAGGGTTACCTGACCTATGGCGATATCAACGAGTCGCTGCCATCTCAGTTGCTTTCTCCGGAGATCCTGGACGAGATCTTCATCCAACTCCGCAATCTCGAAATCGATATTGTCGATCAGGCCGAAGTTGATCGCGTCAAACAACCGGAGGCCGAGGAGATCGTCGAAAAGCCCGGCACCGATTTTCTCGACGACCCGGTCCGCATGTATCTCAAGCAGATGGGTCAGGTGCCGCTGCTCACGCGGGAGCAGGAAGTCCAGATCTCCAAACGCATCGAAAAGGCCGAGTTGGAGGCCCGCCACCTTTTGCACAGCTTCGGATTTTGCGGCAAGGAATACATCGCATTGGCCGAAAAATTGATCGCGAATCCGCCGAAAGAACGCTTCGACCGCGTCGTTTCCGATAAAAAATTTGACGTGCGCGAGTCCCATCTGGCGGCACTTTCGCGCTTGGCCCGCAAGAGTCGGGACCTGGATAAGGGCATTGACGAGTTATTCGTTCGCTGGCACCACGAATCCTCGTCCGTCGTCAAAGCCCGGCTGCTGGCCAAGCTAAAACCGCTGGAGAAGAAGCTTCAGTCCACTTTCTCCGGCTACTGCTACAAGCCCAAAGTTTTGGAAGAGATGACCGTGGTAGCAGAGAACATTTTCGACAAGATCCAGTTAAGTGTCCGATTGATCAGAGGTTTGGAGGAACGGGCCTGTGCGGAAGACCAGCCCATTATTGACGCGGAACGCGCGAAAATCGCCGCGCTGGAGACATTTGTTAGAATGCCGCACCAGCAATACATGCAGGCCTTCGAATCTCTAAGAACCTGCACCGCTGCGGCGCTCCAGGCCAAAACTGAAATGGTCGAGGCCAATCTGCGCCTGGTCATTTCCATCGCCAAGAAATACATCAATCGCGGCCTTTCCTTCCTCGATCTCATCCAGGAAGGCAACATGGGCCTGATGAAAGCCGTGGAAAAGTTCGAATACCGCCGCGGCTACAAGTTTTCCACTTACGCCACCTGGTGGATTCGCCAGGCAGTGACCCGGTCCATTGCAGACCAGGCACGCACGATCCGCATTCCGGTCCACATGATCGAGGTGATCAACAAACTAATGCGGACCCAGAAGCGGTTGTTGCAGGATTTTGGCCGGGAGCCCACCGCCGAGGAAGTCGCGGATGAGATGCAATTGCCGGCTAATCGCGTCCGGGCGGTGCTAAAAATGGCCCAGCAGCCGATCTCGCTGCAAGCACCCGTGGGCGATGGCGAAGAATCCAGCTTCGGCGATTTTCTGGAAGATAAAGGCACGGAAAACCCCAGTGAGATGACAAGCTTTAGCCTGCTCAAGGATAAGCTGACTGACGTGCTCGCAAGCCTCAGCGAGCGCGAGCGCAAAGTCCTTGAACTGCGCTTTGGCCTGGCTGACGGTTATTCCCGCACGTTGGAAGAGGTGGGGCGACAGTTCTGTGTCACCCGCGAGCGCATCCGCCAAATCGAAGCCAAAGCCTTACGCAAAATGCGCCATCCCACGCGGCTCCGCCAATTGCACGGGTTTTTGGAAACACACCGCCAGGTGCAGTAACCCCACCACCGGTCGTGCCATGAAGGTTCCGGCAACCTGTGGCTGCCGATGTTCCTGCTCGAACGATCCGGTTTTGTGATGATTTCACTTGCATGCGCTATAGGGAGGGGTCAAATTATTTTGGCTCGCTGCTTATGAAGTACGTTCCCCATCGACCGCGCGCAGTTGCTTTTACGCTGATCGAACTGCTGGTGGTAATCGCCATTATCGCGATTCTGGCCGCCATGCTCTTGCCTGCCTTATCCAAGGCCAAGGTCAAAGCCATGCAATCGGCCTGCACCAGCAATCTGAAGCAATTCGCTTATGCCATCAGCATGTATACGCATGATAATGCGGATTCGCTGCCGGGCCCGGCCTGGACTGGGATTTTTTTCACTTACCGCGCCAATCCTCCCTACCACGATGGTTCGATTGTCTATTACTTGACCACTTACCTGGCGGTCCCACCACCGTCGACCATTGTGCAAACCGCGAAGGTTACAATGTGTCCTGCCTCCTTGCCCCAGTTTCGCAACATGCCACCCCGGCAACCTCCGCCGTATGTGCCGATCAGCTATTTTTCGCAATCAGCCATTACGAATTATCCTGGGCCTCCGGCCGACTACTTGCTCTTCCCTTTTGGACGCCCGCCAGGAGGCGGCACAGACGAATATGCCCCGCGAAAGATGAGCGTGTTCCGCAATCCTGCCGAAAGTTGGGCCTTCACGGATTGCGATAAACAGTTAATGGACGGCCTCAAAACCACGTCCACGTATTACGATTTTGTTCCATTACGACCGGTGCATGGCGGCCCAGTGCCCGCCTTGCGCAATGCTTTGTTTTTCGACTGGAGCGTTCGCTCGCGGAAAACTTCCTTTTAACACCGCCCGAGCAGTGTTAAACTGGCCTATACCAATATGACCAGCTTACCCCTCACAAGGCTTGCAGGTCTGATGAGGGTTTGGGTTGGGTGCCTTTGCCTGGCCGCATGTTGGTGTCCCGCGGCGATCATCCCGGATGGCGTGATCCCCAGTGGGGTGGGAGTTAATATTCATTTCGTCAAGGGACATACCCGCGAACTGGATCAAATCAAAGCGGCGGGTTTCAAGTTCATCCGCATGGACATTCGTTGGGATGAAACGGAAGTCCGCCGGGGAGTGTACGATTGGTCGGGATACGAGGAATTGCTCAGGAACCTGGACCAGCACGGACTACGAGCCATCCTGATTCTAGATTATTCAAACCCCTTGTACGAGCCTAGCGTCACGGCCACCAACCCGATGACCAATTTGCCCCACGAAACGACTGGAGCGCCGCGACGACCGCAGAGCATCGATGCTTTTGCGGCCTGGGCCGCGGCCGCCGCACGCCATTTCCGCGGTCGGGAGGTCCTCTGGGAAATTTGGAACGAACCCAACATCGAATTCTGGAGTCCCCTACCCGACGTCGGGCAATACACAACTCTAGCCCTTGCTACCGCCCGCGCCATTCGCGCGGTTGACCCGAAGGCAGGTATCATCGGCCCCGCGACCTCAGAGTTTCCGTGGGAATTCCTGGAGTCCTTCTTCCAGTCAGGCATCCTGAATTACCTCGACGCCGTGAGTGTGCATCCCTATCGCAAGCCCGAGCGTCCGCCGGAGTCCGCGACCGAGGATTTTCAACAACTAAGAAAACTGATCGACCATTACGCCCCAACTGGACGATTGGTACCGATCCTCAGTGGGGAGTGGGGTTACTCAACCTGGACCCGGGGGGTATCGTTCGAGACCCAAGCCGCATTCGCGGTACGCCAACAACTCAACAATCTCCTCAACGGCATTCCACTCTCAATCTGGTACGATTGGATGAACGATGGTGCAAATCCAAACGAGAAGGAAGAAAACTGGGGCACGGTGCTGCCTGACATGCGGCCAAAACCCTCGTACCTGGCACTCAAAACCTTCGCGCATGAACTTGCGGGCTTCCGCGTTCAGAAACGCTTGGCGCTCACAAACGCGAAGGATTACGTCCTCCTGTGTGTCAATGCGACCGGCAAAACAACACTCGCGGCCTGGACTCTGGGCGAACCACATGCCGTCCAACTGGAGTTGAGCCTCTCCAAATCAGCAAAGGTTTCCCTGGTCGATCTTAAAGGTGCTCGAACCAAACAAAGACTGGAATCCGGCTCTATCACGCTCCAACTCACTGCCGCCCCTCAATATATCCGACTGGGAACAGGGACAGTGCGTGGCCCTTGAATCAACCTTGTGGAACATGCGGAACGCACATCCATGCGGAGGTTCACGGCAAACCAGGGGTTGGATGAGCAGCCAAGTTGCCCTGCTCCTGGCGCTTTGCCTGTTTTTCTTGCTGCTGATCTCGAGTTTAGAACTCGCTGCCACGGCTGGCAGTGAGGCCAAGCCTGCAGCCAGCGCGCTCGAAGCGCCTTTCATTCGCCCGCCGGACTCAGCCCGCCCTTGGGTTTATTGGATCTGGCTAAACGGAAATATTACCAGCAATGGCATCACTGCCGATCTCGAGTCGATGCAGCGAGTGGGATTGGGAGGAGCGCTGATCATGGAGGTGGACCAAGGCACGCCGGCTGGGCAGGTGAAATTTGGCAGTCCGGAATGGCGCGCGCTATTTCAACACACCTGCGCGGAAGCGCGCCGGCTGGGGTTGCAGATAAACATGAACAACGACGCCGGTTGGTGCGGCAGTGGTGGGCCTTGGATCACCCCGGAGTTGTCGATGCAAAAGGTTGTCTGGAGCGAGACGCAAGTAAACGGTCCGCGATCGCTTCACGAGCGACTGGCTCAACCACCTACGACCCGGGATTTCTACCGTGATATTGCCGTGCTCGCTTTCCCCACCCTTACCGGAGATTTGGAATCGATGGCCGCCACATCCCCTCGGGTTACCTTGTCGGATAGCCCCGCAGAAGCCATAACCATCACCGAGGACCTCCGCTTGGCTACTTTTACTTTGCCGAAACCGACGCCGGAAAAACCAAGCTGGCTACAGTTGGAATTCGACCGGCCATATACCGCACGAGAATTAACGCTCAGGCTGGGGTTGACCGGTGATCAGTTTTGCCATGGTCTACTGCAGGCCTCTGACGACGGAGTAGTGTTTCGAGACGCAGGCTCCTTCGCCGCCGAAGCGCGCAAGCTGGTTTTCGATTTTCCGACCACAACCGCCCGCTATTTTCGCTTGTTATTCCACCGACTTCATCCGGACTTGAGCGAGGTGCGTATTTCGGAACTGGATCTTAGCCCAAGGCTGAGGATCGCACAGATGGAAGGCAAAGGCTGTTTTATGCATCTACAGTCCATTCCGGGGCCGAATCAGTTTCCTGGACGGGCCCAATATCCCCAGGTACCGAAGGGGTTTGCCATTCCGCGACGACAAATCCTCAATCTCACCTCGCATCTCCATAAGGATGGGCGGCTCGATTGGGATGTGCCGCCGGGGTCCTGGACGTTGCTCCGCATCGGCCATACCAGCACCGGCGTGGATAATCATCCCGCTCCAGAGGCGGGACGGGGCCTGGAATGCGACAAACTGAGCAAGGAAGGAATCCAAACGGTCTTTAAGAACTTTCTGAAGAACCTGGTATGGGACAATCGTTCGCATAAACCTGGCCCGGTGATCGCCGCACACATCGATAGCTGGGAGGTAGATTCGCAAAACTGGACAGGACAATTTCGGGAAGAATTTTTGCTCCGACGTGGCTACGATTTGCTCCCCTTTCTGCCGGCCTTAACCGGCCGCCCGGTGGACAACCTGGAGATTTCGGAACGGTTTCTTTGGGACTTTCGACAAACGATTGCGGATTTGCTGGTGGAAAATTATGCGGGCGAGTTTCAGCGACTGGCCAAGCGGCACGGCCTGCGTTTCACCCTTGAAGGCTATGACGCACCTTGCGATGACCTTACCTACGCCAGCCGGGCGGATGAGCCCATGGGTGAATTCTGGACTTGGCCACCACTTGAAATGGATTACACCTGCACCGCCATGGCCTCAGTGGCCCACACCTACGGCCGTCAGATAATCGGAGCGGAAGCGTTTACGGCCACAGGCACCGAACGCTGGCTGGGTCATCCGTTTGCCGTGAAACCCTACGGGGATTGGGCTTTTTGCGAGGGTATCAACCGCTTAGTCGTGCATCGTTACGCCCTGCAACCGTGGACCAATCCCGACCGTGCGCCCGGTATGTCCATGGGGCCTTTTGGACTACACTATGAGCGCACTCAAACCTGGTGGGACTATTCCCAGCCCTGGCACGAATACCTGGCCAGGTGCCAATTCCTGCTTCGGCAAGGACGCTACGTCGCGGACATTTGTTATCTCGAGCCACAAAACATTCCGCAGCATTGGAGGATCCCCTTCGAGGTCCGGGATCGCAAATATTACCACTTTGATGTTTGCTCTCCCGAAGTCGTCCTGAAACGGATGTCGGTAAAGAATGGGAGAATTCGTTTGCCAGACGGCATGAGCTACCGATTGCTCGTGCTGCCGGAGGTCGAGACCATGACCCCCGAACTGCTAGACAAACTGCGTGAACTCGTTAAGCGTGGTGCAACCTTGCTCGGATGCCCCCCCAAAAAATCGCCTTCACTGATGAACTTCCCGGACTGCGACCTCCAGGTCGGATCATTGGTAAAGGATTTATGGGGAACCGGCGACTTTTCTCGGCCGGGCCAACACGCCTTTGGCCACGGCAGGGTCATTTGGGGATCTTTGCCACCGCAGGTGTTGGCGGACGATGGGATAATTCCCGATTTTCGCCAGGACCCCGGACCGGCCTCACAGGAATTCCGATTTCTCCATCGCAGCCTGCCGGAAGCCGAAGTGTACTTCATTGCCAATCCCAGGCTCGCGCGGACCTCCACCTGGTGCGAGTTCCGGGTCGAAAACATGGTTCCACAGCTTTGGTGGCCAGACTCGGGTCGAATGGAACCAGTAGCTTCCTATGTGGGAACGAATGGCAAGACCCGGCTACCCTTGACGTTGGAAGCGGCTGGTTCGGTGTTCGTCGTTTTCCGGCAACCAGGCAAACCTCTACCGGACCATGTCGTTTCAATCCAGCGAGAGGGCCGCAGACTCCTGGATGCTCAAGCCGCTGACGTTGCCACAAATCTAGCCCACGCAACGAACGTCGCCGCCTCTGCCTCCTCGCAGGATAAAAACGACTCCACCTTTACGATTGCGGTCTGGGTCAAACCCGACATCGACATTCCGTTGCCCCAGGAAAGCAATCACGGCCAGGGTTCGTACATGATGGAACGGAACGATGCAATCTTCGCACCTCCGGGCCATGAGGTCTACAGCAGCCCCGATCATGCCGGAGCGGGGCTATCGATCGGCCGCAATGGGGTTTGTGTGTTTGAGCATGCCCCCTTCTATTTCCCCCCTATCCTGGTCGCCACTAATCAGCTCACGAACTGGACCCACGTGGCTGTGGTGTACGACCACGGGATGCCAAGGCTCCATTTAAACGGTAAGTTTGTTCATCAAGGCCTCCAGAGCGCATATACGGTGCACTCTCCTGTGGGGGTTCAGCATAGGCGTCGCATTGCACCGTTTCAGGGAGGATTGGGTGAATTTCACGGCGAAGACCGCGCCTTGAGCGCTCAGGAAATCAAGGAACTGATGGGCCAGATGCCGCAGCCCAGTTTTCCCGACCCAATGCCGGCGGTGCAAATCCTCCAGGCTGCGACCGGCGCCTTGCAGGCCCAGGTTTGGGAACCCGGCGATTACGAGGTTAGGACGATCCGCGGTAAGACATTCCAGTTCAAAACTGCGGAACCAATCCCGCCAATCGAGCTGAACGGACCCTGGGAACTACGTTTCCCGCCGGATTCGGGCGCGCCGCCCGTGGTCCATTTTCCCCAGCTCATTTCATGGAGTGAACATGCCGATCCGGGGTTGCGGCATTTCAGCGGCACCGCAACCTATTTCAAAACTCTCTCCGCCACCGAGCAGCTCTGCGCCACAAATCGCCGGGTATATCTGGATTTGGGGAAGGTGAACGTAATGGCACGAGTGAAACTCAACGGCCAAGACCTCGGAGTGCTTTGGAAACCTCCTTTTCGAGTGGAGGTAACGGACGTGATACACACGGGCGCAAATACACTGCAAGTCGAGGTGGTGAACTTGTGGGTGAACCAAATGATAGGAGATGAGGCGCTGCCCGATGACACTGTCCGCAATCCCGATGGCACACTAAAGCAATGGCCTGCCTGGCTGGAAAACGGTCGCACCCGTCCCACCGGACGCCGCACCTTCAGCACCTGGCCCCTATGGAAAAAGGACGAAGCTCTGCGGGAGTCCGGATTGCTCGGCCCCGTCCAATTGCTGAGCGCCGAGACGGTTTGGCTGCAGCCGTGACGACCGTCACTGGCTCCGTTTGAAGGCCCTGGACAACTTTCCTACACGGTCAGGATCGGCGATCTTCCCTGCCCCACCCTCGAGCCAGCGGCGAGCAACCTTGCGGACCGCTTCCAAATTGCCGCTGCCGACACCAATCAGGGAGTAAAACTCCCGTTGCTCCACTTGCTCATTGGGCAAGGCCCACAAATCCATTCCGGCGGACGAGAAATGCGATGGGTAAGTGCTGTGCGTTTCCGCAGTGACAGGGTGGGACTGGCTGTTGAGCCAACCGATGGGCCAATGGTCCCACGAATATGAATTCCAACCCCAACCGCCGGTATCCTTGAACGAGTGTTCCTTGATGCGGGTAAAGTCATGGCGAAAGCCGCCGGCGTCTCCCAAAACACAGAATGTTCCCCCTTCCTGCAAAGGCACGACCAACGCCACACCCGGCGAGTCGTCCAGAAGCTTCCAGGGGCCGCCCGTGCGTCGCTGGGTCGAATCAAACAATTCACCCGGTGCACGCCGCCAAAATACGTCGTAACGATTGGTTGAATATGCATCCAGCACCGCCAGCGCGTGACTATCCCCAGTTCGCGGGTCATGTTCCAAGACGTCGAACCATAGTTTACCCGCGGGGCACAAGCCGATCATCTCCACCGGCTCGCGGGCATAACCGCGATTCTGGCCCGGCATTAACGACGAAAAAGTCTGCCGTCGCAAAATGTGGCCGTTCGGGAACGCCCAAAAATCTTCGGTGGCACGGTAGGCCCGGGCGCCGGTGTCCTGGTTTACACCGAAATACGTCCAGCGCACCCAGACACGTTTGGGACCGCTTTCGATGACATCCACAAAACTGTTCTGCTCCTGTCGCCCAAAGTTGTTGAACAATTCCGCCCATCCTTCATTCCCTTCGAAAAACTGGAAGCATTGACCCGCTCCACCGGGGAACTCAAACCAGGGGCAATAACTACCTTCATGACTGAAAACAAAGCGAAAAGGAAATTGCTCCCAGGCAATCACCAGCGCTCGCTTCGAATTCAGGTCGGCGTGCGGCGGACTGGGCATGGGTCCGACGTATCCCCCATAAACATAATTCGTCAACTCAAAGAGTGTCACCCCTTTGACTTTCTGGTTGTCAAGCTGCGCCATCCCTATCACCGGCGGCTTGGCGATTACATCAGCGAGCGCAGACACGACGAAAAGATTTCCGATCAAACCCGCAAACCATAACGTCCGCAATCGGGTCAACAAAGGGCGGAGGCTGATTTGGGGGACGTTCATGACTTTGTGAGGTTCTTATTTGATCTCCAAAACGTCCACACTGGCGATGGTGCGCATGTGCTCATGATCGGCAAACTTCCAGGTGATCTGTTTACCAGGAGTAATCTCGATGAGGTGCGGCGCGGTGCCGAGTTGACCGTGACCCAGCCAGTTGCAGATAAGGGTGTTGCCGTTGGACAAACGCTGGAAGCCGGCGACAAACTTAAGGCCAACGCCGGGGAGGTCATCAGCGTTTATTTGCCAGACCGTCTTGCCGGTGGCGTCCACCTCGAACACCCGTGCACCCCCCGGTAGGTCCCCGCAGGAGATCAGCGTGCCGCCATTCGGCAATCGCGCGACGCTATGCGGGCCGCCCAACGCCGAAATTTCGCGCACGACTCTGCCTTCCGCGTCGTATTCACGCACCACCTGTTCGCCATAATGCGCCACCAGGTAATGCCCATCGTCCAGGCGCCGCGCGTTGCGCATGTAAAGATGCCCGCCATCCTTGCCCTCAGGCAGCAGGTGAATCTCCTTGGCGATGCGGCCCGATGACTCAACCTCCAGCAACCGGCCGCCGTTACATTCACCAATAAAGGTCAGCCCGTTCGTCAACCTCTGGCAGGCATAGATTTCGCTCTTTGATTGGAACTCGAAGACCACGCGCTTCTCCCGGGTGACCTCTTTTACTCCGTGACCGGTGTTGAACAACAAGTTTCCATTGGGCAACACCGATAAATCGTTGCAGCTCGCAGCGGGGTATTCCCACTCAATTTTACCCGCACCGGAGACCAAAAAGATTTTACCCTGCGAATAATCCGCGCAAGCAAAAGCGCGCTTGGGGGCGTCTGATGGTGGTTTCGACAGGACACCCTGCTGGGCACACGCTCGCCCAGTCAGCAGGGCAGTCCCCGCAAGCAGGAGGAACGTGCTTGTCACCCGCCGTATCGGTGTGCTCATAAGAGTTTTGAGACAACGTCGCTCGTTACTCCGAACCCGAGCCGTGAATGGCGGCCGTCGTCCTGGGCGGGCGCTCGGTGACGATTCCCGCACACGACCGACGCAACTCCACCAACGCCCGCTCCTGTTCATCGCTGAAATGCCCCAAACGCTGAGCGTAGGTATCCATCCAAATCACAAGACGCTCGCGACTGTCCGCATCAAGCAGCACATCGTAGTGTCCGCCCGGGGCATCCAGGAGCGCTAGCAAGGCACTCTTTTGCGCGATGCCGTCTCCTACGAAGGAGAAACCGCGCCGATACCCCTCCCAGACCTGGTCCTGTAAGCTGGGTTTGCCAAAGGCCACCAGGGTGTCGTAAGCCTTGGCGGCGGTTAGATCAAATTTCGCCGCCAGCAGATTAGTGCTTTGGGGGCTGTGACAACTCACACATTGGGCCGAGAGCACCGGTTGCACGAGGTGATCAAAGCGCAAGGGCCAGGAACCGTCGGGACCGGCAGTGATACTGGACGGAGCGCGAGTCGTCGCCTGGATGAACTGAGACGCCGGTGCCTGTTGGCGATGCTCGTGACAGCCAATGCAACTCAGAGTTTGCCCCGGTTGCACGTGGCTTACGCTGCGCATCGTTTGGACCGCCACACCGCGTGCATCCAATGCCTGGAAGAACAAGATCACCCCGGCAGGGACCCGAAAGTAGGCCGAGCCGTCGGATTCAACCGGCACCGTGCCGAGCACACATTTGCCAGGGTCATCCCGGGTCACACCGATACTCGGGAAGTTCATCGTCGGATGGGTCTTGGCTGGGACCGCCACCAGGCGCAGAGACTTTATCGAACCTCGCTGAACATTGGTGAGGCCTTGATAGACATCCGCCAGCAGGAACCGCCCCTCCTTTTCCATGCCTCGCGCCAACTGGCTGGCAACCACGGGAGGACGCTCGCGCGGACGCACTGGAATGGGATCGCCACAAGCGATGTCAGGATCCGACCAGAGGAGTTCCCGAGTTCGAGTGGCAGCGTCATAAACATAAAGTGACATGCCGTCGTTTGGCCGCTGCACCGCATGCCACCGGTCCCATCCACCCGGGCCCGGCACGCGCGCCCCCTCGCATCCCCAAGCCACCAGGTAAAACCGCTCGCTCAATGGCCAGGGGTTGGCATAAGAGGTCACGGGCCAGCCCTCGATTTCGGGGAACGGAACTTCCGGGGTGAGCCGGGTCATGGGCGGAGCGCCATCGGGACCAGCGCTCGGATCGAGCAACACCAGGCTGCCCATGGTTTGCGCGTGGTGCGCACTCGCAGTGAAAATCAGCTTGTGCGAACCTGGAATCGGTTTTCCTTCGAAGGTGCAGTGAGGGGTGCGCGTGTAATTCTTGAAGACCGCGCGGGCATTTGAACCATCCGGATTGATCGCCCACAGGCCCATATAAGGCATGTTGTCGCGGTCGATATAATCCCAGCGCGAGTAAATGATGCTGCCGTCCCGCGCGATGTCGGGAGTCCACTCAAACATTTCGAAGGGAGAAATGGCGCAGAGATCGGTGCCATCAGCATTCATGGTGTGCAGCGTATAAACCGCCACCGGCCGCTCCGGACCTCCTCCGCAACGCACGTAACAATCGGGTAAATCAGCGCGCTGGAGCGTGCGCGCCGCGCTCTCACGACCAGCCTGCAGCGACTGGCCCCGCCTAGTAGATAGAAACACGATCCGATCATCCGGCAAGTAGCGGCCATCAAAGTCGTCATATTTGCCATGGGTAAGTTGACGCACCCCCGAGCCGTCGAGATTCATCTCGAACAGATGATAGAAGGCATCTTCCGGCACGTTGGCCTTGTCGAGTTTATTGGGCTCGGCGGCCAAGTGGGCATAATAGCGGCACCAGGCGAACAGAACCTTCGAGCCATCATAGGAGATCATGGGACGGAGGAAGCTGCCGGGCTCCTTAAAGTTCTGGCTGATGCACTGCTCGACGGGCGCTCCCGAGGCGAAGCCGCGCAGCAGGAATATTCCACCACCGGGTTTAGACCACCAGCCGTAATACTGGTCCGACATGTGATTGAAGCTGCCTGGCACCCGCTTCACGAATAAGAGCGAGTCAAAGTCGTGAAGCAGCGGATTCTGGAGAGCGAGCCGGCGCTGGAGACGGCGGGCATCCAGGAACACTCCCTTGGCAGATTCGTTGGCCGGGAGTGTCGCCAACCGTTTAGTGAGGCGAGCAATTTCATCCGGCTGTCCGCCGGCCTGTGCGCAAAGCGCCAGTGTTTGTCGGGCGCGCCCGACCCAGTCCACTTCGACCGGCTTATCGGTGTGGTCCACGGACCAGGTTGAAACGCTGATCTGGTCCGCTGGCCGATGCAAAGCCAGGTTCCTATGCGGGTCGGCCACCCCAAAGACTTCCACTTCATCCAAGTGAAAGAAACTTCGACCCGGAAGAGCGAGGCGCACGAACCGCCCTGCCCCACCGTGCAGGTCGACCACGAGCGGTTTTCCGTCAGTGAACCCTCCAAAAACCGTGCCGTTATGCTGGTAAACCTGCCGAAATCCCTTGCCATCTTCCGACAGCAGCACCCTGATTTCTCTGGCGCGCTCGGCGGCTGAGGTCCGATTCCAGATCATGACGCGCGCCAGGGATTGGGTCGTTCCAAGGTCAACCTGCCACCATGGATTCTCAGAATCGCCGGTATGGAAGCCCCATTCCCCGTTCTTGACGCCATCGCATCCCCCGGCCGCGTCAGCCGAGGTGGTTACGGCCGCCGAGACTTGTCCCAGCAAAGCGACTTGCTCAGCCTGGACCCAGTCGGCCTCGATCCGCTGCGACCACGATTCCGGAGCCTGGTCCCTGGCGAAAACCGCCGACGCAAACCAAACAGCCAGGAGCGACACCAGCAAGTACCGACCTCGTAAAATGGGTTTTGTCTTCATAGTTCAAGAGACCGAGTCAAAGCGATAACAGGTATTCCACCAGGTCATTGATCTGGTCGGCCGTCAAATGCGAGGTTTTACCGTGCCGATCGCCCTTATTTGACTCCGTTAGCACATCACGCAACGTCGCCGCAGAACCATCGTGCAGATAGGGCGCAGTGCGCCAAATCTCCACCAGCGTGGGCGTGTCGAAGGTGCCGTTCTCACCATCGAATTGCCCGCGGGTGCCGACATCGTACGTCCCCAAACTGGTAAAGAGCGGTGCGGGATGGCATGGCGCACAGCCCACCTCTTTGCTATTGAAGAGCCTCTCTCCGCGTCGGGCCGCCGAAGACAATCGACCTTTGACCAGGTGCGGGCTGGGTACCGGTTGCAACGATTTCAAATAGGCATCGATCGAACCGGCCACTTCAGGTGGTTGCACCGTAAAGAGAATGTGCCGAATGCCGGCGCGCACGGCTGCTTCGGCGCTTTCTCTCACCCCGGTGCTCATAGCAGGCGGAGTTTTAAACACCAACAACAGACTCTTGTTATTCTTTGGGTTCCCGATCCCGTCGTTGAGCAAATCCCAGTTCAAGCCATCAACACGCGCGCCGCCGGGATGGCAACTGGCGCAACTTTGCCAGCCCTGAAAGCAGATGCGCGCGTCGTTGAAGTACAGCTCCCCCTGCCGGGCGGGCGTCATTTGCGGTTTAGGCCCGAGCGGAATGGTCTCTGGTTTTGGTTCCACCTTATCCAGATCAAACACGCTGATCGTGTCGGAGAAGTAATTGGCGGTAAAGGCCTGTCGTCCGACCACTGCCACCGCGCGCGGCCCGAGGTCGCCTTCGGGCAAACGTTGGCGTTCGCGCAAGCCGACGAGGAACGAGAGATCGTTCGGCACATCCGCCAACGTTCGAGACGCTGCCCCGGTATAGGCCTGCGGCGCATTGCTGCTCGCGTTTGGCCCAGCGCCCAGTCGTCTCAGCTTTTCGAGCAGCGCGGGAAAGTCCGTCACGCTGAGTTCATGCGTTCCTGCGAGCGCCACCACCAGTGATTTGGAATCCGCACTCCACCCGACACCCCAGGGATTGGCCGCACCGCGGTCCACATTATCCAAGAGCACTGTGTTCAGTACTTCCATGCGGTCGAGAGCGATGACCGTCTGTGCATCTGTGTTCACCCAACCGCGCTCGAGTTGAGTGGTCGGCAGATGAAATCGCGAGAGAATATGGCTGACAACAGCATATTTCCCGTCAGGGGACACCCGGATATCATTCAAAGATCCACTGCCATTGGGGAGCCACAGGTCATCCACAGTCCGCCCGGCGGTGGTGTCGACAACACTGACCACGGCGGCCACATGATCAGCATCCGCACGACCGGTGTGGAGCAGGTTAGCGACCAACAGGCGTTTGCCGTCCGGAGTGATCGCGGCGGCCACGGGTTCGCGGCGAACTGGGATACGCCGGACTTGCTTCGTGGCCAGGTCCACGGCGCTTACATCGTCGTTAAATCGGTTGCAGACGTAGAGGATCTTGCCGTCTGGCGAAAGCACCGGGGCGGTGGCGGTGTGTCCTGCGGGCAACCTTGCACTCACTTTCCGCTTTGCCAAATCCACAACACAGACCGTGCTTTCGACCGAAGCGCAGGTCACAAACAGCCATTTGCCGTCGCTGGAAATCGCCAGACCGGTGGGTTGGTCCAAGCCGGCGATGAGCTGGGTTGCCTTGCGCGTGGCCAGGTCAACTGCCATCACCCGGTTCCCGGTGTAACACGCGACATATAGGGTGCTACCGTCAGGGGCAGCGATCAAAGCGCTGGGCGACAGCCATTCCGGATTCCCGGCGGTGGCGGTGCTGAGCAGGGCTAAAAAGCAGAGGGTGATCACCAGCGCGGCGTGCGCGCAACGGAAACGTGAGCCATGGAAGGCGTTCATATTGCTCTGGACTCACTACTAAGGATTTGACGATCAAAGAGCAAGCATCGAACTTCTTCGAGCATGACTCCACACCAAGGCCATGAATTGACATTTCCCAACCCGTTTTCTACAAAGCCACACATCTTATGATCCCCCGCTTGCTTTGCGCTTATGCGTTTACCCTGGTCGCGCTGGTCGCGCCGGCGGCCACGCTCGAACTCACTTTGCGCCGGCTGGCGGAGTCGGAGCCGGGCCAGGACCAATGGCGGATAGTCGAGGAGCGTGCGCATTGGGATGCACCGCACACCGCAGTGGTGATTTGTGATATGTGGGATCGGCATTGGTGCAAGGGCGCCACGGCGCGCGTTGCAGAAATGGCGCCGCGCATGAATTTGCTTATCGCGGAGCTGCGTCGACGTGGTGCTTTCATCATCCATTGCCCGAGCGAGACCATGAAGTATTACGAGGGCACCCCCGGCCGGAAATTGGCGCAAGCGGCTCCCAAAGCCGTGTCCAAAGCCCCGCTGGCGGGTTGGTTGGGGCGGGAGCCCCAACGGGAGCCACCGTTGCCGATCGATGATTCCGACGGCGGATGCGATGACGACCCGAAATGCGACAGCGGCTCGCCGTGGAGGCGGCAGATTGCGACCCTGGAAATCAAGGAGGGTGACGCCATCACGGACAACAGCGAGGCGTATGACCTGATGCGGCAACGCGGCATTACCAACGTGATTGTCATGGGTGTGCACCAGAACATGTGTGTGCTGGGCCGGCCATTTTCCATCCGCCAAATGGTGCGCCAGGGCCAGAATGTGGTGCTGGTGCGGGATCTGACGGACAGTATGTACAACTCCAGGCGGAAACCTTTTGTGGATCATTTCACTGGGAACAACCTGGTCACGTGGCATATCGAGAAATACTGGTGCCCGACGATTACCAGCGACCAACTCCTCGGGGGACAGCCTTTCCGGTTCTCCGCCGACACGAAACCCGCGCGGGCTTTTAAGAACTACGTCAAACTTCCGGCAAGCGATGTGCATTACAAGCAGGTGCACGATTATGTCGAGGAAACGCCGCACCCGGATTACAGCCAGGCCTCGGAGGCCGCCCGTGAGGCTTTTCGTGATCTGAAATTCGGCATTCGGATTCACTGGGGCGTATATGCGTTGCTAGGAGTCGATGCCTCGTGGCCATTTCTGCGCATGTCCAACGAAAAGCGAGCCGAATACCAGCAACTGTACCAAAAGTTCAACCCGGTTGATTTCGACGCCGATGCCTGGATGAAGTTATTCAAAACCAACGGGCTGAAGTTATTCGCGTTCACCAGCAAGCACCATGATGGGTTCTCGATGTTTGACACCCGGACGCGGGTGAATCGAAGGGTGGACTGGACCGCGCCGGGCGGCCCGAAAGTGGAGACGTGCGACGTGGCCTACAGCATTATGGAAGGCCCCTTCAAACGCGACATCGTGAAGGAACTGACCGACGCGGGACGCCGCCATGGCCTGAAGATCGACCTCTATTTCTCGCACCCGGACTGGTATGACGCCGACTTCCAGCCTTTTGCCGACCATCCGCTGAAAGGACGGATCTCGAAAGCCGAGCATCCGGAGCAGTGGCAGCATTTTGTCCGGCGTCACCGGGAGCAACTCACAGAATTGCTTACCCGATATGGAAAGCTCGACCTGGTGTGCCTCGACCAGTATTTCGATGAAACCGCGTGGCCGGACTTGAGGGAGACCATGAAAACCCTGCGAAAGCTCCAGCCCGACGTGATGTTCCGCTGCCGCGGCATCGGGAACTATGGCGACTATTACACCCCGGAGGGTTTTGTGCCGGGCTCCAAGGAAAACACGACGATGCCCTGGATGGTGATTTACACCCTGGCCGATATTTGGAGCTACGAGCCGGACCCGGCCAAGTACAAGGATGGCGCGTGGATCGTCCGCAACCTGATCGACACCGTTGCCAAAGGGGGTAATTTTATGTTCGGGGTCGGGCCGGATGCCACCGGCAAGTTTCATCCCCGGGCGGTGACGGCGCTGCAATACGCCGGCGCCTGGCTGCGGGTGAATGGTGAAGCCATTTACGCGACCCGACCGCGGCCCGGCATGGGCTGGCGGGAGGGAGACACGGTGCGCTTCACTCGCTCGAAGGATAAGCGTTACACCTACGCAATTTCGCTGGCGTGGCCCGGGGAACAACTCGCTCTGACCTCCATCAAGCCCCGCCCGGGCAGCCAGATTCTGATGCTTGGCATTGACACCCCCCTGCCCTGGCGGATGGAAGGCCAGAGGGTAACGATAACGCTCGGATCGCGCCTTCAGACGGCTGCCGAGCGCCCCTGCACCCAAGCCTACGTCTTCAGGATCGAAGCCGACGAGAATTGAGCCAAAGCGTCCTTTCCCGGCGCTCGCGCGTTGGCCGCATCCGTTAGAGCACGGTATCGGCCAAAGCGGACATCCTCCAGCCTGAGCCAAGTGTCAGCGACCTCCGGCCGA
>DBMR01000052.1 GCA_002298785.1 Verrucomicrobia subdivision 3 bacterium UBA693
TTTATCCGTGAGTCAACGGGGGAGCCTGGTCAGAAGCGTGACCGCCCTAATTGGCTGGAGGCAAACTATTTGGAAGCTCACGCATCATCGCGGTCGATCCACTTGGGCTCGATCATTGGCTGTTGTCGGGCGAGTTGCTCCATCAGTTCAGCCGGGTCGGTCGACACCCGCAGCAGCTCTCGCTGTTGCGGGCGCAGGAATCGCTGGTTGGTGGCGTGATCGAGGAATGTCAAAAGTGGATCAAAGAACCCATTCACGTTCAGCAATCCATACGGCTTGGAATGGAGCCCGAGTTGTCCCCAGGTCCAAACCTCGAAGAGTTCTTCCAAGGTGCCAATTCCGCCCGGCAAAGCGACAAAGGCCTCGGACAATTGCGCCATGAGTGCTTTTCGTTCATGCATTGAACAGACGACCTTGAGCTCAGTAACCCCAAAATGCGCCACTTCCTTGTCCACCAATGACTGCGGGATGACCCCGATGACTTGTCCGCCACCTGCCAGGACGGCATCGGCGAGGATGCCCATCAAGCCAACCTTGCCGCCTCCATAAACCAGGGATTTGCCGTTGGCCGCGAGCAGTTTCCCCAAGGCGCGGGCTGCCGCTGCAAATTGGGCGTCTGCGCCAGGGCTGGAGCCGCAGAAAACACAGATACTGTTCATCGGCCATCAAGGAGCCCGGTCCAGCCGCCGCTGGCAAGTACAGAAGCTGTCGGTTCTGGGCGGGCGGCGATCCTGTTCGCACCGGGAGGTCCCGCGTGGGAAACTTTTAACTTTGAACTTGATCGGGGGTTGCCTATAAACAGCGGGTGTCCGGGCCACAGCCAAGAGCGATTGATGCCAACACCCGTTTCTGCGCGGTGTATGGCTCGCCGATCCGCCATTCGGCATCTCCTTCGATGCAAAATGCCGGCATGGAGGCCTTGGGTTTAAACTGGCGCTATCTAGCCTTTGAAGTGGCTCCTGAATCCTTGCGTTCGGCGATCCAGGGAGCTCAAGCGATGCATTTCGTTGGACTGAATTTGACGGTTCCACACAAGATGCTCGCATGTTCCATGGTGGATTATTTGGATGAGTCCGCCCGGCTCTGGGGCGCGGTGAACACGATCAGGTTTGAGGGATTATCCGACTCGGGCACCTGGTTGGGACTGCGGGAGTTTGACCAAATTCCCGCCAAAGTGCGCTCGGCGGGGTTTAACACTGATGCGGACGCCATTGTGCGGTCCGTACGGGAAGATTTGGGGATCGAGATCAAAGGCGCCCGGGTGCTGCTTCTCGGCGCGGGCGGGGCAGGGCGCACGGCGGCGCTTAAGTTGGCTGCTGAAGGAGTCAAACGTCTGTACCTGGTCAACCGCACCATGAGCAAGGCTGGCGAGCTGGCCCAGCAAATCAACACCTCGGGCGTGGACGCCGCGGCCCAGGCGGGGTATCCTGACGAAGCTGTGGACCTGGTGATCAATGCCACCTCGGTGGGGTTGCGTGCGGAGGAGGAATTGCCCTACGATTCGCGGAGCTTTCCTTTGAGTCGGGCCGGGGCCGCCTATGATATGATCTATCGCCCGGCCGAAACGCCTTTCCTGAAGGCGGCCAAATCTGCCGGGTGCCGTACGGCAAATGGGTTGGGGATGCTACTCTACCAGGGAGCCGCCGCGCTCGAATTGTGGTCCGGTCAAAATGCTCCGGTGGAAATCATGCGCCGCGCCCTGGTCTCCCACATCTATGGTTAAGGCCATCTTCGATCCGAATAACTGGGCCACCGTGCCGTTTCATTTTTGGACGGCCGCAATTTTTGTTTTCGGCAGCATGGTCGGCAGTTTCCTGAATGTGTGCATTTATCGGATGCCTCTGGGGTTGAGCGTGGTCTCACCCCCGTCACACTGTCCGAACTGCAAATATTCCATCCCGGCGTATTTGAATGTTCCGCTGTTCACATGGCTATTTCTGCGCGGCCGCTGTCGGAATTGTGGGAACCCGATTTCGAGCCGTTATTTTCTGGTGGAACTGCTCACGGGCACGTTGTTTGCCGCCGCGTGGATCTGGTTCGGCCACGCGTCAGCGTGGCTGGCCCTCGCGTACTGCCTGGTGCTGGCCGGTTTGATCGTCGCGACATTCATTGATTTTGAGCATTTCATCATTCCGGATGAGATCACCATCGGGGGCATGGTGGCGGGCTTTGTGTGTTCTTTCGCATTGCCGGCGCTGCACGGGGAGATTTCCCTGACCGGATCCTTACGGCAAAGCCTGCTGGGCGCCGCGTTGGGTGGTGGTTTGGTTTACGGAATTCTGCGTTTGGGCAAACTCTTTTTCGGCAAGCAACGGCTCAGCTTGCCTGCCGAAACCCGTATCGTATTTACGGAAACCGCGGTTTGCCTCCCCGACAAAGAGATTCCTTACGAGGACCTGTTCTATCGGCGGTCGGATATGATTCAATTGCAGGCGCGAACGGTGGAGTTGGTGGATCGCGGTTATAAGGATATTCAGGTTCGGTTGAGCCCTGAGTCGCTGGAAATTGGTGATGAAAAGCTCAATCCGGCAGACGTGCCTTACCTGGAAACGGTCAGCGCTGAAATCGTTTTGCCGCGGGAAGCGATGGGGTTTGGGGACGTGAAATTTATGGCGGGCATCGGCGCCTTCCTGGGTTGGAAAGCAGTAGTGTTCTCGCTCATGGTGAGTTCGTTGATCGGATCGCTGGTCGGAGTGGTGTTGATCGTGATGAAACGCCAGGCGTGGTCCTCGCGATTGCCGTACGGACCGTACATCGCCATCGCGGCGGCCATCTGGATTTTTTGTGGTCGCGAGGTCCTGCAATGGTGGCTGGGAAGAGGTTAACCCGCCCCTGCTGGTCGAGGGCGAATAAACGTGTCACTCTGGACTGTGTTCTCAAGATCCCGAGGTATTGCCGGCGGCGAAATAGATTGCCTCTAAGATTCGCATCAGCCTATAGTGCGCGCGGGATTAGTAATGAGTTCGGCAATATTCAAGCCCAGGCGCATTCTGGTGGTCGATGACGAACCGCAGGTTTGTCAAGCCATCGAAATGCTGCTCCGCTTCGACAAGCATGAAGTGGTGGTGGTGAATACGGGCACGGCAGCGATGGCCGAGTTGGCGAAGTCCCCTGTCGATATGGTCTTCCTGGACTATCTCATGCCGGGCATGAAGGGCGACGAATTGGCGCGCGCGATTAAAGAGAAGGATCCCACCCAGCCCGTGGCTATGATCACCGCCTACGCCGAGGTGCTGAAACACTCCCACTCACCTTTGCACGGGGTGGATTGCCTTATCGGGAAACCGTTCTTACTTGCTGACCTCCGGGGCGCCATCGAGAAGCACTCTCGACCTCGACGTGCTGCCGTCGAGACCCAGACCACCCCCCCAGGTCTTCCGTCGTCCGGCGCCTAGCGCCCGGTTGTCAACCCGGTAATCGCAAGCGGGCGTTTATCCAGACCGTACTTTTTCGGCTGCCTGTAGGTAATCTCTCCCTTTGTGTTTTTGCTGAAGCTGCGCGAAACTCATAGCAGGTTATGAAAAGAGTCGTCGCAGCTTTCGGAACCGAATTCGGCAAAATGCCGTGGGTAGCCAAGTCAGCTACCCCGAGCGGCACCAAACAGCCATCGCTGATCGCGCAACTGACTCAGTGCCTCTTTGTCGCTTCAGTAGCCGTCCTGAGTTACCTGGTCATCACCCATTACTGCCTGCAGACGGTGCAGGTGGTTGGCCGCAGCATGGCGCCCACTTTGGAAAATGCGCGCGTCTACATGCTGAACCGATTGGTTTACGTCCTGCACGCTCCCCAACCCTCGGACATCGTTGTGCTGCGTGATCCGGACGAACAAGGCTTTTCCGTAAAACGCGTCATAGCTCGTGCAGGCGACCTGGTCACGATTCGGAGCGGCAAGGTTTTTTTGAACAATCAGCCGTTGTCGGAACCTTACCTGCCTGCCGGCACTCCCACCTATCCCTACAGCCAGGCGCATGAGCAGACCTTCCGGCTCAGTCAAAACGAATTCTTCGTGCTAGGTGACAATCGGATGAATTCCGCCGACAGCCGCACCTACGGACCGGTTACGCGGGATCACATTCTTGGGCGCGTAGTTCATTGATGGCGGCACTTCCTTGCTTGTGTTCTGACGCGGCATGGATATGCTGTCAACCATGATCAGGCAATCGTTTGACGCAGCCAAATCCGAAAGGATCTCCATGCTGGGCCGCAAGGTGCTCTCCGGTGGGGCTTTAGACCGTGATGAGGCGCTTTTTTTGTTCGAACTCGAGGACAGCGCGGAAATCTATGAGCTGATGGCGTGGGCCAACCGAGTCCGGGAGCATTTCAAGGGGAACAAAATCCATCTTTGCTCCATCGTAAACATCAAAGCCGGAGCGTGTTCGGAGAATTGCCGTTTTTGCGCGCAATCCGCCGCCTATGATACCGGCTCTCCGCGGTATAGCCTGATAGACCCAGAGCCGATTCGCGCGGCTGAGGATGAAGCGCTGGCGAACAACGTGACCGGCCTGGGGCTCGTGGCGGCCTGGCGAGGCCTCGAGGAGGGGCCGATACTTGATGACTTGTGCCGCCGTTTCGAGGAGATGAAGAAGAATGGCAAAGCCCGGCCGGACGCTTCCTTGGGAATTATCCGTAATCCGGCTGTGGCTCGACGTCTGGCCGATGCGGGTGTTCAGTGTTATAACCATAACTTGGAGACTTCTCGGCGCTTCTTTCCAGAGATTTGCACCACGCACACTTATGAGGAGCGGGTGAACACGATTCGTTATTTGCAGGACGTGGGCATTAAAATCTGTTCTGGCGGGATTCTGGGCATGGGTGAAACCCGGGCAGACCGTTGTGAGTTGGCTTTTTCCATCAAGGAGATTGGGGCGACTTTCGTGCCGATTAATGTTCTCAATCCTATCCCGGGCACGCCCATGGAGAAAAATGAGCCGCTGCCGCCGTTGGAGGTGCTCAAAACTATCGCCTGCTTCCGTCTGATTCTGCCGACGCAGGAGATTATGCTCGCGGGCGGACGCGTGGTGAACCTGCGTGATTTGCAGAGCATGGTGTTTATGGCGGGTGCCAGCGCCCTGATGGTGGGTAATTATCTGACCACCGTGAACCAACCCGTCGAGAAGGATCTGCAGATGCTCAAGGACTTGAAGCTCGATCCTGATTGGTCTGGGCATGGCGAAAAAACCAGGGAATCGTCGGCATGCGGTTCCTGCTCGCCCGAGCCGGACGAAGTGCTAGTCTGATGAAGAAACCGCCCCAACGCCTGGGCAGGAATCACGGCGGGTACTTCGGCGAAGGCATCGATATTCACGAGGTATTGTCGGAAGTGCAGGACGCCGCTGCGGGGCACGGTTGGGAGGTCGAATCTTTCCTGGACCATTCGGGGCATCATCATCTAGGCCTGAGACGCGCTGCTGCGCACCCGCGGAAGTCCGTTTATTTGTCCGCCGGAATTCATGGCGACGAACCCGCCGGGCCGTTGGCGGTCGCCAAATTGCTTCGTGAAGAGCTATGGCCGGAAGCGGTCTCACTTTGGGTCTGTCCGTGCCTGAATCCACAGGCCTTCAAAACCAACCGGCGCGAAAACGCCGCCGGATTGGATCTCAATCGCCAGTATCGCAATCCCTCAGCAGCGGAAATCGCGGCGCATATCGAATGGCTCGAACGTCAGCCGGGCTTTGACCTTGCACTATGTCTGCACGAGGACTGGGAATCGCACGGGTTTTACGTCTATGAACTGAACCCTGACCACCAGGAATCATTGGCTGAGGCCATGGTGGAGCGGATCAGCAGTGTTTGTCCCGTGGACGGTTCGGAATTGATCGAAGGACGACCGGCCCGGAATGGCATTATCCGGCCAGTGACGGATCCTCGTGCGCGTCCCGACTGGCCGGAGGCGTTTTATTTGCTGACCCACAAAACCAGGCTTTGCTATACGCTGGAAGCTCCTTCGGATTTTCCGCTGAGCACACGCGTGTCTGCGCTGGTGGAGGGTGTGCGCGCGGCGCTGGAGAGAATCTGTCGCTAAGCCCTGGCGGCGAACCGCCCCCGGTCTAAGGCAAAGGGCCGGTATTGCGCCGATCCATCCAGGATTGGCCCAGCGTGGTCAGTGTCTTGCTCTTGAGTACGCGCTCGGCCATGGGGAAAACGATGCGTTCTTCTTTGTGGAAGTGTTTTCGGGAATGATTGATGGCCGCCAGGAGCAACTCGCGGGCCTCGCCTACTCGCTTCGCCTCCTGGACCCGTTGTAGAGTGCCGTCCATTTCCTGATGTTCCTTCAAGAAACCGTCCCGCTGACCAATCTGCTCAAAACAGTGCTCCAAGGGGCCGATAAAAAGTTCATCCTCATGGTCCGAATGTGCCTTGAGCAGGGATTCAACCAACCCGGCCATGAGTTTTAGCTCGCCCAGAGTTTTAACTTCGGGCGCCTTTGCCTCGATGTAATTGAACATGTTGTGGAACACCAGGTGTTCCGCCATCAGTACTTCAGTAATTTTCATGGCCGCTGGGCTGCTTTGCTCTATTGATACCAAATGATGGGCTTGCTCGCCACGCATTTATTGTCCGCCGCCAGCATTTAGGAGTTGGCGACGGACCGGATAGGCACCCCGTCCTCAGGTGGTATAAGCCTCCATTCCCGCGCAGGAACAGACGAGATTGCGGTCGCCGAAAACATTGTCGATTCGGCCGCAAGCCGGCCAGAACTTATGTTCCTTTAACCAGGGAGCCGGAAAACAGGCCTGCTCGCGGCTATAAGGACGGTCCCAGGAATCGGCCATAGCCACGTCGGCGGTGTGCGGAGCTCCTTTGAGCGGGTTACGTAGTTTGTCGCTCTGTCCGTTTTCGATGGCGGTGATTTCACCGTGGATGCTGATCATGGTATCGCAAAAGCGATCCAATTCCGCTTTGGACTCGCTTTCGGTCGGCTCAACCATGACGGTGCCCGCCACGGGCCAGGAAACCGTCGGGGCATGGAAACCATAATCCATCAAGCGTTTCGCGACATCTTCGACCGTGACCGACTTGAATTGGCGCAGGTCGAGAATGCACTCGTGGGCCACCAGGTTTTTGGAGCCGCGATAGAGAACGGGGAAGTATTTCTCGAGCCGGCGGGCGATGTAATTGGCATTGAGAATGGCGTAGCGAGTGGCCTGGGTGAGCCCTTCCGCACCCATGGCCGCAATGTAGACCCAGGAAATGGGGAGGATGCTGGCACTGCCCCAAGTGGCGGCTGACACGGCGCCATTGCTCCGCCCGCTGGTGGGCGGCACCACCGCATGGCCGGGGAGGAACTTCACCAGGTGCTCCGCGACGCCGATTGGTCCCATGCCTGGGCCGCCACCGCCATGGGGGATGCAGAAGGTTTTGTGCAGGTTCAAATGGCACATGTCCGCTCCGATATCGCCAGGGCGGCACAGCCCAACCTGGGCGTTGAGATTTGCCCCGTCCATATAAACCTGGCCGCCATGGGCATGGATGATGGCGCAGATATCGCGAATGGTCTCCTCGAACACGCCGTGGGTTGAAGGGTAGGTGACCATCAGGGCCGCGAGTTCCTGGGCGTGCGCTTTGGCTTTCGCCTCGAGATCCGCCACATTGATGTTGCCTTGCTGATCACACGCCACGGCCACGACCGTAAGTCCCGCCATGACCGCGCTGGCAGGATTGGTGCCGTGGGCGGAGGTGGGAATCAGGCAGACTTTTCGATGCGCCTCGCCGCGGGCCTGGTGATACGCTCGAATAACAAGCAGCCCGGCATATTCCCCCTGTGAACCGGCATTGGGTTGGAGCGAAATTCCCTTGAACCCCGTGATTTCCGCCAGCCACTTTTCCAGATTCGCGAAAAGTTCCTGGTAACCCTGCGCCTGCTCGACGGGTGCGAACGGGTGCAACCGCCCGAACTCCGGCCAGGTAATCGGCAGCATCTCGGCCGCCGCGTTCAACTTCATGGTGCAAGATCCAAGCGGGATCATCGAGGTAGTCAGGGAGAGGTCCCGCGATTCCAATCGTTTCAAATATCGGAGCATCTCGGTCTCTGAATGATAACGATTGAAAACCGGGTGGGTCAAAAACGGCGTCGTGCGCGCGTGGAGTTCCGGCAACGGCGAGAGGGCTTCCGCCTCGATTTCAGTAACGGTAAAGGCAGGTTTCCGTCCCTCATTGAAGGCGATCCAGAGATCGAGCAGGTCATTGGTCCCGGTGGTTTCGTCGAGTGAAATACCGGCAGTGAGATCGTTGATCCATCGGACGTTAATCTTCACCGCCTGCAGTTGCTTCACCAGGGCGTCCTTCTTTCCGGGTGAAATCGAAACCTGGAGAGTATCGAACCCTGGCGGCGCGACCTTTTGGCCGAGCCGCGCCAAGCCCGTGGCGAGGATCTGAGCCAGGCCGCGGATCCGTTCGGCGATCGCCTTAAGCCCCGCCGGCCCGTGATAACAGGCATACAGCGCGGCGATATTTGCCAGCAAGGCCTGCGCTGTGCAGATGTTGCTGGTGGCTTTCTCGCGGCGGATGTGCTGCTCCCGGGTTTGCAGCGACAGACGCAGCGCGGGCCGGCCACGGGAATCTTTGGAGACACCGACGATCCGTCCCGGCATGTGGCGTTTGTATTCGTCCCTGGTGGCAAAAAATGCGGCATGCGGACCGCCATACCCCAAGGGGACGCCAAATCGTTGGGCGCTACCCAGCGCGATGTCCGCGCCAAACTCGCCAGGCGGTTTGAGCAAGGTGAGGCTCAATAGGTCGGCCGCCACGGCCACCAGAATACCTGCGGCATGGGCTTGCTTTATGAAATCGGCATAATCCCAAACCTCGCCGGTGGTGGCCGGGTATTGGACCAGGGCGCCAAAGAACTTCTCGGTAAGTGCGACGGATTGATGGTCACCCACGACCACTTCGATCCCGAGGGCGGCGGCGCGCGTCTGCACCACATCGACGATCTGTGGATGGCAGGCCTGCGAAACGAAAAAGCTGGAGCGCGTAGGCTTCAGACCATGGCACATGGTCATGGCTTCTGCGGCGGCCGTAGCCTCATCGAGCAGGGAGGCATTGGCCACCGGGAGTCCGGTCAAATCCATAACCATGGTTTGGAAATTGAGCAGTGCCTCCAAACGGCCCTGGGCAATTTCAGCCTGGTAGGGGGTGTATTGGGTGTACCAGCCCGGGTTTTCGAGAATATTCCGCTGAAGCACCGGCGGGGTGACGCAGTCGGAGTAGCCCATCCCAAGGTAGGAGCGCCAAACCTGGTTCCGTGAGGCAATCTGGCGCAAGGCGGCCAGTGTCTCGAACTCGCTCCGGGCAGGCGGCAAATCGAGCGGGCGCCGGAGCCGGATGCTGGCAGGAACGGTGTCCGCGATGAAACCAGCCAGATCCTGGTAGCCAATCAGGGCGAGCATTTCCCGGGTTTGCTCCGGGTTAGGGCCGATATGGCGGCTCGCGAAAGGGGTGGCGGCGGGCAGCCGGTGTGCGATAGGAGCGGTCCCACCATTGCCTTCAGGGGGCCGGTGGCCAACTTGATTCTCAGCGGTAACTGACATTCGGGGGAAATTAAGGCTCGTCCAACCCAATGCAAGCGCCTTTCGCGTTTCCGGTTTCCCCAATTTGGGGGATTTATTTTCTGGTTTCAGCCTGCCGCCGTCTTAAATTGGGGGTGTGAATCGGCGGTGGAAACCCATTTTATTTTCAGCCCTGGCCATTGCGGTGGTCTGGGGTTTGGCCATGGCCGGCTTTGCCCTGGCCAGGAATACTCGGATGACGGTCGAGAAACTCAACGCCTATGTGCATGATGTGGACCTGGCGAAACTCAGCCCGGCGGACCGGGCCCGTGCGCTGAAACGGCTGGCTGACAAAATGAACGCCTTGCCCCCGGAGGAACGCCGGCGCGCGCGCATCGAACGATCGGCCATGCGGTGGTTCGAGCAAATGACTGAGGACGAAAAAGGGGAATTTATCGAAGCCACCATGCCGACAGGATTCAAGCAGATGCTCAGTTCCTTTGAGCAACTGCCCGATGACAAGCGGCGTCGGGCCGTTGATGACGCGTTGCGCCGGTTGCGGGCCGCCCAGACACAAATACAAAGCGGCGCGGTTCCCCCGGATGGTGTTGGCGGCACCAATGCAGGCCCGGTGTTGAGCGACGAATTGCAGGCTAAAGTCCGTACGATCGGTCTCAAAACCTTTTACAGCCAAAGCTCGGCGCAAACCAAAGCCGAACTCGCCCCGGTGCTGGAGGAGTTGCAGCGCGTCATGGAGAGCGGACGGCCTTTCCATCGATGACCGACAGTGCTCGCAATCTCCCTCGAGTTGACCGGCCCGGGCCGGCTTTCACGCTGATTGAGTTGCTGGTGGTCCTCGCGATCATCACCATCCTGGCGGGGTTGTTGTTGCCCGCTGTAGCCCGAGCCCGCGAAGCGGCCAAAGGGGCGGCTTGTCTCAGTAATCTGCGGCAGGTTGGGGTGGCCATTCAGTTGTATGTGCAGGATAATGCTAACCGGCTCCCGTTTATGCGCGACCGGGTCCCGACCAATTCTACCGAGGTCCCTCCCACGCAGGATCCTCCCCTCGTCACCTCCAACACGTTGCCATCCCCCGATGTGGTGTTGGCCCATTACCTGGGCAATGTTCGCGTCCTGAAATGCCCTTCGGACCAGGAACAGCTTTTTGAGAATACTGGCTCCAGCTATTCCTGGAACAGCCTGCTCAATGGGCAGGACGCCGAGCATCTATCGGCGTTCGAGATCCAGTTTGCCCCGCACCAGATACCACTGATGTTTGACAAGGAGAAATTTCACAAAGCTCGCGGCGAGGCGAAGGCGCAAAACTTTTTGTACGCCGACGGGCACATCAAAAATCTGCTGGCGATCGAGGGAACGATTCAAAAAAGCAAGTGATCGAACTGGAAAATGTCAGTAAGCAGTTTGGCGCCCAACTCGCGGTGGATCGCCTAAGCGTGCAGGTGCCCGCCGGAGAGATTTACGGGTTGCTGGGTCGCAATGGCGCCGGGAAGAGCACGGCGATTGGCATGATGCTTGGCCAGGTATGGCCCACGTCAGGCAACCTGCGGGTCTGTGGTCATTGCGTCCTTTCAGAGCGGCACCTGGCTTTGCGCAAGGTCGGAGCCATTTTTGAGAGCCCCGCCTTTTACGATTATTTGTCCGGCTATCGCAACCTGCAGATTTTGAGTGCTTACACTGCCCGCACCGATGCTCGGCGCATACGGGAGGTGGTGGATTGGGTTGGGTTGGGCAGCCGAGCGCATTCGAAAGTGCGCACTTACTCGCATGGGATGCGGGCGCGGTTGGCACTGGCCCAGGCGCTGCTGCCAAATCCCGAGTTGCTGATTCTCGATGAGCCCAGCGACGGACTGGATCCGGAGGGTATCCACGAAATGCGCCTGACGATTCTGCGTCTGCACCGGGAGTTGGGGTTGACCATCCTGTTGTCCTCCCACTTGCTCAACGAAGTGGAGCAGCTTTGCACCCGAATATGTGTCCTGAACCAGGGGGCTAAAATTTTCGAGGGCAACCTCGCGGAAACGCGCCGGAATGGGAAATGGGTGCGTTTGAAAACCACCGATTGGGATCAGGCGACGCGTCAGTTGGCGGAGCAGGGGTTGATTTCGACGCATCGGGAGCGGCGCCTGGTTGCCCTGGCCGACGGGGTGGACATTCCGCGAATTGTGCGCGCCCTGGTTGCTTCGGGCATGGAGGTCCATGAAATTACCCCGGAGGAGGAATCCCTGGAGACGTTTTATCTAAACCTCATGGACCGTGGCGGCGCTGCTTCCACCCATCCCACAAGTTCGCCAAGCCCATCATCCTGACATGTTCTGCCAGCACCTCACTAACGAACTCTGGAAGCTGTTCGGCAAGAAGCGAACCTATATCGGTTTTGGCGCCTTCCTGTTGGCGCAAAACGCCATGCTGCTCGCCTTTCGCTTTACGCGCTGGAAATCGGATTTGGAGCGCATGCTCGATGGCAATGGCTACCTGGCGCAGGATTACGTTTCGTCGCTCACAGTGGCGGTGATTATGCTCATTCCCCAGGTGATCCTGTTATTGCCCCTTTACACGGCGTTGGTCGGAGGCGACCTGGTTGCCAAAGAAGCCGAGGACGGCACGTTGCGCATGATCCTGGCTCGGCCCGTGTCACGTTTTCGGTTGCTCCTCGTCAAATGGTTGGCGGGCCTGATTTTCTCCGCGGCCCTGGTGGCGGTGTTGGGGGGCACGGCGTTGCTTTTCGCGAGTTTCTGGTTTCCCTGGAAAGGGATGTTTGTCTTCGCCCCCGGCATGGTGTTCAACGTGCTGAGCGCCGGTGATGGGTTGCGATTATACATTTGCTCGCAGCTTTTCATCACGGTCAACGCCAGCATAATTCTGGCGCTGGCCTTCATGTTTTCCTGCTTCAACATGAAGCCCGCTGCCGCCACGATTCTCGCCCTTTCTTACCTCTTCGTGAACCTGGTCATGGAAGGCATACCGTTCTTCGAGCGGTTCCAGGATTTTCTCCTGCCGCACCACTTTCGGATGTGGCTCCTGATCTACTCTCAGCCTACTCCGTGGGCTCGCATCGCGGAGTCATTTTGTGTTCTGGTAGCCTTCAATCTCACTGCCTTTCTGATTGGCGCCGCCGCGTTCCAGGTTCGTGATATCAAATCCTGATATAAACATCTAATTATCAGGTTATTATAGATGTACCAGGGTCTGGGGTTCCCTCCATAGTCGCCACCTCATCGAATGCAGCAGCCCTTTGAGGTGCTCATAACCCTATATGTTTGGGCGTCCATGCGGTAAAACCCCAACAAATTGTGGTTTTCGTGGTCAATTTATCTGAATTTGGATGTTGTGTCCGGGGCCTGAATTTTCTATCTTTTTTTACCCGCTTTGGAAGAGGCGCACCGCGCCAGTCCAGACGACTTTTATGCCTGAGGAAAACCTTTTGGAATCGACCGAAAACACGAACGCCGCGCCGGAAGCGCTTGAGAAATACGATTCATCAAAAATCGATAAACTCGAGGGTTTGGAAGCCGTCCGCAAACGTCCCGGGATGTATATTGGTGACCCGGATGAACGCGGATTGCACCACTGTGTTTTTGAGGTGTTGGATAATTCCATCGACGAGCACCTGGCGGGCTTTTGTAGCCGGATCGAAGTCACGGTTCATGTCGATGGGTCTGTTTCCATTCGCGATAACGGACGTGGCATCCCCGTGGACATGCATCCCAAGTGGAACATGCCCGCGGTCGAGTTGGTGCTGACCAATCTTCATGCGGGCGGCAAATTTGGACAGGGCGCCTACAAATATTCCGGCGGCTTGCACGGCGTCGGCGCCAAATGCGTCAACGCTCTCTCCGACTGGTTTAAGGTTGAGGTTTCCCGGGAGGGCAAAGTTTACTCGATGCAATTTGCCCGGGGCGTCACCACCGAGAAGCTTAAGGTCATTGGCAAATCGAAAGGCACCGGCACGCTCATCACGTTCAAGCCGGATCCGACTATTTTCACCATCACCACGGAGTTCAAGTTCGAGGTGTTAGCCAATCGCCTACGGGAACTGGCCTTTTTGAATCCCGGGGTGGAGATCGCTTTGGCTGACGAACGCAACGAGAAGAGCGAAGCGTTTTTATACAAGGACGGTATCGAGGAGTTTGTCCGGCAATTGGGCCGCAATAAGCAGGTGGTGCATCCCAAGCCGATCGTTTTGAGCCGGCAAAAGGAGGAGGTATTTGTCGATTGTGTGATGCAATACAACGACAGCTACAATGACCAAATCCTGTGCTTTGCCAACTCGATTCCCAATCCGGATGGCGGGACGCATTTGACCGGATTTAGGTCCGCCCTGACCCGCGCGGTCAACCAGTACGCCCGTCAAAACGAATTGCTCAAAGAGAAGGACCCTGCCATCTCTGGCGACGATGTGCGGGAAGGGTTGGTGTGCGTGCTGAGCGTCAAGTTGCCGAACCCGCGGTTTGAATCCCAGACCAAGGTCAAATTGGTGAACACCGAAATCGACGGCGTAGTGTCCTCGATTGTTTACGACGGTTTGATGACGCATTTCGACGCCAACCCGGCGATTGCGAAGAAGGTTATCGAGAAGTCGTTGCTGGCCGCGCGGGCGCGGGAAGCCGCGCGCAAAGCCCGGGAAACCGTTCGTAAAGGAGCCCTCACTGGTGGTGGCTTGCCCGGGAAACTGGCCGATTGCTCGGACCGCGACCCGGCCAACACCGAACTTTACATCGTCGAGGGTGACTCCGCCGGTGGCTCCGCCAAGCAGGGGCGCGATCGTAAGTTTCAAGCCATTTTGCCGATCCGCGGCAAGCTGATTAATGTCGAGAAAGCGCGGCTGGATAAGGTGCTGCAGAATACCGAAATCCGGACCATGATCACCGCCGTGGGCACCGGCATTGGTGATGGGGATACCGAAGGTGCTTTCAACCTGGAGAAGCTGCGCTACCACAAAATCATCATCATGACCGATGCCGATGTGGACGGGTCGCATATTCGGACTTTGCTGCTCACGTTCTTTTACCGGCAGATGCCGGAACTGGTGCGACGCGGATACGTCTATATCGCCCAACCGCCACTCTATCAAATCGCCCGCAAAAAGCGGGTCGAGTATGTGGATGACGACGCGCAGCTCAACCGCATCCTGATTCAACTGGGCACGGAGGAGGTCCGCTTGCGGAAGATCCGGGATGCCGTGGAGCTTTCGCAAAACCAGTTGAATGAAATCCTGGCGTTGCTGGAGTCCCTGGACAAATATGCCAATGGGCTGCGGCGCAAAGGCGGAGATTTCGCGGCGTACCTGGAGCGTCGTGATCCGCATACTCAGGAATTACCCCAGCACCTGATCAAGGTGCGCTCCGGCAATGATGAATCAGTCCATTATTTTTCGAGCAACGAAGACCTGGCGCGATTCGGCGGGGACAATCCGGATTTGAACCTCGGGTTGTCCGGCGAAGAGGAAAGCGACACCAGCCTGCTCGAGCGAGGCAAAGCGGGACCGGCGCGGCGGGCGCGGCACGAGGAGCTTTACGAAAGCCACGCCATCAAAGAGTTGCTCGAAAAGCTGGCGGTAAAAGGCTTCAGCGTGGATCACTATTCCGCCCAAGACAACCCCTTGTTCGAGTTGGTGGAGGGGGAAGGCGAACGGCAGCAGGTCAAGCCCCTGTTCTCGATTCCAGAAATTCTTTCCAGCATCAAGGAAGTGGGACGGCGCGGTTTGCAGATCAAGCGGTTCAAGGGGTTGGGCGAAATGAACCCGGAAGAACTTTTCGACACCACCATGAACCCTATTCGGCGCAAACTTCTGCGGGTCGATGTGACGGACGCGGTGGAAGCCGAAGAGATGTTCACCAAGCTCATGGGTGAAGAAGTGGAACCGCGGCGGCAGTTCATCGAGGATAACGCGCTCAATGTCCGCAATCTCGACGTGTGATCGCCGCATGGCTTTGAAGCAAGAAATCGCGAGTGGAGTGAAGACGGACCCCGCCGGCTGCACCGGCCTCCCGCGCTGAACGCGTGCTCATAAAATTTGACCTGACTGACTACTATGGCTGAATCGGATTCCACCAACGACCAGGGGGCAAATATCACGCCTCAATTTGCCGCCAACGAGAAGATCGCCAAAATCAATGTGGCCGAGGAAATCAAGAATTCCTTCCTCGACTATTCGATGTCGGTGATCATTTCCCGGGCCTTGCCGGATGTGCGGGACGGATTGAAGCCGTCCCAGCGCCGGATCCTCTACGCGATGCACGAGTTGGGGCTGTATGCGCCGAAGAAGCACATGAAATGTGCCAAGATTTGCGGCGATACTTCAGGCAATTACCATCCCCACGGCGAGGCGGTGATCTATCCGACGCTGGTGCACATGGCGCAACCATGGGCCATGCGTGAGCGCCTTGTGGATCCGCAGGGGAATTTCGGGTCCGTTGAAGGTGATCCGCCGGCCGCCATGCGTTATACGGAAGCCCGCCTGACCCACCTCGGCGGGACGTTGATGCAGGACATGGACAAGGACACCGTCGATTTCGTCCCCAACTACGACGAGCGGTTAACGGAGCCCACCGTGTTTCCGGCCGCGTTTCCGAACCTCCTCGTCAACGGTGGCACCGGCATTGCCGTGGGCATGGCCACGAATATCCCGCCCCATAACCTCGGGGAAATTATTGACGGTATTTGCGCGCAAATCGACAATCCGAACATCAGCCTCCGGGAGTTGATGAAGCACATCAAGGGGCCGGATTTTCCCACCGGCTGCACCCTGTGCGGATTGGAGGGCATTCGCAACTATTTCGAGACCGGCAGGGGGAGCCTGAAGATTCGTGGCAAGATCGAGGTCGAAGAGGTGAAGAACGGACGCGAGCAAATCATCATTCGCGAGATTCCATACAACGTAAATCGGGCCGTCCTGGTCGAGCGGATCGCCGACCTGGTGAACGAGAAGATTCTGACCGACATCACCGGGGTGCGGGATGAGTCTGATGCCAACACGCGCGTGGTGATCGAGATCAAGCGAGACGCGTTGCCGAAGGTGGTCATCAACAACCTCTACAAATTTACGGCGCTCGAGAGCAGCTTTGCCGTGAACGCCTTGGCTATCGACCATGGGCGTCCGAAAACACTGGGGCTGCGCGCCCTGATCAATTGTTACATTGAGCACCGCCGCGAGGTCATCATCCGCCGGACGCGGTATGAACTGCGCAAAGCGGAGGAGCGCGCCGAGACGCTGGAAGGCTACCTGATCGCCCTCTCCAACCTGGATGAGTTCATTCGCATCATTCGCAGTTCGGCCAACCGGGATGAGGCCCGCATCAAACTGTTGGCTTTTGAGTTCGCTCGAGCCCAGGTCGAGCAACTCGGGATTATGATCCGGAGCGAGGCGCGCCTGACCGGCGGGCGTTATTGCTTCAGTGAGGCGCAAGCCAACGCGATTCTCGAGTTGCGCTTGTATCAGTTGACCGGTTTGGAAATCGACAAGGTCCGGGCCGAGTACCACCAGTTGCTCGAGAAGATCACCGACCTGATGGATATTCTGGCGCGCGAGGAGCGGGTGCTGGCTATCATCAAGGCGGAACTGCTCGTCATCAAGGAGAAGTATGCGACGCCGCGGCTCACGGAGTTGAAGCCGGATGAAGGCGAGATTGCGCTAGAAGATCTCATTGCGAACGAGGGAGTGATCATCACGCTCACCCACGCTGGGTTGATCAAGCGCACGAATGTGAGTGAATACCGGGCGCAGAAACGCGGCGGCAAGGGCGTGATCGGGATGGTTACGCGCGAGGGGGCTGGGGCCGAGGACCAGGATTTCATTGAACACCTGTTTACGGCCGGCACGCATGACTACCTCATGTTTTTCACAAACACCGGCCGGGCTTATGCCGAGCGGGTTTATGAGATCCCGGACATGGCTCGCGCTTCGAAAGGGCGCAGCATTGCCAACCTCCTGCAGTTGAAGGAGGGCGAGACGATCGCCGCCTTCATTCGGATTGATTCCAGAACCGGGCCCAACCGCGAGGATCAGACCTGGGATCAGCCCGGGTTCCTGTTCTTTGCCACGGAGCAAGGGACGGTAAAAAAGACTCCGCTGGCCGACTTTGGCAATATTCACAAAGGCGGGCTGATCGCCATCAATATCGATGAGGGCGACCGGTTGATTGGGGTGAAGCACTCCTCGGGCGACGATCAGATGGTCCTCATCACCCGGGGTGGAATGAGCATTCGCTTCTGCGAGAAGGATGTGCGTTCCATGGGCCGCCAGGCGGCGGGCGTGCGTGGAATATCATTGGAGTCTGACGACGCGGTGGTTGCACTGGCCATAGTACAGAAAGACGCGACCCTACTCGTCGCCGCTGAAAATGGGATTGGCAAGCGCACTCCGTTTGACACCGTGCTGGAGGACGGCACCGAAGAATCGGTTTACCGCCTGCAGACGCGGGGGGGCAAAGGAATCATCACCATGAAGGCCAACGAAAAGACCGGCGCGCTGGTCGGCGCGTTGACCGTGCGTGATGAAGACCAGATCATGCTGATCACCACCGGCGGACAGATGGTGCGCACGTTTGTGAAGGATATTCGCGAAACCGGGCGCAACGCCACTGGTGTCAAGCTCATCGACCTGGAGGGCCCCGATAAACTCCAGGCGATCGCCTCGGTCATCGCTGAACCGGAAGAAGAGAACTCCGGCGAGGCAACTCCCGGCGAAACGGCCACCGACGAACCGACTCCCGGGAGCTGAAATCCAGTATTCCGACGGGTGGGCCGGCCGGCCTGATTTGCGACCTGCGGTTTTAATGCTATGTATTATCCGCAAGTATGCTGAGCAGGAATTGGCTGCAATGGGTCGCTGCGGGCCTGATAACCGCGGCTTTGGTGTTTTGGGTCGCCACAGGCGCGCATCCGGGCTGGACGCGCACTAGCGAGGCGGTCCGGACGCTGGACCCCGTCACGGGCATCGAAGGCATCACGTACGAGAAGAAATTTGTGCCGGGCGTGGATTTCCTCGCGGGGGCGCTGGCCGTTGGGTTCGTGCTGGGTGCGATTTCGATGCTGAGCCGCCGGCCTTCCCGCCCATCTTAAATCGAACATCGTAACTTCAACTGTATTCCACATGACACTCAAACTGTCCCAAATCATCGCTACGGTTGGTCTTTGTGTGACCGTAATGCCTTCGCTCGGAGCCACCTTCGACTTTAAAGATCCCAAGGGCGTGAACAACGCTACCTTTACCCTCGACGCCCCTTTGGAAGCCATTCGTGGCAGCGCTTCGGGGGTGTCGGGTTCGGTCGTGTATGACCCGGAAAAGCCGGAAGCCACCACGGGGAAGATCGTGATTGCCAGCGCCTCTTTGCACGTGGGCAATCCCATGATGCAACAGCATCTCGAAGGGCCGAAATGGCTGGAAGTGGCCAAGTTCCCAGAGATCACCTTTGAGGCGAAGGAGGTAAAGAACGTCAAGAAGAGCGGGGATATCGTTACGGCCGATATCCAGGGCAGGTTTACGCTGAAAGGCATAAGCAAGGAGCTCACCGTTCCGGTGAAGTTCACTTACCTGAAAGACAAGCTCGGCCAGCGTGTGCCCAATATGAAGGGCGACTTGTTGGTGATTCGATCCAATTTTTCGATCAAGCGCAGCGATTTCGGCATTAATTCCGGCCAGATGGAGGAAAAAGTTGCCGATCAAATCGAGTTGGCGCTGAGTATTGCGGGAGCGGCGGCGAAGTAAGAGCCGTTACTTTTCCGGACCGCCGAGGAGAAAATCCAGCCGAGTGCGATAATGGCGGCTGAGGGTGAGTTTCGAGCCATTGTGCAGCATCACGGCGTAATCGCCGTAGAACATCGGCTGCAGTTCCTTGATCTTCTCCAGGTTCACCAGGGTCGAGCGGCTGATCCGGGCGAACTGTTGCGGGGCTAATTGTGCTTCGAGCCCGGCCAGGGTCTCGCGTACGTAGTGTGCCTCTCCTTGCGCATGGATACGCACGTAGTTGCCATCGGCCTCCAGCCAATCAATCGTTTCCGTTCGCACCAGGATGATTTTACCGCTTTGCTTGAACACCAGGCGTTCGAGTTTTCGGGTTTCCGGTCGGAGGGTCTCCAGCAACTTGGGCAGGGGGGAAACGGCTGCCCCTGGTTGGGAGCGCCGCAAGGTTTCCTGGACGTGGGCCAGCGTCTTTTTGAATCGTTGAAGGTCGAATGGTTTTAGCAGGTAATCGACCGCGTGGACCTCGAAGGCCTTGAGGGCGTATTCGTCGTAAGCCGTCACAAAAACGACCAGCGGGGGCGGTATTTCCGCCGCGAGCACCCGGGCGCAGACTTCGAGCCCGTTGAGCTTGGGCATTTGCATGTCCAGGAAGACCAGGTCCGGCTTGTCGCGGATAATGCACTCGACCGCCTGTTCGCCATTGGTGCACTCGCCGATCACCTGAAAATCGTGCTCCTGTTTGAGCAACTGGTGCAGCCGGCTGCGGGCGTGGGGTTCGTCATCCACGATCAAAGATCGAATGCTCGCCGGTATCGCCATGGAATTGAAGAATCAGTGGGCTAACGGTTGTTCGTGAAAGGGAATGCCAATTACCGCTTCGACACCTCGTGACAAGCCTTCGCGGACGTCCATGCGGAAGGCCTCACCGTAGAGGTGTTTAAGGCGAGAACGGGTATTGGACAGGCCGATGCCTTCCCGCGCCGGGGTCTTGTCAGAGCCGCCCAAGCCCATGCCATTGTCACTTACCCGCAATTCGAGCTCATCGGCTTTCCGGGCGACCCGGATCCGGAGCAGTCCGGGCTCCGGCGAGGGCTCGATTCCGTGGCGAATAGCGTTTTCCACCAGCGGCTGCAGAATCAGGTAGGGCACCAGCGCCCGTTCGACGCCGGGTTCCAACTGCTGCTGCACCTGGAGGCGGTCGGCAAACCGGGTCTGTTCAATTTCCAGGTAACGTTCCAGAAACGAAAGTTCCTCGAGCAGGCTAACTTCCTGGGGTTTGGATTGGTCCAGGCTCAGGCGCAGCATGTCGCTCAGTCGGGCCAGCACGCGATCGGCGAGGTCTGGGTTTTCGTGAATCAGTGCGGAAACCGCATGTAGAGCGTTAAACAAGAAATGGGGATTGAGCTGCATCCGCAAGGTCTGCAACCGGGCCTCCACCAGCTCTTTCTGGAGTTGAGCGGCCGCCACTTCCCGCTCGCGGTAGCGGGTGTAGTAGTGCCACCCAAGATGTCCGAGTACCACCAGCCAGTACATCATCAGGTTCAGGGCCAGGTAGTGCAGCCCCATCTTCTTGAGCAGAAACGAGAACGTCAGTATTTCCCCGGTCTGCACTGAAATCTCGCCCGAGAGCAGCCAGGACAGGGTGGTGACATAGCCGGCGGAAAAGACCAGTGCGGCCAGCAGGTGCCTCCCGACCCAGCGCCAGACGCGGGCGCCATCGAAGCGGTTGCGCTCGCAGAACCACAGGATTCCCAGCGAGAGCAGTCCGTACGTGTACCAGTCCTTGAAGGAACGACTGAAGGCGGTCCCCCAGCTAATGGGTTGGTTGAAAACGGCCTGGGAAATGTAGGCGCTAACAGCAGAGAGCAACGCCATGAAGGTCCATAGCGTTGCGATGATCCCCACCCACAACCAGCGTTTTCCTGGCCGATTAAGCATCTACCACTTCATACCCCAAATTCAACGGAATGTCGATCTGCGCCGACGGCAGGCGCGGCGGCGGGAAACCGGCGCCGGGCGAGCAGGCGCGACCATCAGCGGGGCCGGCTCAACTTTGTGGCGCCATCACCTTGGTATTGGCGGCAGGGCCACCCAGCGGTTGTTTCACGCCAGAAGAGGATTTCCGCGCCGACGAATTGTTCGTGTGGCTGGCGAGCATGCCGGCCTCACTTCGGACGGGCTTCTCCAGCGCCGCCATGACTTCATCCCGGGCATTGGCGAACTTAAGCGAATCCAGCATCGTGTAACTAATCAGCGCCACCGCCAGCGCTCCCAGACTCAGGAAGGCCGTGAATTCCAGCTTTCGGGTGCTTTGATCATATCCAGGCAGTCGATTCATAATGTGTATGTGCTTCGTTCTACCCTGTGTTCTTAATGCAAATACTGGATTTTGCGTTGGTTTTGTGACGAGTAGCTCGTTTCCAGTGACGAGTGGCACGGAATTGTGGGTTAGCACCGGCTTTGACAAACCCAGGTGGGTGTGATACAAGTAGTGCGTCAAAGTGAAATATCACACTAAACAACACTATCAGGCGTGGCTGGTCGGGCGGCAAATGTCCCGTTCCACGTGCATTGATCCTTTCGCGGGAGGTTGGTTCTGACCGGACCAAAAGATTTTGCCAAAACCCGCGATGATCAACATCGCGGGTTTTTTGTTGGTGGGGTGGGGAAGGGGTGGTCGGTAATTGTCAGTAAAACAATAAAGTATGAGTGCGAATAAAGTGAAAGTGAGAGCGCGGTTTGGGCCGGAGACCCGCTTTGATGTGCAACCGGCACCGTTGGCTCCGTTTCGAGCCATGCAGCAGGACCGGTTCGAAGGGTTGCGTTCGGAACTGGTGGCCGAGAAACTGCGCGAGCCGCATGAGGTTGCGGCATCAGGGTTGGTGCGGCGCGCGGCCAACGAAGCGGCGGCACTGGCGTGGGTAACGCCCTTCCCGTTGCTCGTGTTTCCGGCGCTGTTTGACGAAATGTACGAAACCGCCCTGTTCCGGGAGGAACGCCAGGAACAGGTGCGGCAGCGCAGCCGGGAGCTGCTGGCCGTATGAAGCCTAGCTGTGATGGCTCCCGCCGGGGTGAGCAGCCGGGGTGCCGGGTCCGTGCGTGAACAATTTGCGCGCGCAGACCCCGCATCCCGGCTGTTCCTCTGTAAAATTGCTTTGCGCTACCACGGCATTCCACCCCATAATGCGGCGTGGTTTTAGCTGGAGTGCGAATACTTTATAACATCCTTTTTTTCATCTCTTTCGTCATTTCATCGCCGTATTATTTTTGGCGAATGCGGCGGCGAGGGAATTGGCGCGCGGGTTTCGGGCAGCGCTTCGCCAAGTATGACGCCAAATTCAAGCAGGCGATCACCAATCGGCATACGCTGTGGATGCATGCCGTCAGCGTGGGCGAAGTCAATATCTGCACCCAGCTCATCCGGGCCCTCGAGCGCCGCGCGCCCAACCTGAAGATTGTCGTCTCGACGACCACCAGCACGGGGATGGGCGAGTTGCATCGCAAACTCCCGCCGCATATCAGCCGAATCTACTATCCGTTGGACCTGCGCGCATTCGTCTCGCGGGCTTTAAACACGGTCAGGCCGCAAGCCATTGTGCTGGTCGAAGCCGAGATTTGGCCCAATTTCCTGTGGCAAGCGCGCAAGATGGAGATTCCCGTGTTCCTGGCCAACGCGCGTCTCTCCGACAAGTCCTTCCGGGGGTACCGCCTGTTCAGTTTCATCTTTCGCCCGATTTTCCGGGCGTTTGCAGGTGTGGGGGTGCAAAGCGATGCGGACGCGGAGCGACTGCGCAAGGTGGGTGTACGCCCCGAGGCCATCCACAACGTGGGCAGTTTAAAATTCGATGCCGCAAAGATCGAAGAACGCCGGGTGTTGGATGTGCAGCGGATGTTCCGGCAACTGGGCGTGCCGAAAGGCGCCCCGGTCCTGCTCGGTGGCAGCACGCATGCTGGCGAGGAAGCCATCCTGGCGCGGGTGTTCAAAAAACTGCGAACTAAATATCCCGATCTCTTCCTGGTGGTGGTGCCCCGGCATTTCGAGCGGAGCGCCGAGGTAGGACGGGATCTCGAGGCGGAGGGAATCCGGTTTGCTTACCGCAACAAACTCAGTGTCAGCTCCAAATTCGGCGAGCGGCAGCTCGATTGCCTGTTGGTCAATACGACTGGCGAGCTGCAGTTCTTTTACGAGCACGCCACGGTGGTCTTTGTCGGCAAGAGCCTGACTGCGGAAGGCGGGCAAAACCCCATCGAACCCGGGGCGGTCGGGCGTGCGATGATTTTCGGTCCCAACATGCAGAACTTTGCGAAGATCGTGGAGAAATTCGTGCAACGCAAGGGTGCGGTTCAAGTCAAAGATGCGGCGGAGCTGGAGCGGGTGGCGGGAGAGTTATTGGGAGACGAGGCGCGGCGGAAGGAGTTGGGCGCCAACGCGAAGGCAGTGGTGCGCGAAAACCTGGGCGGCATTGACCGGACCATCGATCTGATCCTGCAGCACCTGGATACCAACGAGCTGTACGTAAAGCCGCGGTAAACCGAGCTTCGGTCGCCAGGGGGTTCCCGGGCGACCTCCAATCCGCAGCTTGCGCTGTAGAGTGCCGATTTGTCCTTACTGCAAGATGCGGCGACCTTCGTCGAGGAAGATTCCCTTGAAATTCATCTCGAGCGCTTGCGGGTTGCTCGCTTTGCTCAGGGCTTCCTTCTCGGAGACCTTGTTCTCTTTTACCAGATTGAACAAAGCCTGGTTGAAATTCAGCATGCCGTCGTCCATGCCGGTTTCGATGGCCGCGGGCAGTTTGTCCAGGCGGTTTTCCTCGATGAGCTTCTTGACGGTGGGCGTGTTGATCATGATCTCCAACGCTGGGGTCATGGGCCCGGCGAGCGTGGTGACCATGCGCTGGCAAACCACTGCCTGCAGGGTGCCGGCGAGCTGACGTCGAATTTGTTCCCGCTCATCGGCCTTAAAGAAATCCAGAATGCGGCTGACGGATTGAGCGGCGTTGGTGGTGTGGAGCGTGGAGAGCACAAGGTGCCCCGTGTCAGCGGCGCTCATCGCGGCGGTGAAGCTGATGGAGTCACGCATTTCACCGATCATGATGATATCGGGATCCTGCCGCAGCACATGCTTCAACGCATGGTGGAAGGACAGGGTGTCGAGACCCACTTCGCGTTGCTCGATGACACACTGGTTGTCCTCGAACACGTATTCGATCGGGTCCTCCATCGTGATGAGGTGCTTTTTGAAGTTGGCGTTGATGTGCTCGATCATCGCCGCCAGCGTGGTGGATTTGCCGCAACCTGTAGATCCGGCCAGCAACACGATGCCGCGGGGTGATTCCGCGATCTTTTTGATCTGGGACAGCAATCCCAGGTCTTCGAAGCTGGGCACGTTCGTCTTCACATAGCGCATCGCGAGGCACCACTGGCCCCGTTGCTGAAACAAATTCGTACGGAATCGGCCGATGCCCGGGAGAAAATACGAGAAGTCCACCTCGCGTTCCTGCTCGAGACGGCGCTTCAAATGCGCCGGCGCGACAGTGTCCACCACCTTGTTCAACCATTCCTCCGCCGGGGTAGGGCATTCAATGGCGATCAATTGGCGATTGATCCGGAAAATCACCGGAGTGCCAATTTTGATATGCACGTCCGACGCACCGCCATCCACCGCCAGCTTCAAAATTCGATGAAAAAGTTCCATGAGGGTAACCTACAAAAAGTGGGCGGCCGCAAAAAGCCAAAACTGATAATCCCTCAAGTCTCGTTAAGCGTTGGCGCGCCGCCGCCCGAGGCGGTTCGGCGCGCCGAAGTTCAATTGCGGACGCGCTTCCGTGGGAATCCTCCGCGATTCGGGAGAAGGGCCTATTTCTTCTTCTGCACTTGCGATGCCACCTTCAGTCGCAACGCATTCAAGCGAATGAAACCGGTCGCGTCGTCCTGGTTGTAGGCTTTGGTGGGATCCGCTTCCATCGTGGCGATCGCAGGATTATATAGGCTGACCGGCGATTTGCGGCCCGCGACCATTATGTTGCCTTTGTACAATTTCACGCGCACGGTGCCGGTGACGTTCTTCTGGCTCTCGGTCACGAAAGCCTGCAGCGCCAGCCGCTCGGGAGAAAACCAATACCCGTAATAGACCAGCTCCGCGTAACGCGGGACCAGGCTGTCGCGCAGGTGCATCACTTCGCGGTCCATCGTCAGCGTTTCCATCTGTCGATGCGCGAAGTGCAGGATGGCTCCGCCAGGAGTTTCGTAAACGCCGCGGGATTTCATGCCCACGTAGCGATTCTCGACCATGTCCACGCGGCCCACGCCATGTTTGCCGCCGATCTTGTTCAATGTTTTCATGACCCCCAACGGATCAAGGGCCTTGCCGTTCACAGCGACGCAGTCGCCCTTCTTGAAATCCAGGGTCACGTATTCCGGCTTGTCGGGCGCGTCCTCTGGAAAGACGGAGAGCGTATTGAAAAAGTCGCGATACTTCAGAGCGCCGGCATCAAACCACGGATCCTCGAGAATGCCCGCTTCATAGGAGATGTGGAGGAGGTTGCGATCCATGGAGAACGGCTTCTTGGCAGAGGCCTGCACCGGGATCCGTTTCTCTTCGCAATAAGCGATCATTTCCGCGCGGCCGGGAAATTGGTCCCGGAACCGGGCTTCGCGCCACGGGGCGATTACCTGGAGTTGCGGAGCGAGAGCGGCGGCGGTGAGTTCGAACCGCACCTGGTCGTTTCCTTTGCCGGTCGCGCCGTGTGCCAGGGCATCCGCCTTCTCTTTTCGGGCCACGTCGATCATGCCTTTGGCGATGAGCGGCCGTGCGATGCTGGTTCCCAGGTAATACTGGCTCTCGTAAACGGCCGAGGCCTGGATCATCGGGAAAATGAAATCGCGGGCAAACTCCTCTTGCAGATCGGTAATGTAAATGCTGGACGCCCCGGTTTTTTTAGCCTTGGCTTCCAGCCCCTTTAGCTCTTCCTCCTGCCCAATGTTGGCGCAGAAGGCAATCATCTCCGCGTTATAGTTTTCCTTGATCCAGGAAAGCAGCACTGAAGTGTCCAGGCCGCCTGAGTATGCCAATACAATTTTCATAGATTAATCCAAAATGTCAGGCCGAATGAAAAGCCAACGCGCCGTGCTTGGAAAGCAGAAAGCGCGGCGATTTATGGCGAGGGATGACCGGGAAACCGGAGGCTCACGGTCCGTGGGCAGGTCTTGCATGGCGTATCAGAGCGCAGCGGGTGTGACCGCTTCTAACGGTGGTGGCGCGCGGGATTTGTCGGGTGAACTCCTTACGGTGCTGTCGGGGTGCAGCTCAAAAATCAGCTTTCCGCTACCTGATTTCAGGTAGTGCTGGGCGCAAATCCAGCATTTATTTCGTTTTTCTACCTGTTTTTGGGGATAGGCAGCCCGACCAGTTTCCCCCAGTATGGGCTTGTGAATCTGGGCGTTTAAAGGCGGCCTGGGGGATGCGAAATGGGGAGGTTCTAACGGGATAAGGGAAGTCGCCAACCGACGACTTGGGGGGAGCATCAGCCGAAATGGAGCGCCCAGATTCACGCCTCCTTTTTTACAGATACTTTCGCCGCACCGTTCTAAATCCGTGGATGCTTCGGCTCAGCGGGCTTTGGGGCGTTCTCCAAAGAGGGCGGTCCCGATCCGGACTATGGTCGCCCCTTCCTCAATCGCCACTTCAAAATCACCACTCATCCCCATGCTGATATGGGGCAGGGGCGCCCCAAGCAGTTGTTCGCACTCCTGTTTCAGAGTTCGCAGTTGGGCGAAAACCGGTCGCACCTTTTCCGGTGTTGGGGTCCATGGTGGGATGGTCATGAGACCATGGATTTCCAGGCGGGGCAGCTCATTGATCGCTTTAAACTCCTCCAGCAACTGGGCTGGTTTGTAGCCGAACTTGCTGGCTTCGCCCACCATGTTTACCTCGAGCAGAATGGGCAGCGTTCGCGCGGCCTGGTCGGCGCGCTGGTTGAGTTCCTCCGCCAGGGCTAGACTGTCTACGCTTTCGATCATTTGAAACAGCCGCACGGCATCCCGGCATTTGTTGGATTGCAGATGGCCGATCATGTGCCATCGGAGTTTTCCTGGGCAGAGGGGAATTTTGGCTTTGGCTTCCTGCACCTTGCTCTCGCCGAAAACCGAGAGACCCAGGCGGGCAGCTTCGGCCACGGTATCCGGTGTATGTGTCTTGGAAACTGCCAGCAGCATGACGGAAGCAGGATCGCGCCCGGCGCGCGTGGCGGCGGCGCGAATGCGTTCCTGAATGGAATTTAAGTTCTCAGCCAAACCCATGCTGTCAAATTACGCGGGGAAACTCGGGGAGAACAGGCAAAAACGGTTGGTTTCGCGCGTGACTCGACCCTGCATCCAGTTAAAAATGCCGCCATGCAATATTGGCTGGTGAAACAGGAGCCGGAAGCTTACGCGTGGGCCAAATTTGTGGCGGACGGAAAGACCGCCTGGACCGGGGTGCGAAACTTTCAGGCCCGCAACAACCTGCGGTTGATGAAGACCGGGGACCGTGTGTTTTATTACCACAGTGGAACGGGCAAAGAGATTGTTGGTTTGGCCAAAGTCCTGCGGAGCGCGTATCCCGACCCGACGGCGACCGAGGGCGACTGGTCCAGTGTGGACCTTGGGCCAGAGCAGGCCCTGACATCGCCGGTGACCCTGGTGCAGATCAAAGCGGATGCCGTGCTCAAGGAAATGGCGCTCGTTAAAAACTCCCGGCTTTCGGTGCAGCCAGTCACCCCAGCGCAATTCCAGCGGGTCCTCAAGCTGTCGGAGGCGGCCCGATGAAGCAGGTTCAGGCGGTCATTTTCGACATGGATGGGGTGATCGTGGACAGCGAGCCACGACATGAGAAGGCGTTTTTCGAGGTTATCCGGGAAATCGGCTATGGCGAGACGCACGGCATGGTGTTCGCCGATTACGTTGGGCGCACAGACCAGGATTTATGGCAGGCCTTTGTAGCTCGCCACACGCCGCCGCATCCACTCGAGGAACTCCTGGCGCGGAAACGGGCGAAAGTGCTGGAGATTCTGCGGCGGGACCAGCCCCTGTTCCCGGGATTATACGAGTTGGTCGAGGGATTGTCGCGGCGATACCGTCTGGGATTGGCGTCGGGGTCGGAACGGCCCATTGTAGAGGCGGTACTGGAACTGCGGGAGCTGGGACGATTTTTTCCGGTGACGATCAGCGGTTCGGATATCAAGCGGGGCAAACCGGCTCCGGACATTTTCCTGCTGGCCGCCCGGCGGATGGGCGTGGCGGCGGAGGGTTGCGTGGTGATTGAGGACTCGAAGCCGGGTGTGGCAGCTGGGTTGGCTGCCGGCATGACGGTTATCGCCATCACCAACACCTATCCACGCGAAGAACTGGTCCACGCACATCACGTGGTGAGTTCTTACGAGGAAATCGGGAGCCTGTTGTTGGGAGCCTCCGGAACCAACTGATCAAATCCCGCTTACGCTGGACCGGTTACGGGTGGCTCTTTTTGAACTCGGCCTGGGCTTGTGGTTGCAACTGTTCTAGGTGCTTGATGCGATCGGCATCAACCGGGTGGGTGCTGAGCCAGCGTTCGAGGATGCCGGGCGGGGCTTTGCTGGTGCCTTTGGAGTCAGAAAACCGCTTCCAGAAGGCAATCGCCTCGGCGGGATCGTAGCCGCCCCGCGCCATGTAAATTAAGCCGATTTCGTCGGCCTCCGACTCCTGTTGACGGCTATGGGGCAATTCGCGGCCCATCTTGGAGCCCAGGCCGTAAGCCAGGGCGGCCGCACTTTGAACTTTCGGATCAGAGGAAGACAGGGTCGCTCCCAGGAGCTCGCCGCCCGTTTGCATCACCATGGCTTCGCTCATTCGTTCCGCACCATGATGAGCGACAGCGTGGCCGACCTCGTGTCCGATTACAGTGGCCAGGCCGGCATCGGTCCGGGCGATGGGCAACAGCCCAGTGTAAACGCCGACCTTCCCGCCAGGCAGACAAAAGGCGTTGGCTTCGGTGCTCTCAAAAACCACAAATTCCCATTGGGCATTCGGCATGTCCGGTGCGGCTACCTGGGCGATCCGTTTGCCCACCCGTTGGACTTGTTCATTGGCCGCCCGGTCCTTGCTGATGGGGGTGTCCTTTTTCATTTGTTCAAAGCTGGTTAAACCGAGCTGCATTTCCTGCCCGGAAGAAATGAGGTTAAGGCTTTTCCGGCCGGTGACCGGTACCGTTGAACAGCCTTGAACCAGAAGAGCCAAGGCGAGCAGGCAAAGGATTGCCGCCAGCGTTTGTCGATATTTCATAGTAACAAAAGAATTACTCACCTCACTAAGCAACCATAACTTTTTGGGTTTTCAATCTCGCATTCACGCACCGCGCGGAAATTTTGAAGTGCCCGTAAGTGGGCAGCTTGTGGGATCGCCGTGTGAAGGAGTCTGCGTGGTAGGCTGGCGAGCATTTTCGCTGGCTGGGCGTGGCCCGGGCGGTTAGAGTGATTCCGGATACAACCGTTATGAAATTGAGAATCGCCATGATGAGCCTTGCGGCCGCACTGTGCTTCGGCCTGTTTGGGGGATGCGCCCAAAACCAGGTGTCGGAATATCAGTCCACATATCACTACCCGCAGGTTTCTTCCGGCGCGCTCTTCCTCACCCTGCCGCCGGAGGTGCAGAACACGATTCGAGCCCAGACCGGTGGGGAACAAATCGACGACATCCGCAAGTTCACCAATTCCGGCGCGGTGTACTACCGGATCGAATTTCGCAAGTCCGTCTTGTATCCGCCGCTTTTCGTCGCTACGAACGGCGCGGTCTTGAACCCGGATCAGAGCGTGGCGGTGCGGGAACCTTCCGCAACCTTGAAAGAAATCAAGGGCGACGCACCGGCGCCGACCTCGCCTTAAACCGCAGCCACTCCACTTCGGGATTGCGTCAGGCCGGTTCGCCACCGACTGGGCAGGATAGTCGGTCCCGGGCGGTTACTTCGAACCCAAAAATAGCTGGGCGGCTGAGTCGGCAAACCGGAGTCCTTCTGCGGAAAGACGGAAGCGTTCGGGAGTGCGTTCTCCCCATCCGTTGGCAACCAGTTCGTCCATGGCCGCAACCCATTCGGTTCGCAGATCGCAGCCCGCCACCTGTAGAAACGTTTCAAAAGGCCACCCGGCCACCATGCGCAACCCAAAAGCGGCGGTCTCCCCCGCGCGTCCACGCGGGGACAGGCATTCGGAACTTTCGATGGCGCGGCGGCCTTTTTCAATCTGCTCGCAATAAAGCTGGGTGTTGGCCCAGTTACGGGCGCGTACGCCGCGCACGTAGCCGGTGGCGCCGGGGCCCAGTCCATGGAAGGAGCCTCCGCGCCAATAATTCACGTTGTGGCGGCAGGCGTGCGCGGGCACATCCGGCAGCGGTGGACGGACCGGCGCGGCGGCGCGCCAAACCGGGCGCGCGAAATTGGCCACCTCATACTGCTCCAAGCCCGCGGCTCCCGCCCGCTGCACCAATTCCTCGAACATGGCGCAAGCGAGATCCTCGTCCTCCTTCACCTCACCCGCCTGGAGCTGGGCAAACAAAGCGGTGTCTTCCTCATAAATGACTTCATAAGTGGAAAGGTGTTCGCTATCCAGCGCCAGCGCCTCCGTCAACGTGGCATCCCATATCGCCAGCGTCTGACCGGGGATTGCGAACATCAAATCCAAGTTAAGATTGTCGAACCCGGCTTTGCGCAGGGTATCCCAGGATCGGAACACCATGTCGCGGCTGTGGACCCGGCCCAGGCGGTCGAGCAGTTGTTCGTCCAGGGATTGAACTCCCATGGAGATGCGGTTAACGCCCCGCTCGCGCAGCAAACGGGCTTTATCCAGGGAGACCGTGGCCGGGTTGCACTCGACGGTGAATTCGGACGCGGGCAGGAGTCGATGCTTCTCCATCGCGTCCAGGATGTCCGTCCATTGCTTCAAGTTAAGGAGGGAGGGCGTGCCGCCACCGAAAAAGACGGATTCGAGTTTCAGGTCCGGAGCCACCCATCCCAGTTCGCGAACCAGCGCTGATACGTAACGATTAATCTCCTCTCCGGTGGAGGGCTCCGAATAAAAGGCGCAATACGAGCATTTCCGCGCGCAGAAGGGCACGTGGACGTAGAGACTTTTTATCGGGTCGCCATGGGTTTTGGCCATGATCTCAGAATAGCCGATGCCGTGCCTGCTTTCGAGCCTGGAGTTTGACTCGCGCGCGCTGAGCGCTCCAGCTCCGGCAGGGCAGGACAATAATCAGGGCAATTCCCGAAGCCGCCCGCGCTCTGAGGCTAAGCTGAGGACAGATGGCTATCGTTTCCATATTCGTTCTGGTGCTGCCCTAACGCCCTCCAATATACCTTCAAGCTCTTGCAACGAACCATCCGATTCGCTGGAATCTGAAATAGAACCAGGCCTGCATCCAGGATGTCGGCGCAAGCGCAAAAGGCGTTGAAGGCAGAAATGAACGCGACCCAGTCCGACGAGACTTGGGTGACAGCCGACACCAGAAGCGGAGCGATGCTGATGATGAACAGAGGCATGAGCAGGATGGCGACCAAACGATTCCGGCTCAACTCGCCGGCATAGTGGGCGTAGAAGCCCACGGACAGCCCATAACCAAGAATGGACTGCGGCGAGCGCCCCGCCATCGGGTGGACCAGGGTATGGATAGACTCGTGGACGACTACCATGCCCGCAAACGCGAGAAGAAAGCTCGGCAGGGACATTGTGGGCAAAATGTCCCGCAATGGTGTGAGGAGAAACCAAAGCGCGGCCACGATGGCTGCCGCGGCTACACCGATAGGCAGCAGGAGAATCTTTTCGAGCCACGGCGACGGCTGGCGCAGTGATCTCCACGAGGCGTCAGGTACGAAGTCTGGCGGGACAGGGATGGCTCCAAGATGAAAGCGCATGTGCAATGAGGGGCCTGTGGCCGCCTAGACTTTATGGCTGACGACGCGCACTCCGCGTTCGTTTTAAGCATAGCTGCCCGTCGGGCAACTGTCGGCACCGGTTCGTTTGACCGAACGAACGGGTTCGAGCCTTCGTTCCGGCGATGGGCGGGAGTAGCATGGCCGTGAAGATTCCGATGGTGGCAAAGGCCAGCAGCAACTCGATGATTGTAAACGCCTCGCGGCCAGGGCTGACGGATGACTGCATGCTAAATTAGACGTGCATCCGCCGGTTCCATCACGTGCGCCGAACAAATACACTCAACGATGTGCTGCTGGACTGGCCGGAGCCGCCTGACGCGGACCGGCAGGTCAGGCCCGTCCCGAAGTAGCTCCAGCGAAATCGGGCTTAGTCTCACGCAAAGCCAAGACTGCCAAGGGGGAAGGAAAACAAACAAACGGAAACCAAGAGGGTGCAGGTATGGGAGATGCATTGGTCGAAGTCGAAGGAACCGTGCGTGGGTTGGTAGTAGGCATGTGGGCCACCACGACTGAAACTTCTTCTGCGGGGGGCGGGGGATTTGGTGGCACACGACGCAAGGGTTGCGTGTCGATCGCCGCAGAAATGATCAATTCCTGCTGGCGGGGCGGAGAATGAATTACCACGGAATACGGACTACGCGGAAGGGGAGGAGTCGGAGCGCGGGCTTCCAAGCTGGCTTATGCAGGTGCGGGTGGAAAAGCGGTGCGGACCGAGGAGATCGCACGGCGTTGTTTCTGCTCCAGCTCCGGTAGGAGCGCACTCCAGGCGGGATTTCGGCGCAGCCCGTTCTTGCTGTAGATGGCGAATTAATTCTAAGCTGGTCGGATGCGTGATGCAGAGAATCCGAGGCTGGCCAAGTGGCCGTTTTTTCTCGCCGACTTGTTGCTGTTAGGCAGTGCCTACCTGGTGGTGCGACAGGGGGCGGTGCCGCTGGACTTGTGGCGGGCGGTGGTGATCGTGGCCGCCGTGGCGCTGGGAGGTTATCTCAGCCTGCTGCCGTTTCTGAAGGAATATGAATCGGCGTCGCGATTGGCCGAGGCGGACCAGCTCCAGACCGTGACAAACCAGATGAATAATCTGGAGGTCCTGGCGGAGCAGATCACCACCGCCACGTCGCGGTGGCAAGCCGTCCAGGAAGCTTCGGAGAAGATCGTTCGCCAGTCGCAGGAAATCTCCGACCGCATGACCTCGGAAGCCAAGGCTTTCGCCGAGTTCATGAAGAGCGCCAACGACACTGAGAAAAGCACGCTGCGGCTGGAAGTCGAGAAATTGCGCCGGGCGGAGGGGGATTGGCTGCAAGTGCAGGTGCATACTTTGGACCACATCTTTGCGTTGCATCAAAGCGGGATGCGGTCGGGGCAGCCCAACCTGATCGAGAATCTGACGAATTTCCAGAATGCCTGTCGCGACGTTTCCCGCCGGGTGGGCCTGGGGGTTTACGCGGCGTCGGCGTCGGAACCGTTTGATCCGAAGCGGCATCAGTTGGCGGAGGGCGACCCCGCCCAGGCGTTGGGACGACCGATTGGGGTCACCGTTGCGCCGGGTTACACTTTGCAGGGACGAGTTTTGCGGCCGGCCCTGGTGCAGTTGCAGCCGGTAGAGACGGAGCCCGCAGCCCCTGAGACGGCACCGACGGCTTAGTCGGATCGCCAGAATCCTCACCCGAGCTTTTGGCTCCCGGACGGCCTCGCTATTTCGCGATGGGGATCGTTACGTCTTTCCCCAAGGTGAGAAAGTAGAGCCAGCAACGAGTCACCGGACGGCGGTAGATGCCACGGAGCGCCCGGGCGTACAATTCCAATTGCGGCCGATATTGAGCGGAACGCAGTTCGAGATCCCTCGCCTCGATTCGGTCGGTTTTGAAATCCAACAGCCAGATTTCGTCGGGCAATAGCACGACGAGATCGGCGGCACCCTGAACCACCACGAAATCCGGCGTCTGATGGAGGATTGGTTGCCCCAGGAACGTGGAGAGTTCATCGAGGGAAACGCGGCAGGTGAACGCCAGTTCGCGCCGGACGCAGCCGGCCTGAGCGCGGATTGATTGGCCGATGTCCGAGCCGAAGAACCGCCAGGCCTGGTTCAGATTAACGAGTGATCCTTGCTCGGCGGTGAGGTGTCCGGCCTGCACTAGGCGGGCGCATTCCTGCTTCAGCGCGGCGAGACTCGTGGCTTGCGGCAGATGCACATGTTGCATGAACGCATGCAGGGCGGAGCCGATCTCCAGGGCCGAAGCGGCAGCGGGTTTTCTGGGTTCGAGTTCCGGCCAGCGCCGGTTACCGGGTCCCAGAGGTTTGGCCAGATTCTCATCGGAATCGACGGCACGCCGGCGCAGGGTAGACACGGAGGCTTTGGCCGGTTCACGGGTGACCTCGGGGTAGGGATAACGCCACGCCAGTTTCTTTTCGAGGGCGTGAGGATCCGGCGCTTTTACGGCAGCCGGGGCTTCGGGAATGGTAGTGGGCGGCGGCGCCTCCGCGCCGATCTGGGTGAGGGCGGAATCTTCGTGCAGTTGCCAGCGCAGCAGTTCATGGTCGCCGGCACTGAGCGGGCGGGCGATCTCGCGCGCGAACCAGAGCGCCAGCCAGTCTAAGTAACTGCGCGCCTTGATCAGGCTGGCCTCCGGGATCTCCGTCAGGGCCGATTCACATTGCTGAATTTTCTTTTCAGAAATGGTCGCGGTCAGGACCAGCAGATTGCGCGCGCGCGTAAACGCGACGTAGAGCAGGCGCAGTTCGTCACCGAGCGACTCCTCGAGCTGCCGTCGGCGAGCCAGCCAATAGGGCAGGCTGGGATAGTGCGCACGGGTGCCGGGTGGAGAAACCAGCGGGCAAAGGCCGTAACGATCATCGAGAATAAACTCGCTCTTAAGATCGCCGAGGTTGAAGGGCTTGCCCAGGTCCGCGAGCGCGACAATCGGAAACTCCAGTCCTTTGCTCTGGTGAATGCTCAGGAGTCGGACGGCGTTCTGTTCCGCGGCGGGCGGAGCGTCGGGTTCGGCGCCGGCTTCCTGCTGGGCTTCGATAAAGCGGAGGAAGCGGTACAGACCCTGGCGTTGGAATTCACCGAAACGACGGGCCAGGCTCAGCAGACGTTTCACGTTGAGTGCCCGCTGAGCACCGCGCGGTTGGGTCTCCAGCCAGAGATCATACCGGGTTTCGGCCAGCACGGTTTCGAGACAACGCGCCAGAGAACCCTGGCGGGCCAGTCGACGCCAGCGGGAATACCGTTGGAAGAACTGAGTCACCCTGGTGCGGGTGGCGGGAGACGCAGCCGGTGCTGATTTGGCCAGGTCGCGCCAGCGCAGCAGGGCCATCCAGAACAGACCTTTGGCGGCGAGCCGAATCTCGGCCAATTCGCTGACCTCGAGGCCGCAGAGCGGTGACCGCAGCACCGCCAACAAGGGAACGTCCTGCTGCGGATTATCCAAGATTTGCAGCAGATTCAAGAGGTCGCGCACCTCGAGCGCCTGGTAGAATCCGGGACGCTCAACCAGGAGCGGGATTCCCAGGCGGGAGAATTCGCGCGCGTAGACTTCGGCTTTTTTGTTTGGGGAGCGCAGCAGCACGGCCATGTCCCGCCAGGTGGCGGGTCGGGTTCCTTCCACTTCTTGAATCTGGAAGTTCTCGCGCACCAATTGCCGCAACCGCAGCCCCACGAGGCGCGCTTCTTTGGCGGATTCCTCGAGGTTCGACAGATCTTCTTCGATGTTGTCCTCGGCGGCGTCGTCGGATTCGCTGTTACGCGGACGGCGGCGAAGGTGCCATTCCACGCATGGGCCGGAGCTCGCCTGGGTCGACAAAGCGGCCCGTTGGTCGGGGGCGCCGAACACGAGCCGGGCGCGCTGATCGTACGCCACTCCGCCGATTCCCGGCCGCATGAGGACGGTGAACACTGAATTGACGAATTGCAGGAGCCGTTCGTGCGAACGGAAATTCTCAACCAGGGGAATGCTGTGGCTCCCGGCCTGTTGCCAGGCGATCTCGTAGGCTTGGAAAATGCGCGGGTTGGCAAGTCGAAACCGGTAAATGCTCTGTTTGACGTCCCCGACCAGGAAACGGTTGGCCTGTGATCCATCGCGGCTCAGCGCGGTGAGGATCAAATCCTGCGCGGCGTTGATATCCTGGTATTCATCCACGAAGATGTGCCGCAGGCGGGTCCGCCAATGGCAGGCGATCTCGGTCGGTCGACCCTGCCGTCGGTCCCAGAGCAGAGTGAGCGCGTGCTGTTCGAGGTCGTGGAAATCAACCAGACCGGCGTCCCGTTTGGCTTCGGCAAATTTTTCGGCAAACTGGCGGGTGAGTTGGAGCAGGGCGCCCATGCGGCCGCGCACCCAATTCCAATCCTCGAGCAGCGGATCAGAATCCCCGTCGTTCCGCGTCAGAGAATGCAGGAAGACGGCGTCTTTGAAGAAGGAGCTCAACGGATCGATCCAAGCCTTCTTTTTGCGCGGTGGCGGATTCTGGTAAATCTGAATGAGGGCGTTTAGAGCCTCGGTTACCTGCTGGCGGGTACTGGTCGTTTGGACGCCGGCGAGCGCCTCGAGACAATTCCGGCCCACCGGATGATCGTGAGCGCTTGAGCTCAGTGTTTCCAGCCATTGCTGCCGCCAGGACTCGAAGCCTTGCCTCAGCCAGGTTTCCCAGTCGTTTGGCGTGGGTTGGTCCACGCCCGACTGCTGGGCCGACAGCCAATTTTCCGGGTCGGGCAGTGTCTGGGTGAAGCTGTGCAGTTTGAGCACCAGGCCGCGAATCGCCTGGTCTCCTCTCCGCCCGCGGGATTCCACCAATTCACGCACCGCCTGCGACTCAGCCGAGGAGCCGGTGTAATGCATTTCAAGGAGGCGATCGAGGACTTCCTCCGAGACGAGGCGCGCCTCCTCCGGCGGCATCACTGCCAACTGCGGGTCCAACGATAGGGTGTGAAAGTGTTGGCGGACGAGCTCGAGACAAAAGCTATGCAGGGTGCCAATCTGGGCCGTGTCGAAGAGGGCCAGTTGCTCCTGCCACCGGGGATTGGCAGGGTCATTTGCCGCTTCCGTTTCGAGCCGGGTGCGAATGCGGTGCCGCATTTCGAGGGCGGCGGCTTCGGTGAAGGTGACCATCAGGATTTCCTGGAGCGAAGCCGGATCGGTCCCGGTGGTGAGGCAGTGGAGGCACCGTTCGACCAGGGTGCGGGTTTTGCCGGTGCCGGCGCCGGCGGTGAGCAGGATATTGCCCTGGGCGGTGATGGCCTGGTGTTGGGCGGTGGTAAGGCTCACGGTTGGTCCTCCTCCGCCTGCGGGGCGGTGTCGGCACGGCGTAGCGCCCGGTAGGTATGGGTCCACGGATCAATGCGGCAGAACGAGACGTAGTTGCAGTGCTCGCAGGCGGTCAGTTTGCCGTGGCGAAAAGGGTCCACATCCGCCCGGCCGGAGAAGACCTCCAGGCCCATGTTGCGGATCTGCTGTTCGGTTTGGTCGAGCAGCGCGAGAAACGCGGGAGTGGCCAGAGCCTCGCGACTATTGGAATACGGCGTGCCATCGTTCTTCAGGCGGTAATTGAATTGATCGCCGGCTTTCACATTGGGACGGCTATCGAGCAGGGGCAGCGAGGAGACATCAAACCGGCCGGTATGACGATAAGCCATCCGGCGGGTCTGACCGGGATCCGCCAGCGTATCCTGGCGGCTTTCGCCACGGTCGAATTTGCCTTGCAGGTTTACATAAAAAACCCCGGCCGGCACCAGGCGCTCGACGCCGAAATGGCGCCGCGCCTCGGGCCATTGCCGCAGCACGTTCAAGTAGGCCAGCAACTGAAGCTGCAAGCCGTTTTCCATCTGGATCGGATCGAGCTTTTTCTGGCTGGACTTGTAATCGACCACGACACAAAACGCTTCGTCTTTTACCGGGACGCGATAGAGATCGATGCGATCAATTCGGCCGCGCAATTCCAGGCGGCGTCCGTCTCCCAAGTCCAGAGCCCACGCGGGCGCCTCGGGCGTCTCTCCGAAAGGGAATTCCACGGCCGCCGGAGTAAAACGGTATTGGCCGCGCATCCAGGCCACGATGGTGCTGATGAAATCCTGAAGCGAGGCCGTCAGCACCGCGCTGAGGAAACGGCTTTCTTCGGTCGCCTGCCATAAACCTTGTCCGGTGGAGAGTGCTAAACGTTCGGCGATGATTTTGATGCGATCCCGCGCCATTTCCGGCGTGAGATCGCTCCAGGTTTTGCCTTCCGCCTTTAGTTCTTCGTGGAACCTGGCCAGCACCTCGTGCTGGAAATTGCCCTGTTCTTTGAAATCGGTTTCGAACCAAACGCGGTCTTCGGCCTTAAGGCCGGAGTGAACAAAGAAGCGGAAGGGGCAATTGGCAAATTGTTCCAGTCGACTGACGGAGGTCTTGAGGCACTTGCCGAAAAGCCGCGCGACCAAATCCTGGGGCAGGGATACCTTGGTGCCGGGTTCCTGGTAGTTCAACCGCCAGGGGGACGAAGCGCTTTGGGAACTTGGCGGCGTTTCGGCGCCAGGGATGGCAAGGTCGGGCCAGAGGGTGAGCAGGTCCCACGGATGTTCCGCAGTGGCCGGGTCCGGTGCCCCCGAGAATGGCGTGGGAACCAGGCTGGGGAGCAGTTTTTGCAGTTGGAAAATCACGGGCGAAGGATGGAGGGCCTTGCCATCTTCAGTGTGGCTGGCGCTGGTGAGCACCAGGAACCGCCGGGCGCGGGTCAGCGCGAGGTAAGCGAGGTGTCGTTCCCGGCTCAATTGTTCGCGGGCGGTGCCGCCTGATAGCAGCTTCTGGCCGGCAAGCAATTCGCGGTCGGCATCGGTCAGGATGGCGCTGGCTTGTGGTCGAGCGGGGAAGACTCCTTCGTTCATGCCCAGCAACAGCACCAGCGGTGATTCGAGGCTGCGCGACCGGTCGACTGAGCCGATCAGCACCTGGTCTAATGCCGGAGGAATGACACCCACTGACAAGCCGCCGAGCCCAGCCTCGAGGATCGGCAGCCACTCACGGACGGTCAGCGCTTCGGTCTCGAAGGCCAAATCCACGGTGTCCAGCCATTGATTCATCTGGGTCCAGACCGTGGCATGCACGGCTCCGGGCGGTCGTGCTCCGGGCACCTCGGGATCTTGCTCGGCCCAACCCTGAAGCCTGGTTTCGACTTCCAACTGCGACCACAACCGGCGGATGGCAGCGGTCAGTCGCTCGCCGGTTAGTTTTGAACCTTTCGTGCCCAGGTTTCGCTCAAACTCGACGAAGGGCGTCAGCAACCGGGAGCGGAGCCGCTCCAGCCAGTCGGTAAGTCCTGGATCCGACTCGATGGCCATGGGCTCCTTCCAGACCGCGCCACGCCAACCGCGAGCCAAGGCTTCGTTTTCGAGACGGTCGATCTCATCATCGGGAGCGGAGGCCAATCCGGATTTGAGCGCGGCGAACCAGTCGTCCGCCTGCCAATCGTTGACCACGGTGCGGAGCGCGTTGCGCGTGAGCTCGGCCAGCGGGTGGTGCGATACCGCCTCGCGCTGGTCGAGGAAGAAGGGGATGTCGTAACGAGAAAAGATTCGCACCAGGGCATGCTGGTAATCCGCCAGATTTCGTAACAGTACCGCCACCTCACGGAACCTCCCCCCGCCACGCACATGACGCAAGATGATGCGCGCCGCGCAGATGGCCTCCGCTTCCGGTTCTGGACATTCGTACCACGATAGGGCCGGGGAAGCCTCCTCCGGGAGCGGGGCGGAGGATGGCGATTCTGTCCAGGCTCGTTCCAGCGCGGCCAGCACGGGGCTGTTAGAAAACCGGCCGGCGGCATGGCGCTTCAGGGACACCACCTCCATCTCGACTCCGGGTAACTGACGGATTCGGTCACGAGCTCGCTCGAAATTTCGGCGCACGATCCAATCGGAGGAAAGCCAATGGTGATCCGACCGACCACTCGGGGTGAGGCAGAAGGTGAGCGTCGCTGTATGGCAGAGCGGCAGGATGCTTGCCAGTAAATCCCATTCCTGGCTGGAGCAGTCCATGAAACCGTCCACCCACAAAGCCGAGCACAGCATTGGCGGGTGATCGCCGGTCGAGGTTTGGGTGGCCTGGGCGGCGGCCGTGAGCAGACAGCCTGAATCCAGCAGTTGTTGTTCGCGCAGCCACCGCAGGTAATCCTCGAGCAGCAGGGACAGGTCCTCGAGTTTGGGCCCCACCCCCTCGAGTGCGGACCATTTGGCGGCCAGGATCCGGAGCATCACCGGGGTGAGTTGATCACTCTGAATTTCATGGAGCGCGAGGCTGAGCTGGCGCGCGAAACCATTGAGCCGGGCGCTGGCGCGGAAGAGTTTCAGCTCGGCACGGCGGCGGGTCAGCAGGCTCCGCAGCACCATGCAGCGTCCCTCTTCATCCAGGAGGCGCGGTGAGGGTAGTTCAAAATGGCGCAGGACCAGTTCAGCGAGACGTTCGAAGGAGAGAATTTGCAGGCGGGTGTAGCCAGTAATTGCCGGATCTTCCAAAAGCAGCCGCTCGAGTTGAAACGTGGATTGCTTGGGCACCAGCCAAATCAGCGGCGGACCGTCCGGAGCGGCCTTTAATTCCGAGCGAACCGCTTCCAGGCAGTGATGGGTCTTCCCCGATCCCGCGGGGCCGCACAACAACCGAACTTGCACAATGGATTTTGGCGAAACCGGGGGCGGCGGCGCAAAGAAAATCCGGCTGCCTGAGCTATCCTTCATGCTGCCAGTATGGCATGGCCGGTTGGACAAATACTGTCCCAGGCAGAGGAATTCCTGGCAAAGCGTTCGGGAGCGGGTTTTACCGGGTTAACGAGCTGGGCGAGCGGCCACGATGAGGGTGCCGCCTTTTTTAGCGAAGGAGCCCGCCCATACCAGGGACACGGCGGCGAGTGACAACGCGGAACCAGCCAGCACATTGGCGGCTACCAAAGCACGATTGGCGGCGGTGGGTTTGCCTGCCAGCCAATGGAAAAAGATATTGGGCGGGGACATCAGCGCGTTGAGCGCGCTTTGAGCCCAGCCCAGCAAATCGTATTCGAACTCCTGGTGCCAATGCTGAGACGGCACCAACCCGGACGCCTGGAACAATTGGTTCAGACCGGCTGAGGTGAGGTGGGTGATATGCCTTGGGACATCGAGGTGCAACCAGTGCCTGCCGAAGCAGCGCGCCTGCCAGCCGCCGTAATCCGGCACCGCCACCACCAGGCAGCCGGAGGGTTTCAGCCGGCTGGCGGCCTCGCGCAGACTCGCGGCGGGATCACGCAAATGTTCCAACACGTGCCAGAACGTAATGCAGTCAAAGCTGGGTTCGGTAGGAAGTTGTTGGAGGCTCTCATGCACTTCCAGGCCGTGGCTGCGGGCCAGGCTGGGGTTCAACTCGGTGCCGGTCACCTGCCAGGAATCGCGTTGTGCCGCCAACAGGAAAGTGCCGTCGCCGCAGCCCACATCCAGCAACCGTCCAGAGGCCTGGCCCGGAAACAAATGTCGCAGGATCCTTAACCGGCGTGAGGCGCAAAAATCGGCGGTGGCACCGTGTCTTTGACCGTGGTAAGCAGGGCCGTAAAAGGGTCCCAATTCAGGCGGCAGCGGATAGGTTTGGCCGGAGTGGCAGCGGTCGCAACGGAGGATGGAAAACCCAGTAGAGGTTAGCGGGTCGGTCACTTGCGGGTGGTGCAAAGAGGCGGTCCCGCCGCAACAAGGGCAGGGGAGTCGCGCTAAATCAGCACTGGCCGCAATCGCCATCGCGAGATGCAACTCGAACCGGGGAGAGGCGTCAAGAACTCTGACAGCGGCGCATCCGTTCAACGGTGATGGGCCAGGAACACACCGGCCAGAATCAGGATCAGGACGCCGAGCACCGCAAAGGTGATTTTGATCCAGCTCTTGGGATAGTGACCGGCGATCTTGCCGCTCACTCCGTTGATGATCACCTGAAATGATTTGGGACCGTAGGTGTAGCTCAATAGCCACAAGGGCACGAGAATGTGTTTGAAGGTCTGCGCGGAAAAGTCCGCCCGCACCTGCAGGTTGCGATGCGTGTCGCCCGGGACGCGCGAGGCGCACATGCTTTCGATTTCGGATTGCATGGTTTCGCGGGCGGTCTTGGCGGCGGTCAGGAGGTCAATTTGGTAACGCTCCACCACCCAGCCGGAGAGAAAGCCGGCGTTGTACGGCACCAGTTTGTCCGTGGGGAAAGGTTCGATTTTTCGCAGCAGAGTTGGCTGCACGCCCTTCGAGGCCGGCACCAGTTCGTCATCGAAAAAGTGATCCACGTTCCCCGAACTGTATTCCCAACGGATTTTTTGCACCTGCCGGGTCTTGGTCTCGCCATTGGAATCCCGATAGGTTTCGGTTACGTAATAATAGTAGCCGCTTTCGGCGGTCCAATCCGCGTGCACCTGGGCGTCAAAGGTCCAGTAAGGAATGTACAGACCTTTGATGGTGTCGGTGAGGGCGGCGGTTTTCAGGCGGTTAGGGGCAAACCAGCGGGTGCGATACCAGCGATGGGCCGAGTCCCGGACCTGGGTTTCCGTCAACTTCATCGGCAAGAGGCTTTCCGGGCGGAACGCCTCCTTGATTTCCTCGTAAGGCACCAGGGCGTTGGAGCCGCAAAAGTCGCAGCGTTGGCCCACGCGTTCCGGGTCAAAGACAGAAATGGCCTGACAGCTCTGGCAGCGGACGCTGGTCTTCTTTGCCTGCCAACCGCGGTCGGAATCGGGAATTGCTCGCAGCGCCGACACCAGGTCGTGTTCGCGAATAAGCGTATCGCCGGTGGCGCTTAACTCGGCCTGGGCGGGGGAAGTCGTCCCGCAGAACGGGCAGACGAGCGCTTTCTTGCCGGGTTCCCACCGCGCCTCGGCGCCGCAGGCGGGACAAGAGTATTTCGGTTGAGCAATCGCCTCGGGCATCGTGGCACGGGTTAGCTCTTTAGGAACTCATCCAGGGCCGAGCGGGTGATGCGCCATGTCGTGCCGATCTTTTTACCCTTCAGGGAACCTTCGTTCAGGGCGGAGAGGACATCGGCTTCCGATACGCCCAGGGCTTTGGCGGCATCCAGGGGACTCAGTAGTTCCGGCAACCCGGCCTGAGGCGCGGCGGCTGCGGCCGCAGCGGTTGGATTGGGGTTGGAGGTTTGCCCGGCGGCCAGGGAGGCAGCCAACTGCTGGCCCAGCGCTAAACCGGCGCCCAACTGCGCGGCGCCACCGGCCACTCCGGCCCCTTCGCCTTTGGTCATGCTTTCGGCCATCTGAAATTTCACGTAGTCATTGAGATTGCCGACAGCAGACATGCTCGAACGCTTGTCGATGGCCTGTTCCACCTCGGGCGGCAGCGAGACGTTCTCGACGATGAAACTCGGGATCTCCAAACCATATTTGGAGGTCATGGCTGGATTGATCAGCGGCAGGAGCGCGTCGCCCAGTTCCTGGTAACGGGAGGCCACGTCCAACACCGGCACTTTCGCGGAAGCCAGCGCATCGCTGAACACGCTCACAATCCGGGAGCGCATGGTATCCGCGAATTCATCGAGGCGAAAATGCTGGTCAGTGCCGGCGACCTGGCTCAAAAAGAGCTTCACATCCACGATCCGGAAATCGAATGTTCCATAGGCGCGGGCGCGCACGATGCCAAAGTCCGCGTCCCGCATCATCACCGGGTTGGCGGTACCCCACTTGTTGCCCGTGAACAAGCGAGTGTTCACGAAATAGATGTCCGCTTTGAACGGCGATTCAAAGCCGTATTTCCAGCCTTTGAGCGTGGACAGGATGGGGATATTGTCGGTGGTGAGCGCCCATTTGCCGGGGCCGAAAGTGTCGCCGAACTGGCCGAGGTAGATAAACTGCGCCACCTGGGATTCGCGCACGATCAGTTGGGCGCCGCGTTTGATCTCCTTGTCCTGGTCCGGATACCGGAACGACAAAGTGTCACGGGAATCGTCCTCCCACTGGATAATCTCCAGCAGTTGGGTTTTAAGGTAATCCATCAGGCCCATAATATTTTCTAGTTCAGTTTCGCCTACTATTCCCTGCGTTGGGGTGCCTGTGAAGTACAAATTATGCATAAAAATGTAACCTCTGGTCCACTGACTGTCAGGAGGAAGTTTTTTGACCCCCGGCCACCTTCTGCTAGGTTTTGTTGGATAATTCACACTGTAGCTGTCTTATGAACACTCTCTCCCGAGTTGTCTTTCGGTCGCCCACGACGAATGAACTTCCACAGCAGGGGAGGTGGGGCGTCTGTCCCCGGGGGGCGGCGCTGGTGTTGGCGCTCTTCATCCTGGCGGGTTGGTCGCCGATGGTCCGAGGGGAAGCCATGTTGCAGCTTTTCAATGTGAACTGGGACGAGTTGTCACGCCGGATGCCGGAGATTGCCGAAGCAGGGTATACCAGCCTGTGGCTGCCGCCTCCCGGCAAAGCTGGCAGTGTTTATTCGGTTGGCTACGATGTGTTCGATCCGTTCGACCTGGGGGATTTGAACCAGCGCGGCACTGTGCGCACTAAATACGGGTCGAAAGCGGAACTGTTGCGGGCGGTGGAGATCGCGCATCGGTTTGGTCTGCGCGTTTACTTCGACAACATCATGAACCACCGCGGCTTTGATGTGCCGGGCTACAACGCCACCACGCCGACCAATCTCTACCCGGGGCTGTGTCCGCAGGATTTTCACGTGCAAAAGTTGGCGAGCGGATTCCATGTGAATTGGCCGGACATCAGCGACTGGGGAAATTTGTGGGAGATTCAGAACCGTCCGTTGTCGGGTCTGCTGGATCTGGCGAACGAGCCGGGGACGTTGAATCTCAACTATGGTGCGGTGCAGGGAGGGACTATCACCAAGCCGGTGTATGTTCGGCAGCCGAATCATCGGGAATATTACATGGACTCGAAACTGCCGGTGATCAGCGGGCCGTGGCACCCATTCAACGGACAAAGTGGAGAACCAGTGGCTGAGGACGTGAACGCCTACCTGATTCGAGCCGTGATGTGGCTGCTGAATGAAACCAAGTGCGACGGTTTCCGGCTCGATGCGGTCAAACACACTCCTTCGGGATTTTTCGGGGCCACCAGCGCGACGCCGGACGGTTATACGGGAGGGATCCAGACCATGTTCGATTACGTGCATGGTTACGGGGCAAATGTGCTGGGCAACGGTTACGAGGAAGCCGATGACAACCGCAACAGTTGCTATGACACCGAGGCGCCCCGCAATGATGCCATGCTTTTTGGCGAGCATTTAGGGGAGCCGCCGACCTTTCAGGAGTATCTCGACCGCGGGATGCGACTCTTGAACGCGCCGTATCACCAGCAGCTCAACAATATCCTGGGCAATCCGGGAGCCTCCCTTTCGGGATTGGACCAGCGGGATTACCGGCCGTATCCCAACGCGTTTACGGGCAGCCAGAGCGTGATGTTCGCCCAAAGCCATGACGACGGCTATGCCGTCCACCGGGAGCTGCACCACGCTTACAACTTCGCGCGGGAGGGCTTGCCCTCGATTTATTCCGAGGGTTACAACTTCGCCACCGCCGGTCCCGGGGAACAGCCTTTTCCGCGCACGGCAAACGCCCCGTTTCTGGGCCAGTTTGGCGACAACAAAATGCCGGATCTCGCCTGGTTGCATGAGCAACTCTCGCGCGGTGGTACTCGCTCGCGGTGGAGCGACGCGGATATCGTGGCGTTCGAGCGCTACGATTACCGCGAAGCCTCCAGTCCTTATACGAACCCCGACGCCACAGTGTTGCTCTTCGCCATGAACGACAATTATGGGAATCCGGGCGACATCAGTTTCGATGACGGCGTGGCGCAAAACGATGATGGCATGCCGACGACCTGCTATCCGGTCGTCAATTCCCGCGGGGTGGGTTTGGTGGTCGGTTTCCCCCCAGGGTCGGTGATTGTGCAGTTGGCTGACAGTCCGGGGAAGGAACGGGCTTGCGCGCGGCTGCTGGTGCGGCAGGCGACACAAAATCTGGACGAAGCACGGGCGACCGCCTTCGACCCCAATCCGGTAAATCGTAAAGTGTATGTCGGCGGTCAATCGCTGGCTCCGGGCGGCGGCGCCATCGAATTCAAGATTCCGAGCGGCGGCTATGTTTACTATGGGTATCAATGGCCGGAGGCGAGCCGTGTGGCGGGACGCGCGGCGATAACGTTCCTGCAACAGGGCATCGAGGCGCCGCAGTTGCGCGTCATTCGACATGACGGCGTGAACGGTGATCCGGCCTTCAATCCACTGTATCCCTTCAAAATGCGCGGCAGCGTGGGACCGGACGGCGAGGTCATTGGTGGCCAAAACGTCTCGAATCTGAGCTATGCCATCGACGTGCCGGTGTTGACGAACGGGATTTTAGACATGGTGATCGCGGCTGATGCTTCGGCTTCGAACGTCTTGTTGAAGCTGGACGGAGGGATGGATGTGAACAGTCAAATGGCCCTGGGCCCGCTCGCTGGCTCCGACCGGAGAGATAATCAGCCAGGCTATGCAACGGATGTCTTTCTCGGTTATGAAGCCACCGCGTTTGCCGGGCGATACGGGCCGGAGAAATTTGTGGCGGTCGAAGTTCTGCGGAACAACGTGACCTCGGACGGCGCCGAAACTTATTATTACACCGTCGGTGGCACCGATCAGATTGTTAACGGCGGCGGCAACGGAGTTGGAGTGACGGACGCCACTCCGGACTGGGTGTGGCATTCGCCGAGTGCGGGCGTCAATGTGATCGACGGACCGGCGACGCAACGATGGCCGCTGTCACCGCTGGCTGGTCAATCGGTCGATTTATGGGCCAAGGTAGGATACGAATTTCAGGCCAGCCGCGGTTATGTTTACTACACGACGGATGGATCGAATCCGGAGGGTGCCTACGGCGTGGGGCGGGGTAGCACCCGCGTGGCGCCCGCGTCTTGGGCCGGCGATGATCTGACTGATCCAACGATCGACTGGTGGAAAGCGACCATTCCCGCCGTCGATAATGTCAGCGGACACCAAATCCGGTACAAGCTGGCGTTTTTTGACGATTCCGCGCCGGTGATTTCGGATGCGTCCATGTCCAAGGGGTATGGGCTGAGCCGGTTCGTGATCACGAATTTCAATCCAGGCACGGTCCAAGTATGGTTGCATAACGATTTGAACACGAATTCGACGGCAACGGGTTTAAGCGAGGGCTTTCACATCGCGCGAGCGCGAGTCTTCTTGCCCCGGCCCGGTAAAGCCAGCGTCTACAACACCTTTTCGCAGACTTTCTATTACGATGCACAACCGCCGGAAGGTATCGTGGCCTACCCGACCGCCGACGGTGAAGTCTTGAACGGGTCGACTTACACGGCGGTTATCCGTGCGGACGCCACGGTTACCAGGGTGGAATTCAATATCGTGGATTCCGTCAGCAGTAATGACGACACTATTACTGGGCAGGCCAATGGGAACGGATTCACGAACGGTGTGCCGCGCTTTGTGAGTGCCAGTGCGGTAACTCCTGATTCGGCGCTGGATCAGCAATTTCCGAAATTACCGCGAGAGTTCCGTTTTAATTATCCCTCGGTGCCTTCAAGTGGTTCTGCGACCATTACGGTGCGCTTGTATGAAGACACTTCGCTTCTGGTGCCCGGCCGGATTACCACACTGGTGCGAACCGTCCAAACCCAGGCCCCGGCGTCGGTGTTGAACCTGGTGCAGCCTGGTCCGCCCGGCGCCATCCTGACTGTGACCACCAATGGAACGGTGACGGTACAGGCCTGTTTCACGAGCGGTCTGGCGGGTAGCGAAACCGACCGGTTCAGTGTTTTGATTAACGGGATATTGCAGCCGCGAACGGCTTACTTGCTGCGTCCCTCCGGTTGCGCCACTGGTTTGCGGACGCTCTATTACATTTGGACTCCTACGCAGCCGGGCACAAATTCGCTTCAGGTGATTTACACCAACAATCTGGTGCTTTCCGATAGTCGGGAGGTGGTGATTTGTCGCCCGGGCGATTCCGACCTTGATGGCATGACGGATTTTCAGGAGATCATCGCTGGAACAAATCCCTATGACTCCAACTCGGTGTTGCGCATCACCGGGTTGGAGAATGGGAATCAAACTTTGGTGTGGCCGGGCGTCTCCAACATTTTTTACCAGGTGTTGTCCACGACCAATCTTAGTCAGCCCTTCGTGCCGGTCAGTGGCCGATTACCGGGCAACGGTGGCTCGATGTTTTATTATGACGCAACACCCAACTTGCAGGGTAAATATTACCGGGTGCAGGTAGTTCCCTGATTACTGATCCAAGGCGCGCCAAAAGTACCAGGCAGCCGTGCTGCGATGGGGTCGCCACCGTTCCCCGGCGGTGTGCAACTCGGCAGGTTTGGGGAGCGATTTCATTCCGTACGTCAGTTGGAACCCCTTTTGCACGCCGTAATCGGTGGTTGGCAACACGTCCGGCCGGCCCAGAGTAAAAATCAGCAACATGTGAACCGTCCACGGCCCCACGCCGCGCAATTGGGTGAGTTGCTCGACAATTTCGTCGTCGCTCAAGCGCTCGATGGCGCGGCGATCAGGCACGAGTCCGGCCACCGATTTGGCTGCGATATCTTTGACCGCGCGGATTTTTGAGCGGGACAATCCCGCACCGCGCAGATGGTCTTCGGAAATGGCTAATAATTTGTCTGCGGGAGGGAAAGCGCATCCCGGAAACAAGGCTTTGACCCGGCCAAGGATGGTGGCGGCGGCCTTTCCGTTCAGTTGTTGATAAGCGATGGATTGCACCAGTGCTTCATAAGGGCTGCGTCGAGCTTGAGGTTTGAGGGTGCAGGGCCCGACCCGTTTGATCAGGGCCGCGAGCTTTTTATCGGCGCGAGAAAGGTGTTCGAGAGCTTCGGCTGTCATTCGGGGTGCTGGAGGAGAGTCAGGGTTTCGATGGTCTGTACTTCAACGATCAGCCATTCGCCGTCGACTTTTTGGAAGGTAAACCTGAGCTCCTGGATGTAATCGTCGCGATCGCCGGTGACCCGAACCCGGGCGGTAAGGAGAGCGGTAGCTGAAGCGCCGTCCCGTGCGAGTTGAACGGTGACGTCCAGAAAATCCACCTGCAATCCTCTTAACGATTGTCGGGTGGCCGCGACCGCTTTCATCACTTCATCCCGGCCGCTTACGGTGGCGTTGTGGCGCCCGGGCAAATTGACGGTTACCTCGACGGCCGGGCTGCAAAAGCTGGAGAGTTTTTGGGCGTTGTAGAGTTTGGCCAGGGGCGCTTCCTCCCCCTGGAAGGAGGCGACTTTGGCCAGCTCCTTTAATCGATCCTGGATGATCTTTTCCGGGGTCGGATGCAGCCAGAAGTATCCCGCGTAAATGAGCGCCCCCAACGCCAGCAAGACGGCGAGTTTCTTCATAGCACGACTTTGCCGACGATACGTTGCCGCGTGGCGACGCCCTGCTTATGCAAGAGGGCAGGCATGGAGCGGTTATCGCCCACCACGTAGAACTCGTCCGGTCCGAGCTTGCGGGGCGCCAAAGTCCAATCACACGGCAACGCCAGCCAGGGTTCGAACACCGGGTGGCCGTCTACGACGAGGTGACCATCCTGGAATTCGATGGTCTCCCCGGGTAACCCAACGACGCGCTTAAGATACATGATGCTGATGCCGGCGGTGCGAACCGAGACCACGTCGCCGCGTCGAGGCGGGTGCGTTACATACGCGAGGCGATTGACCAGATTGAAGCCCTTGTCCCGGTAGGTCGGCAGCATGCTGATGCCTTCCACTCGAATCGGTAGCAAAAACAGGCGAAACCCAACCGCACAGACGGTTGCTAACACCAACGCGCGCAACAACGTCCGCTTGGGATTCCTGCCGATTAATATTATTTGGAGCCATCCTGGCTTCCGAACGGTTTGGTCCGTTTCCATACTCGAACCCGCGCCGGGCGGGACTACTTGCGATACTCTCCTGCGGTGAACGGGTTTCGTCAATCCTGGACCCGCAAAGGGTGGCGGGCTCCGTACAATTCCGCCCCTCTGATTGCGTAGTCCCTCCGATTGCGTGGGCGGGATAGTGGGTTATCTTATCGGTGGGGCAGGGCGGTTATGTTGGTTCCCGTCCGCACAGTTACTGGAGGAAATTTCCCACAGGAAACTGGCTCCAAAAGACCCGTGGGTATCGTTCTGCGGGTCTTTGTTTTTGCAGAAAGTATGGGACATTCAGATGTGCTCGCGGCAATCACCATCGAAACGGTGTTGGGAATCATGGTTGCGCTGAACCTGATCGGGATGACCTTCGCCGCTTACGTGTTTATGCGACGGAAATGAACCGGTTCGCCTGGGAGTCATGCCTGCCGGCGGAATCTGGAGGCTTCACCTGGGCAGGGCAAAAGCAACGTAGGCATCTCCAAACGGCGTGTTCAATTTGTTACCACCCGTCGCCGAGACCACGAGGTATTGGCGTCCCTCCACTTCATAGGTGGCTGGGGGCGCGTTGCCGACGAACGGCAGGCGCGCGGACCAGAGCTCGGCGCCGCTGTCTTTGTCGAACGCGCGAATTTTGTGATCGCGGGTGCCGGCGCAAAAGACCAGGCCTCCAGCGGTCACGATGGCGCCGCCGTAGTTTTCCGTGCCCGTCAGCGCCACGCCTTCTTTGGTTAGTTGTTCATACTCGCCGAGGGGCACTTTCCACAACAGTTTTCCGGTGTTGAGATCAATGCAGTTCAACGTGCCCCACGGTGGTTTGTTGGCGGGATATCCTTCGTGATCGTAGAATTTAGGATAGCCGTTGGCGTTATACTCAGGGCGCGCTGGGGGCGGGCCTTGCGGCGGCAACGGGCGATCCCGCCAGAGCAGGTAATCGGCGATCGCCGTGACTTCCGTTTCTGAAAGATTCGGGTGCGCGGGCATGGCGTTGGTGCCTCGGCGAATCTGGTTGGTGACCGAAGAAAAATCGAGGCGTTGGCGCAGCCCGCGCAAAGGCGGGGCCATGCTCAGGCCGAGCAGGTTGGTGGCGTGGCACTGGGCACAGTACTGCTCGAAGGCTGCGCGGCCCGGAGTCTGGGGCCAGTCCGGTCGAAAAGGCGGGTCGTCATTTCTGAACAGGGAGATATTCCAGCCGATGTGGTTTGCCGAAACGTACAATCTGCCGGTCTCGACATCGATACAGGCCCCAGTCCATTCCGCGCCGCCATCAATGCCGAAGAAGAGGGTCGGTCTGCCTTCGGAGCAAGGCTGGAACCAACCGGTGCGGGCACTCTTGAAACGGGTTTTGGCGTAATCCGCCGCTTCTTCGGTGCGTTCCGTGAGGTCCGCTTCGGTATATTCAAGCTTAGAGAAGGGTTGGGGAAGTTCCGGATCGGGTTGGTAAGGCGCGGTGCGTTCGCCGCGCAGCGTGCTGGTGGGGGCGCGTCGCAGGCGGAAGGGAAAAATGGGCTTACCGGACACTCGATCCAACAAAAGCGTATTACCGATTTTGGTGGTGGCCGCCACGACGTCAACCCGGCGCCCATCCTTCGTGATGGTCGCCAGGTTTGGTGGCGCGGGGATGTCCAAGTCCCAAATATCATGCCGAATTTCCTGGAAATGCCACAATCGCTTGCCGGTACGGGCATCGAGAGCGATGAGACAGTTGGCGAACAAATTTTCTCCGTAGTGACGCGTACCAATGAAATTTGGTTTGGGGGAACCGGTGGTAATGTAGGCGATGCCGCGGAATTCATCCATCGCCATGCCGCCCCAACAGTTTGCGGAGTATTCTTCAACCTGGTCCCAGGTGTCGTAACCGAATTCGCCGGGTTGTGGAACGGTGTGGAAGGTCCACAACTGCTTGCCAGTCACAATGTCAAAGCCCCACACATCCTTAACAAAGCCGGGCACGACGATGATTCTCTCAAAGACGGCCGGGCCGGCGGTGGCCGCTCCGAAATCTCCGTCGGTGCGGCCCGGCAATAGAGTCTTGCCTCCTTCGCCAAAGCTGGTCAGGGGTTGACCGGTTTCAGGATTCAAGGCGTAGAGGTATCTTCCCGCGCAGAACATGACCCGGGCTGCGATGTTACTGGCAGGGGCTCCTGGCCAATAAATCAAGCCGCGAAAGGCCGGGCGGCCTTCGGGGTGGAAGCGCCATTTTTCAATTCCCGTGGCCGCATCAACTCCGACCACGGCGTTGCCAGGGGTGGGCGCGACCATCAAATGTCCGGCAATGATGGGATTGCACTGGAGATTATTACTGGCGTCGCGGGATTTGTAGATCCAGGCCAGCTCCAATTTGGCAACGTTGGCGCGGTTGATCTGGTTCAACGCGGAATATCGGCGGCCGCCATTGTCGCCGTGTGACCGGGTCCAATTCCGAAAGGCTTCGGGACGAGGTTGGTTGTCGCTGGGGGTGAGTTCGGCCGGGGCTGCCGCCGGAATAGTCTGGTAAAGTGGCAGCTTCTGACGTTCAGCAGCATCCTCGATTTGCCAATAAGGGGAAGTGGCAGTGGAGTTGTCGTGGAGTTTTCGAATAAGGCCGTCCAGTCCCTCAAGATTAGCCTTAAGCCTGGTTTCGGCGTCCTCATCAGTGTGGTTCAAGATGCCCAAGGGTCCGCGCCATCCGCTGTCATGGATCACTCTCAGAAGCTTCTCATCCAAATCGCCCTGGCCCAGCACCATGATTTTCTGGCCGGCCTTATCGGCGTTGCGGCTCATACCATTGAGGTTCAAAGCCACCAGGTATGGCTTCATCGCTTGTAGCAGTTTTTCGAACCGGTCCAGGTGTTCGTGACCGTGGTGCAGGTTATAGACGATGCCCACGTTGGTGATCCCTTGATCCCTTAATTGTTGGATGATGGCGATTTGGTTTTCCGGTTCGCCAAACCAGGCCCCATGATTATAAAGCGCCACGGTCTGCCCACCCTGGGCGGCGGCTTCGGCAAGGCGTCGAATCCGGACCGCTTCGTCCTTTACGCGCTGCGCCTGTTCCTCCGGGGTGCGGGTCGGTTCTCCGCCACCGGTAACCCAAAGCTGCACGCCGGTGAGATGGTGCCTTTGCAACACCGCCAGGATTTGTTTCGCTTCGTCATTGAGATCGCTCGGGAACCACCAGGCGATCAGCGTGATCCCATGCCGCTGCAAAGCCTCCATTTCCGTGTCGAAGGTCGGTATGTGCTCGCTGCGATAATCGTAGGCGAATTTCGTGAAACCCAGCTCCTGGAGCATGCGCGCTCGCTCCTCTGGGCCACGTTTTTTGGCGTCGAACGGCACAATGCACCAGGCGGCCAGGTTGGTGCGCTGGAGAAACTCGTAACCGGCGGGGGGCGTCGGGATGTCGAGTCCCTCAGCCAAATTGGTGGTTAAAAGGACGGAGGCGGCTACGACGATGCCGCGGGTGAATCGGAACAGTCGTTGGATGTTAAGCACGGTAGTTAGATCGCACGACCATCCACCGGAGGCAAAGACAAAAAGGAGGGGGAACGATTTTGGCCAGCAGGCGGGGTAAAGGCACAAAACACCCCTGATCAAGATTGAACCGTTCCAGAGAGGAAACGGGACAATTCACCTATGCTGGTAAAGACCGGCGGAAACATCGGCCGCCGGTCTAGTTTGGCGGCAAACGCTGTTCCAGGCAATTATTTGCCCGGCTTTCGGGCTTTGGCTCCGCCCTTTTTGGCAGCGCCCTTGCGGGGACGACCGCCTTTGCCGATACGGCTGGGCGCGAGCGCCAACTCGCGATCCATGGGCACTCCCATGTTCGTGAGCTTCTCGCACACCGCATCGCGGATGAATTGCGACCGGCTTACGTATCCCAACTGCCGAATCGCGCCATCCAGCGAGTTAATAAATTCCTGGCTGGCGGGAATTGGTAACAGTTTTTGCCCTGATGTTCTGGTAGTGGTCATGATTTGGAGTTTATATCCAATCCTTCAAAATATTCAATTAGAAAAAGATAATTCACGCCGCGCCAGTATCCGTTTCGCTCCCTGGCGCCCGCCCCGCCATACTCTGTAGTGCCTTGATATGCCGATGGTAAAGCAAATCTGATCCGGTTTCCCGCACCGGCTTCCGGATAAAGAAATAATTTTACAGAACCGTCCGCAATCCATCCGGTAACTTCCCAATGCAGAACCCAACCATGACTTTCTTCCTACCCGTTCCATGACCAAGAGGACTTCAGAAAGTCGGCGGTTTTTCGGGAGACTTGGGGAGATTCGCGGACTAATTGGCCCCGAAGTCATACAGAACATTGAAATCAATAATTGAAATCGAAGAAATATGAAAACCATCATTGTTTGTGTTTCGTTCATCGCTGGTGTTGTGATCGCGGCGTGCTTTCTGCGCCAGTCACCCGCCCCTGCCTCGGTGACCCAGCCTTCTCTGAGTTCGACGCCGATCCCGGCGGACACCGTCTCCATGTCAAAAGTTGACTCTCCCCAGGAGGTGCATTCTGGTGCGGGCCAGCGTGCGCGGCACCCTGAGTCTGCGCCGTTGCAGGCGGTGAAAACACCATCCGTCGAAGTCGCGAGGGTTGTCGCGCCCTCCCCGGGGTTCAGCCAGCAAATGCGGACTTTGCTGTCGCCTGAGGCCGGGTTTGCCGGCAAACAAGAGGTTTGGCAGCAATTGCGGGCTGCGGGAAAGCTGGATGCGGTGGTGACGCACCTCGAACAGCAAGCCGTGACTGAACCGCAGAACGCCGCCGTGCCGACGACGCTGGGGCAGGCATATCTGCAAAAGGCCGGGTCGATTTCGGACATTCGTGAGCAAGGCATCCTGGGGATGAAAGCGGACCAGACCTTCGATGCGGCGCTGAACCTCGATCCGAACAATTGGGAGGCGCGTTATTGGAAGACCACAGCGATGTCTTATTGGCCCACGCAGTTGAACAAGGGGCAGGAGGTTATCGGCGGTTATCTGGAACTCATTCGGCAACAGGAAACGCAGCCGCTCAAACCGGAGTTTGCCCAGGTCTACCGAGCCCTGGGGGAGCAGTATCAGAAGTATGGATATGAGGATTATGCCCGGCAGGTGTGGCAACGGGGATCGGCTTTATTCCCGAATGACGAGGGACTTCGCCCCAAAACCACCCATTAAGCGAGCGTCGTCTTGCCAGGGAATTGCCCATGACAAGGCGGCTAAACTCGGATAGAACAACCTGACGCGAGCCATGAAATCGGAAGCGCCAGCCATCAGCGCCACGAGTCTCCCCTTGCCCCGAAAGCAGTTTCGGGGATTCATCCTGGCGTTTCACATTATCTTCCTTGGTGCGCTGGCGTGCTCCCTGGCCGCCCGGTGGCAGCGTCCGGGCTGGAGTTGGGGGACAGCCGACATCGCGATCTTGTTGTTGGTGATAGCTCAGGCTGGGCTGTACCTGCGCTTTTTTGCGACGCGCAGAACACCTGGCTATCCGGCTTGGGGCGGTTATTTCGTGACCGTGATGGTGTTGTGGCTGGTCACCTGGCGAATGGAGCGGAGTTTCGAATGGGCGTTGCTGGCTTACCTGGGACAGTTGTTGGGCAGCATGCCGCCGCGATACTCGTTGCCGGGCACGGCAGTGGCGGTAGTCGTTTACCTGCCACTGAAGTTAGGCTGGGACCATATCACGCACATGGGCCCCAAAGAGTGGCTAGCCTGGCTCGGTATGGCGCTGGGATGGACGGTGTTGGGGCTGTTTCTGCATCGGTTGGCGGCCACCAGTTTGGAGCGGGCACAGTTGATTGAGAAGTTGGAAGCGGCTCAAATACAGCTTAAGGAGGCAGCGCGGCGTGAAGCGGAGTTGGCAGCGGCGCAGGAGCGGGAGCGGCTGGCCCGTGATTTGCACGATAGCCTTGGTCACTGTCTCGTCACCCTGAGTGTGCAATTGGAGACGGCGCAACGGCTTTACGCCGTCGACCCCACTCGGGCAGGTGTGTTTATGGAGGAAATGAAGCAACTCACCCGCGACACGATGGAACAGTTGCGGCATGCCATCTCCGGCATGCGCAATTCGGTATTGGGGACGCGACCGCTATGCCAGGCGCTCAGGGAACTCGCGGCCGAGGCGGGTTCCGCTGGCGGACTGAAGCTGGAGTCGCAAATCGATCCCCGTGGCGACCAGCTTACTCCGGTCCAGGCCGAGGCTTTGTGGCGGGTGGCACAGGAAGGACTCACCAACATCCGGAAGCATGCTCGAGCCAGTCAGGCCGGCTTGCGGTTAATCGTCGAAGATGAGGCTGCCCAATTAACGGTCTCAGATAACGGGCTGGGATTAGGAGAGGCAGACCAGAACTGGCCGGGCCATTACGGTTTACGCGGAATGCGCGAGAGAATCGAAGCGTTGGGCGGGCGTTTTGAGGCTCGAACTGCGGATGGGGGCGGGGCCGTTGTGGAAGCCCGAATTCCGTTGACAAAAGCTTCCTAAAATAATGAAGCCGATTCGCATTCTACTCGCCGAAGATCAAACCCTGATGCGCCAGGGGCTCCGCACGCTTTTGGAGCTGGAATCCGACCTGAGAGTTGTGGCCCAGGCTGAAGACGGTGAGGCAGCGGTGACGCTGGCTTTGCGCGAACGTCCGGACATTGTGCTGATGGATATCCAGATGCCGCGGCTGAACGGGGTGCAAGCGACTGCGGAAATCTGCCGGGCCTGGCCGCAGGCGAGGATTATCATCCTCACCACCTTTGATCGGGACGATTACGTGTTTCAAGGGGTGCGAGCCGGAGCAGTGGGGTATTTGCTCAAGGATTCGCCGGCCCCGGCCCTGTTTGAATGCATCCGCAAAGTTCGCGCCGGAGAGGTCTTTATTCAGCCGGAAATTGCTTCTCGCACCTTGCGTGCTTCGTTGCACCCCGTTGGAGGTTTGGCCGAGCCGTTGTCCGACCGCGAGCGGGAAATCCTTGTGATGCTATCGCATGGGGTTCCCAATAAAAACATCGCCGACAAGCTTGGAATCGCGGAAGGCACCGTGAAAAACCACGTGTCCAACATCCTGGGGAAGTTGCAGGTGCAGAATCGGACGCAGGCGGGCAACCTCGCCCGGGAGCGAGGTCTGATATAGTGGCTAGTTTGGGGAGAGCTGGCTCTGCAATGTTTGGGTGCGGGGGAAATTCCATCCATTTGACGACAAATTGCCCATCATTATTTGCGGCCTGAACCAGGTCCCAGAAATCGGGGTGGCTATGGAGGATCAACAGTGGAAGATGGCCCGGACGGGTCGCGGCGTTCGTTTTGATCATCCGGCTGTGTCCCCAGCGGAAATCGAGCAACGGTTTCGTAGACTGAACCCTGTGACGACAGCCGGCTGCAGATCAATTCAGCAAAATCCGCACGCGAGGCGCCGAATTGTCTTCCTGCAAGAGCGGTAGTGAGCTCGAATAGCGTCGAACGCACCTCCGGCCGCATGAACTTAACTCGTCCTAACGTGATATGTCCCACCAGTTCTGGCTCCGGGGATTGCGCGGTAAAGTCGTTCGTAGCAATAACGACGGCTTTGTAGATGTCGGTGAGGCGCCGGTCGCAATCGGTTAAGCCAGCCCAGATGACCCTCGGCGTCCCATGCGCGGGAAAGGTGCCAATTCCACCGGATTTGAACTCCACCGGGGCCAAGAGCCGACAGGCGTCCACCAACCGGCCTATTAGTTCCTGAACGCGGACGGCGGCAACATCGCCAAGAAACCGCAGTGTTATATGATATTGCTCCGGAGCCACCCAGCGGACGGTTCCATGGCCGAGACGGCTGGCGAGATCCCGGGCGGTGACGTTAATGGCCTTACGCACTGCGTCTGGCACGGGAAGAGCCACGAACAACCGCCACGTTTCCTGGGGATTCACGGCAGTTCAGATCGTTTCGAACAGGAACAAAATCCGGCTGCGCCGGCTCGGATCAGGGCAAAGGTTCGCCGCGTGCCGCGAGCAGCAAACGGTACCATTCTTCGCGGCTGAGATCGATTTCGGAGGCCTTGGCCGCATCGCGAATGCGATCTGGGTTGATGGTGCCGACAATCGGTTGGATTTTGGCGGGATGCTTCAGCAACCACGCCAGCGCTATGACCACCGGGCTGACACCTCTCGCTTTGGCGGTGGCCTCGAGCACCGGGAGGAAACGTTCTGGTTGATAGCTCTTTTGTGAAGGCAACAGGCGGCTGGCGCCGGCGCCGATCAGCCCTGCCGCCAGCGGGCTCCACGCCATCGGCGTGATACCCTCGATCAAGCACTGGTCCAGCGTGCCATCCGTAAACGCGTCCAGCTTGGCCAGGCTGATCTCGACCTGGTGGACGACCAGTGGCATGGGGCAGGCTGCCTGCAGGGCGGTCAGCAGGAGCGGTCGGAAGTTGCTGACGCCAAAATACCGCACTTTGCCGCTCTGCCGCAGGTCGGAAAACGCCCGGGCGACTTCCTCCGGGTCCGCCAGGTAATCCGGGCGGTGCAACATAAGTAGGTCCAGAGTCTCGATCCCGAGTCGGCGGAGGGAGGCTTCGGCGGAAGCCAGGATATGGCTTGCGGAAAAATCGTAGCGCTGTGGAGATTCGGGCTGGGGCTCGCCGGGAATACGAATTCCGCACTTGGTGGCGACTACGACTCTTTCGCGCATGCCACCGATTTGGGCGAGGGCGGTACCGAGAATTTTCTCCGCCTCGCCCCGGCAGTAGATGTCCGCGTTATCAAACAGGGTGTAGCCGGCCTCGTAGGCGGCGGCGATGGCTCGCACTCCTTGCTGACGGCTGGCATCGGTGACTTCGGCCGGGTTCCAGCTGCCGGCGACGCGCCAGCATCCATAGGCCAACCGGCTGCACTGCAGCGAACTCATTCCCAAAGTCATCGTTTGCATAGGTTTCAAATAGATTCTCGAAAGATTATGCGGGGTTTGGCAAGAGGGCAAATGAATCCGGGCAAAACTGCTTGCGAACGGTTATCGCGCCGCTACATGTTAGCGCGTGCGCGAAGTCTCGCTCTCCTTGTTGCCCTTAGTAATCGTGCTGGCCCTGGTCAGTGGGGTGTTGGCCTGGCGCTGGCTGACGGAGCGTCGACGTAGCCGGGCGGCGCAAGCTGCCGCGCGCCAGGCGCGCGCGGAATTGCAGGCTCACGTCTCGGCGCGGCAAGCGGTGCAAAGCAACTTTGAGCGCTTGCGACTCCATATGCTTGATGCCTATGCCGCGGTGGATACCCAAGGATTGATCCAGGAGGCCAACCCGGCTTACCAGGAGCTGACGGGCTACAGCCTGGCTGAACTGCGGCAGTTAACGTACGACCAGTTAACGCCGTCACCGTGGCACGAGCAGGAACGCCAGATCATTCAGGAACAGGTGAAAGTACGTGGCTATTCCGAGGTGTATGAGAAGGAATATCGTCACAAAGATGGCCGCGTTGTGCCGGTGGAACTGCGCACGTTTCTGATCGGCGACGTGGCGGACGTTCCCGCGGGCATGTGGGCGATGGTGCGCAGCATCGCCAATCGAAAGCAGGCGGAAGCGCAGCTGCGGGCCAGCGAAGCGCGTTATCGGGCCGTGGTCACAGCCGCGCCAGTAGTGTCATTTTGCCTGGATACCGAAGGGAAATTCACCCTGTCGGAAGGAAGTGGACTGTCGCGCCTGGGACTGCTTCCGGGTCAGGTGGTCGGGCAATCTGTGTTTGACATTTACCAGGACATTCCGGACGCCTTGGAGCATTTTCGCCGTGCTTTGACCGGGGAGCCGCGACAGGGGTTGGTGACGACGCATGGCCTGATCTATCAATGCTGGTGGACGCCGTTATTTGATGAGCATCGCCGGGTGGTCCAGGTGCTGGGGGTAGCCGTGGATATCACCGATCTCAAACAGGCCGAGCAACAAACGCGTGCTTCGTTGGAGGAGAAGGTGGTGCTGCTCAAGGAAGTGCATCACCGGGTGAAGAATAATCTGCAAGTGATCAGCAGCCTGCTTAGTTTGCAGGCGGATCAGGCGGACAACGACCGCGCGCAGGAGGTCTTGCGCGAAACCCAAAACCGGGTTCGGTCCCTGGGCTTGATCCACGAGACCCTCTACCGCTCGGAGAACCTGGCCCAGGTCGATTTCTCCGATTACATCCGACGACTATGTGAGTATCTGCGGCGAGCATTTGAAACGGATGCGGACCGGGTTGAAATGACGGTAGACGTCGGGAGCGTGGCCCTGAATCTGGACGAAGCGGTACCTTGCGGGCTCGTAATCAACGAACTCGTTTCCAATGCTCTTAAGTATGCCTTTCCCGACGGGCGAAAAGGGCGGGTGGGCGTGGAATTCCGACTGACTCCCGAGGGGCGACGGCGGCTGGCGGTGTGGGATGACGGAGTGGGGTTGGCCGAAGGCTACGACCTGCAGAACGCCGAGAGCCTGGGATTGCGCCTGGTGCACAACCTGGCGGCCCAATTGGAGGGAGACTTGCGGGTGCGTCATGAAGGTGGCACCAGGTGGGAACTTGTTTTCGGCCAGCTTGCGTCAAAGCGATCGCTGGAATAGCGCCACCGGCGTGATGATTTCTCCGCTCCTCTGATGGAAGCCAACGGCTTTTCTTATTTGCCTTCCGAGAGGCTTGATTCATAATCGAGTCCCAGCCGACTGCCGGCTGCAATTGCAAGTTCCAGAGTGCTGAAAATCGATGGCCAACACGGTAAAAATACTGGTGGTGGAGGACGAGGCCGTCGTTTCCATGCACGTGATTAGCCGGCTGAAGTCCATGGGCTACGAAGTGCCCGGCGGCGCGGCAACTTCCGAGGAGGCATTGCGGCTTGCCGAAGCGCACCATCCCCAACTCGTGCTCATGGATATCCGCATCCGGGGCAAAGTTGACGGCATTGACACGGCGGTGGAATTGCGCAGACGCTGGCAAATTCCGGTCATCTTTGTTACGGCCTACGCCGAGGACGGCACGCTGGAGCGCGCGAAGCAGGCCGAGCCGCTGGGTTACATCCTGAAACCGTTTGAGGACCGGGAACTCAAGACGGTGATCGAAATCGCGCTGCACAAGCACCGCAGCGAACAGGAGCTGCGCCGGGCGCATCGGCTGTTCGCCGTCCTGAGCCAGGTCAACCAGGCGATCGTCCGAGAGCGTCATCAGCCGGAACTATTTCGAAAAATCTGCGAGATCGCAGTGGAAAATGGTCACTGCGCCCTCTGTTGGATTTGCCGGCTGGATGAAAGCACGGGGCGCATGGTGCCCATTGCTTCGAATGGGCGTAGTCCCGAAGACCTGGAGAACCTGGCGTTTTACACGGAAAAAATCCCGGATTTCACCTATCCATCGTCGGTTTGTTACCGTTCCGGGGAGACTTGCTGTGTGCGGGGCGCCGATCCGGTCGAGGATCTGTGCCGATTAGGCAGCTTGCTCCGCGCCCGCGGCTATCACTCCTGCGCATCGTTACCCTTGCGGCGGCAGGAGGAGGTCCACGGCATCATGATTTTGGTGGCGCGGGCGCCGGATTTTTTCCAGGAACGCGAGCAGTCGCTTTTGGAAGAGGTGGCGCTGGATGTTTCCTATGCGCTCGACCAGATGGACAAGGAAGCGTACCGGCAGCGGTTGGAGTCGGCGTGGCGGGAAAGCGAAGAACGCTACCGGCGGTTGGTGGAAAGCTCCAAAGACAGCATCCTGGTGCATCGGGAAGGTCGAATATTGTTCGCGAACACCGCGGCGGCCGAGCTTGCCGGCGCGTCTTGCTCGATGGAGTTGAAAGGCCGATCCCTGTTAGAGTTCGTGCCGGAGGAGGCGCGGGAGCGCATTGCCGCCATCATCTTCCGGGCGACTACGGGCGTGTTCACGCCGCTGCAGGAGCAGCGCATTCAAAGATTGGATGGAGCTATCCGGGAGGTGGAGGTTGCCTCCAGCCCCATGGTCTACGAAGGGCAGGCCGCTTTCCTGGTGGTGATTCGGGATCTAACGGAGCGGCGGCAGATTGAAACGGCGCTGCGCGAGAGCGAAGCGCGGTTTCGTACCGTGTTTGAAAACGCCCCGGCGGCAGTCGCTGTGTTTCGACAGGGGAAGATAATCTATGCCAATCCCAAAGTGCTCGAGCTTTGGGGCTATCAAGATCCATCGGAAATAGTCGGGCACTCGGTGTTGAAGCTGGTGAGCCCGGAGGTCCGGGACGAAATTGCTGAAATGGCTCGCCGGCGCGAAGCGGGACAGCCGGTGGCCTGGGAGTATGACTCAGTCGGAATGCGGCGGGACGGCTCCCGGTTCTATTTTCACAATGCGGTCGCACGGTCGGAATTCGAAGGCAGCCCGGCGTTTTTCTCCATCGTCACAGACATTACCGCGCGCAAACAGGCGGAGGAACGCATCCAGGAACAAGCGGCCTTGCTGGATATCGCCCATGATGCGATCGCGGTCTTTGACATGGACAATCGAGTCCAGTTCTGGAATCCGGCCGCCGAACGGGTATTTGGCTGGAAGGCCAGCGAAATGATCGGGCAGACACGGTTTGCGCAACTCGCGTATCGCGACTGTCTGGAGCAGGTGAAGGAAGCCCGCAAACAGGTGCTGGCCGAGGGGAGCTGGATTGGAGAACTGCCTTTGCGCGATAAGAACGATCGAAAAGTCCTGGTGCGCAGCAGCCGGACCCTGGTCCGCGATAAGCAGGGGGAGCCCAAAGCCGTGCTGGTGGTCAATACCGATTTGACCGAGCAAAAGCAGGTGGAAGCTCAATTAATGCGGGCCCAGCGGATCGAGAGCGTCGGGCGTCTCGCCAGCGGCGTGGCCCACGATCTGAACAACATCCTCGCGCCCATCCTGATGCTCACAGATTTGCTCCGACCCAAATTGAAAGAGGCTGAGGATCGAGCCACGCTCGAGCTGATGAAGACCAACTCCCAGCGCGGGGCGGATATCGTGCGTCAGTTGCTCATTTACAGCCGGGGTGACGCCGAGCAGATGGTGGAACTGGACTTGCGGCGGCAGGTGCGGGAAATCATCAAAATGGCGCGGGAAACCTTCCCCAAGTCCATCCAGTTTGAAGCGCATTTGCCTGCTGACGTCCCGCTCGTAAAGGGTGATCCCACGCAAATCCACCAGGTGCTGCTGAACCTGGTGGTCAATGCGCGTGACGCCATGCCGATGGGAGGTTCGATCGCCATCGGCCTGGAGGGAATGATCCTGGAGGAAGACCTCGCCCAAAGGTATCCCGGGGCCAAACCAGGCCCCTACGTGGTGCTCAAAGTGGTAGACACCGGAAGCGGCATCGCTCCAGACATCATCGATAAAATCTTTGACCCATTCTTCACCACCAAGACTGCTGAAAAGGGCACGGGGCTCGGTCTTTCGACGGTGATGGGGATCGCCAAAGGGCATCATGGCTTTGTTCAGGTCCAGAGCCAGCTTGGACGAGGCACCGAGTTCCTGGTTTATCTGCCTTCCTGCAATGGGGCGAGCACTCAGGAGGAAGATGGCGGCTCGGTGCCCGAGGTAAGTGGTTCGGGTGAATTGTTGTTATTCATCGACGACGAAGAGGTGTTGCGGCTGCAAACCCGGAGATGGCTGGAAAGCAAAGGATACAAGGTCCTGGTGGCCGCGGATGGACTTGAGGCCCTCGGGCTTTACACGCGCCGGCAGCAGGAAGTTCAGGCCGTGTTCGTCGATCTTTGGATGCCGTACATGGATGGATTATCCACCATCCGGCAACTGCGGAAGATCAGCGCGGATGTGCCGATCATTGCCATGAGCGGGCTGCCGCAGTTTGAGGAGGAATTGCAGCGCTCGAACGCTCCGGTCCAGGCCTTCCTGCCCAAACCCTGGTCGCCACAGCAACTGTCGCGCGTGTTGCGGGGAGTGCTCGAGTCGAATGGCCGAGGACGGAGTTGACGGTTGCCGGAGACCGGCGGCCGGCTGAAGTTCAGGATGACGCTTTTGCCGCCGGGCTTTAACTGCGTGGCCAGAAGCGCATCAGCATACGCTGCGGCGGTTGTAGCAGCACTTCCCGGAGCAGGTCCTCGAGGCTCGCGGCTTGCGGTTCATCCAGCCGACGCGCCAGCACCAGTGTTACCGCAAACGCCAGCATCGCACCCCCAAAGAAGATGGTGAAGCGATTCCAGGAAAGCCCCAGGGCGATCCAGGACCGATCTCCCACGGCATCGATAAGGAGTCCCCAGGCCACAGGCGCGACTCCCAGGGTGACGTTGTTGAGCACCGAATAAATGGCGAAGAAATGGTTGCGGCCCATCGGCGGAACGATGGCCATGGCCAGGCGAGTGTTGGACATCTGCACCAGGGCGGCAAGCAGGCCCACCAGGAATTGCAGCAGCAACACCGCCAGGAGGCTGGCCGAGAAAGCGCCTCCGGCCATGCACATCCACCCTCCCAGCGTCGCCACCCAGACGACGAAACAGAAGGTCAACACGGGCTTGCTCCCCAGCCGATCCAGCCTGGAACCCAGGAACCAAAGACTGCTCAGGCCGCCGATGAAGGCCATCGAACTGACCAGCAAAATGCGTCCTTCCGGCAAGCCGCCTGCTGACTTTAAGAAGGCGACAATAAACGCGGTCACGCCACCGTAAGCCACAGACCACGCCACCACCATGTTGAGAAGTTTCTTGAAGGGCGGGTGGCGCAGCATGGCCAGCCACGGCACCGGCCCGCGTGAGGCCCGGACCTCATCGGGGATCGGCACATCCGGAATCCGCTTGAGAAAACTCAAGCTGATGGCTCCGGTGACGGCGCTGAAACCGAACAACAAAGCAAATTGCCAGCCTCGCGGAGTGCCCGAGAGGCAGAGCGCGGCCACGAGGAACGTGAAAAAACTGGCGAAGTTCTGAACGGCGGCATCCCGGGAAAGGTATTTCCCACGCAACGAAGCCGGCACGAGCGCCGTGATCCAGGGCAACCAGGCGCAACTCGAAATTCCCCGCGAAAGGTTGAAGCAAAACAGCAACACCAGGATCAACGCGAGGCGATTGCGCGGGTCGAGGAAGAATTCGGTGAGCGGCACCGCCGCCATGGCGAAGATGAACATCACCCGCGTGCCCCAACCGGCGTAAACGAAACGACGGAAACCCAGGCGAGGGATGTGGCTGGCGGCCGGGATTTGAAAAATCACCAGCAGCGGCATCATGCCGGCGATGATGCCCAGTACTGTGGCGCTGGCTTCCAGGGTCTTGGCATATAACACCATGGGACTGCTCAGCACGATCTGGAACGAAAGCGCGTTGAACGCCGAAAATAAATAGGCGTTGTGCAGACCGGGCGGAAACTGCTCTGGTGTCTCCCCAGCGTTCGGATTAGGCGCGGCTTCGGGCATCACACCTGCCCACCGGGCAGGTGCATTACCATAAGCAACTGCGGTCAAAAATGAAATGGAATCCCATTCAACCCAGCGGGATCACTTTCATCACGGCTTGGTGAAGACCAGGGACGGTTTCGTTCAATCCCGGCTCTTTATCGGCTTGGCCGGGAGACGAGCCGCATGCTAAGCTGTTAGCATGAAGTTCTTCCTCCATCGTTGGCAGCGCTGGTTCGTGCTTGCTGGCCTCACGCTGGTTTTGGCTGGATGTTCGGAATCCAAACCACCGGCCGGCAACGTCGAGCCGATGCTGATTCAGCCCCGGGTGGCGGTGGGGAAAGTGCATGCCGGGATGACCGTGGACCAGGTGATCACCGCTATCGGCGAACCCAAACGTCGAACGCAGACCGCTCTGACCTACCCGGAATATGGACTGGCGGTGATGCACGATCAGCAGGGAAGAATCGTGGCGGTTCTCGGTGGAGATGTTATGGGTCCCAATGGTCCCTTTGCCGCTGCCTTTGGTGGGCGGACTAAAGAGGGTGTGGGGATGAATTCCACCTCAGAAGAGATCATCGCAGCCTTTGGAGAACCTGAGGCCCGGGAGAGAACCGGTCCACGCATCGAGTCGATTCGTTATCCGCGTCAGGGGCTGAGCTTCACGCTCGAGCGGAATCGGGTCTATCACGTCATCGTGCGCCTGGGAGAAGAAGCGCCGTCCGAAAGCATCACTTTGGATTTGGCGCCACCGGCCGACAAGAAATGATGCCGGCCACAATGCGGAAATGCTGAACCTGGTGCCGGGCAACCCGGTTTACTGAGCGTTCGTGGGGAGATTCGCTCCCACGGCGCGGCGCAGCCGGGCCCGGGCCGCGGCGTATTCGTGCAGGGCCAGCGCCTGTGTGGTGCGCGCGTCGGTGAGTGCCGTCTGCGCTCCCAGCACATCCAGTTGAGTCCCGGTGCCGGCGTCGCTGCGCGCGGTGGCCAGGCGCAGAGTTTCGTCGGCCGCTTCCAACACCTTTTTTTGCGACTCGAGCACTTCCTTGGCTTCGATGAAGACGGATACCGCCGTGCGCACTTCCAGCTCGATTTGTCGCCGGGTATTTTCTTGCTCCACGGCGTTGCGGCCGAGGTTTGCGTTGGCCTCGATCACCCGGCCTCGGGTGCTCCCGCCGTCGAACAGGTCCCAGCTTAACTGCACTCCAGCCATCCAACCGTGCAGGACACGGTCCAGGTCGGTGCTGAATATGGAATTCTTCGCTTCGTAACCTCCGAACGCTTGCAGGCTGGGTTTGTAACCGGCACGGGCGCTGACCAGGTTTTCTTTCAAGACCGCCCCGGATTTGCGCAGCGCCCCCAGTTCCGGGCGCCGGACCAGGGCCTCGTTCAGCGCCGTTGGCAAATCGATCTCCAGCGGTTCCGGCGTCAATTTGTCCGAGAGCACGAGCGGGATGTCTTCCGGCGCGTGTTGTGGCACGTCCAATCCCAATTGATTAGCGAGGTTGTTTTTGCTGATGCGAAAGAGGTTGCGCGCGCGGATCAGTTTGGGCCGCGCGTTGGCCAGTTCGACTTCGGCGCGCAGAACATTGTAACGGGGCACGGTGCCCGCTTCGAGCCGGCGACGCGTATCCAACAGCTCCTGCTCCAGGAGTTTTACCGACGCCTCCTGCACGGTGATCTGTTCCGCGGCCAGCAGCACGGCATAATAAGCCAGCTCCACGTCCAGCACTGCGTTTGCCAGGGAAGTCTGGTAGTTCAGCATGGCCGCCTGCCGCATCAGTTTCGCGGCGCGCACGCTGGCGACCATACGGCCTCCCTCATAGATGCTTTGCACGAGTCGGACCCCGGATTGCCAGCTTTGATCATTGCCGAAGGTGAAGCCGGGGATTGGCAGGGGCGGCTGTTCGACGGCGGAAGGTTGCCGGGCGGCATAATCGCCACCGATCTGGAGCCTGGGCAAGGCGATCGCCCGGGTTTGCAAGACTACACCTTCATTGGCTTCTAGATCCTTCCGGGCCTTTTGAATGGAGGGATTGTGCTCCAGGGCGATATTCAACGCATCGCTAAGGCTCAGCGGTTGAGTGGGAACGGCATTGGTTTGATCCGCCGCGAGTACAGAGAGCGACACACACAGGAATACATAGATCAGCCACCCGGAAATTACCCGTGCGGGACCTTTACCCGGCCACGTGTCACAAACCGTGTGTCGCTTTACAACCTGTTTCATTTCTTAGTTGGTTTTCCTGCAGAACCATGGTTTCCCGCCGGTCTCGAGCCGGACGAATGTTCACGGTTTTAAACCTCGCGCCCGGCGCAGGCAACTTTAATTCATGAACGCCCCGATCTTAACGTTGGCTAGCTTCGTCCGCAGGCGGCATTGTTGGGGCTTGGTCGTCGTTTCCAGTAGACGCGGGTTCGTCGTCTGGCAGGTCAGGGGAGGGGACCATCTGGGATTCCGAGCCCGGCATGGGTTCCGCTTGCAGGGATTTTGATTTCCTGGGGATGATGTTTCCGGCTTCGTCGAACACGGGGAACCAACGTTGGCGATCCGCCTCGTTGCCGAGTTGGGTCCTGCGATTCCGGCGCACGAGCGCCTTATAGAACAGATCGGCGGTTTGCGGGTCGCGATACTTCAGCCAGGTGCCTCCTTGCCAGAGTATGCGAGCCGTCAGGTCGTCGTTGTCTGGCAGCAGGCTGGCAGCCTCCCACGCAAGAAGGGCGGCCTGGTAGCGGTAATGAAAGCGCTGCGGGGGATCTGCCACGTGCTGGGCCGCACGCTGCAATTCGTTTTCGCTGGGCGGCGCCACCTGGGTCTTTTCCGCGGTACGCTCTCCGAGCACAGAGTCCATATCGAAAGCGCCGCCGTTGATAAACCAATCCGGTTCCAGCGCGGTGCCGAGCAATTCCATGCCGTTGGTGCGGGCGATGAAGGCAGCTTCAAAGAGGGCCTGGGCGCGGGTTCGGGTGTCGAGACTTTCATCGTGGCCGCTCCGCAAACTTCGAACCAGGGCCTGCCAGCTCGGGTGCAATTCCGGCGGGTAATAGCCTCCCGCTTCATCACCCCGCATCGAGCGGGTTAGACGACGCGCCAGCAGGTGTCGAATTTGTTGACGAGGGTTCGACGCGGTTTCCGGGGAATCGATTTTGTCGGTATCGCCTTCCTGCCGAGCAGGGGGTGGGGTGGCGGGCCAATGCTGGTCCACGTAAGTCTTCAACTCGTCTACCGTGAGGACTCGTTCGGCGACGTAATACGCGTCACTTTCGTAACCGGAGCGCAGCAAGGCGTCCAGTGCCTGGACGTAATCACGCCGGGCGAGTTGCAGGACCCCGAGTTCTCCCCGGGTGCGGCGTCTGGCGGAGCCGTCCGGCGTTTCCTCCCCTTCACTATAATATAGACGGTCGAATAGACTGTTCGGCGGAGAATTGGTTTGCACCGCCTCCACCAGTGGGAAGGCGGCGGTGAGTCGCGACAAAATCGCCGCAGCCGCGACAACCTTGCCTTTGCGCAAACAGAGCTTGGCTTGAATCAATTGCGAGACCGGTTGAGCGCTCGACCTTTTGGCCCAGCGTTCCACCAACTCCGGGGCATTGGCCTGATAAGCCGCCAGGGCGAACTGCTCCGCGCACGCCATGGCGTTCACCCCGGATCGTTCGGCTGCCAGCAGCCAGCGCAGCGTCAGGCGGTTGCGATCATTCCCATCTCCGCCGGTAACCGAGCTTTCCCACCTTAACGGTTGCGAAATCAGATAGGCGGTAAGGACTTTCTGGACAGGCGCATTCTTCGCCAGGGCGGAGAGCTGTGCCATCGGTGCCTGGAGCGCGCGTCGGGCAGCGAACCGCAGCGAAGCAACCGCCGATTCGTCCCCGGTGGATAATTGATCGAGATAAAGCAGGATGGCGCGTTCGTATTCATCCTGGCGCAGGCAAAGCCGGGCTTCCCAACCCAGGCTGGCGGCGCTCAGCCCGGCGCTATCCGAGAACAGCCTGGGTTGACTCGCCAGTTCTCGGACCTTCGCGTAGTAAGTCCGGGCTTTGTCGAGATCTTCGAGCTCCCAGGATTTGCCCAGCATATATGCCGCCCAGGTGCTCTTGAATTTTCGCTCCTCGGGCGGACGCGCCAGCAATCGCTCCCACGCCTGGCGGGCGAGTGTGTTGTCCGACATCGCCGGGTTGTGCTAGCAGAGCGCGCCCTCAAGGTAATCCGCGAACTCCGGGGGTAATCCCTCGGGAATGGTCAGGGACGGAAAGGGCGGGAGGTCCGGCTTTTCCGTGCTCTCGACGGCCGCGACCACCTCCGGCTTCTCCAATGACGCCAAATATTCGTTCAGTCGGTTACGGAATTCCACCAGCGCGGCGCTGACGCGAGCAGCCTCGGCCGGCTTTCGCCCCGCGATTTTCAGGGCGCGTCCGAGGTCGGTGAATTCAGCCTCGGCAGTTTGCTGGGAGAAGCTGTTCGTCGCCGGTTTGGCCTCAAACCGGGAGGGTTTTATTTCCATGGCCTCGAGTTCCTGCAGGAATCTCGCGGCGGGCGCATCCAACAAGGCTCCGGAGCCGGAGCCCAGCAGGGTGTTGGGAAACCACGGGCCACAGGCCTCCAATGGCAAGATCACCGAGCCATACACCACGCACCACCAAATCCGCACCGCTGCTCCTCTACCGCTTCGAAAGATCCAGTTCAACTTGTACCTCACAATCCTGCTCCAGCCGCATCCAACCGATCACCTGCTGCTCGCCGGCGTTGAGCCGCCAATCCAGTAGCGGGCAACGCCAGGTAAGCTGAGTTTGAGACTCCTCCGAGACCACAAAGCCGTAGAGACCGTCAGATCCAATCAGACGCGCGCCATTCCAACGCGCAGTGATTTTGGGCCGTGAGGAAAGGTCGAGTTCCCCGTCATTGACCAGGCAAATTTCTCCCAGCCCGGGCTCGACTCGGCGCCAAACCGCCCGCGCGCGTTCACGGAGCGGTTGGCCTGTTACCATCGCGCCAAGTGTCCGCCAGCGCCAGTTTAAAATGTCATCTTCGATCGGCAACCGGTACCAGATGATACCGCGCAGATTTGCGGGGCGATTGGTCGACCAGGCGGAAAGCAATCCTGCCATCGCCACAGGATCCGATCGCACCTCGCGTCGAATGGTGGAGGGCGGCCAATCAGCCCGCCCACGTTCCGCGCTCAACCCAATGAACTCGCCCCTGGGATTGAAGCCCAGCACGTAGCCGTAGGTTGGCAAGGCTACTTGGAACGGCACCCCGACACGGGCGGCCTGAGCGACGGCGATGCGAGCGGCTGCCGGATCACATAATTGAAAAGGTGTATCCGGTCCTCGCGGACGTTCGAGCGAATGCACCTGGAGGACGAAACCCGAACCGACACCGGCCAATCGCGCAAATTCCGGGTGCTTGAGCCAGCTTGGCAGCGCCGTGAAGACCACCGGCACCGGCGCCACGCGATTTTTAATCTCCCTCAACCACATCGCGTAACCATCGAGCTTGGTTTCGGCACAATCAAAATCGATCTGCAGCTCGGATGGGGTAACTCCGGCATTGCGTGCCTCTTTAAGAATTTCCTGGGCGAGCGTGGTGAGCCGGGTGGTGACGGAATTGCTGGTCGCATATGGCCCCGGATAGGCATTGATGCGCAGGGCCAAACTGACCCTGAAACCGGGTTGGCGCAGGCAATCAAAGTCCAAACGCACGCGGCTCACGGTCGGGCGGCCATTGGGAAAGGACACTTCGGCTGCGAGGGCGCAAAGGGAATGGAAATTGGACTCATGCTGGAAAACGGCCGATTGCACCGCGGGTGTCCAAGCCCGTTGCCAAACATAGGCGGAGTGCTGCAATGGTTCCGATCCCGCCGCCCGGGCGGGGCTGGGATCGGCCCCAAAAGCCACCCCACTCAGCATCAGCATGGCGATGCCGGTCCGGAGCAAAGGCCAGGATTTTCGGGTCATGTTTTGGCCCGGGCAGTATGCGCGCGAGGGCCCGGTTCAAACACCAAAATCTTTCCCAACGGGGTGGGTGGCATTCGGTTTGACTTGGCTGGGAGCGGTGGCTACCGTCCCCCGCATGAAGTGCCGGCCGAGCCTGTTGCTCCTAGTAATATTTTGCTTGTTGGCGTTGCCTATGACGGCGCCGGCGCCGTTAATCTATACCCCTGGAGAAGGCTGGACCTACGAGCCGGTGGGCGGTGACACCAAATGGCGGCAGACGCGCGCCAAGGACCAGATGGAAGTGGCCCAGGCTGCGTTTGATAAGAAGGTCTACGGGATGGCGCTCAAGGCTGCGCGCCGGGTGGTGAAAGTGTGGCCGCTTTCCGATTACGCTGGTCAGGCGCAATATCTCGTGGCCCGGTGTTACGAAGCCAAAGGCAACGACGAGAAGGCGTTCAAGGAATACCAAAAGGTGTTGGAAAAGTACCCCAAGATCGCCACTTACCAGGAAATCCTCGGACGCCAGTACAATATCGCGAACAAATACCTGGCCGGAAAATGGTTCCGTCTGTGGGGCGTGGTGCCGGTTTTCCCCTCGATGGATCGCACCGCCGAGATGTACGAGAAGATCGTGCGCAGCGGGCCTTACAGCGACATTGCGCCTGAAGCCCAGATGAAGATTGGCGCCGCTCGCGAAAAGCAGTCGAACTTCCCGATGGCGGTCAAAGCCTACGAAACCGCAGCCGACCGCTACAACGACAAGCCCAAAGTGGCTGCGGACGCGCTGTTTCGCGCGGGCATGGCGCACCGGCGGCAGGCGCAGACGGCTGATTATGATCAAAGCGCAGCGGGTCGCGCGATCGCGGCGTTTACAGACTTCATGACGATCTTTCCCAATGATCCGCGGGTTGCGGAAGTGCAGAAGATCATCACCGCGCTGCGCAGCGAGCAAGCCCGCGGCAGTTACAACATCGCGCTGTTTTACGAGAAGAAGAAGAAGTGGCGCGGCGCCATGGTCTACTATAATGAAGTGCAGCTCCAGGATCCGACCTCCGCCATTGCCGCGACGGCCAAGCAGCGGATTGATTACTTGAGAGAGAAGATCACCGCCGCCCCGATCCCGCCCGCGGTCACTCCGTCAACCTCGACGGGCACCAACGCGCCGGCCATCCCAGCTACTCCGGCCACTCCGGCCACTCCGGCTACTCCGGCGCCGGCTTCGCCCACCGAACCGAAAAAGTAACGCGTTCCATGAAAACCTTTCGCGTATTAAGCCTGGTGCTGTGCCTGGCGCTGCTCGGCGGGTGCGCCGGCTACCAACTCGGCCCCACCAACGGCATGGCCGCCCGTGAGAATTCGGTGCAGGTGATCCCGTTTGTGAACCAGACGCTGGAACCGCGGTTGACGGACGCCGTCACCCAGCAACTTCGGAAGCAGGTGCAGAAAGATGGCACCTTTCGGCTCGCGACCCATGACGACGGGGATATCGTAGTTAGCGGGGTGCTCGTGAAATACGAGCGACACGAGCTGAGTTTTTCCAAGCAGGACATGGTGACGGTTCAAGACTATCGCGTGAGTTTGACGGCTAAGGTTACCGCCAAAGAGAAGTCCACCGGCAAGCTCCTGCTCGACCAACCGGTCACGGGCTACACCTTGATAAGGGTGGGCTCCGACATGGTCAGCAGCGAACGCCAGGCCCTGCCGCTCCTGGCCGAAAACCTCGCCCAATCCATCGCCGCCTTACTGGCCGATGGCAGTTGGTAGCCGGGGCTGGGAACCCATTATGAAACAGCTGTTCTCTGTCGTCGTGCTTTGTGCGCTTTGCTGGGCGGGTCCGGCGTTCGCAGACACCAACCTCCCGGTCACCGCCAGCTCCAAGACGAACGCCGCTCCGAAGACCCATTCGGTCGCCGTTCCCCAAACCAAAGCAAAGCCCGCGGCGTCGGCGCCGGCCGCGAAGGGCGCTGGTTACCCGTTCCGTGGCAAACTGGCGGCGGTGAACGTCGCCGGAGGCACCGTCACCATCGGCAAAAGCACCTATTACATTTCGGCGGAAACCAAGCTGTATAAGGACGGCGTCCTGTCGCGGTTGGCGGATTTCAAGTCGGGCGAAAGTGTAGTGGGTTACGCACGGCGTGGGGCTGATGGCCGGGCCAATGCTTCGAGCATGCGGGTTGGGGCGAAACCGGCCCCGAGCGAACCGCCGAAGCCGAAGAAATAAAGACCAACCGCGCGATTTCGAGTGATCGGCGGGGCGGATTACACTCCTGCGCTCAAGCGCGGCGCCACCAACTGGTCTTGCCCTTGGGAGATTTGGTGGCGATGGCACCAGTGCTTTGCGCAATCAGCAATTGGCTGCGCGCCATTTCCAGCGACACGCGAAATTCGTCGTAGCTCAGAAAGCGATCCGCCGGGCTTTTGGCCAGCACCTTTACCAACGCGTCGCTGGTGGGGGCGGTGATTTCCGGGAGCACGGCATTGGGAGGAGTCAAAGCCGTATGGACATGCGCCGCCACCAATTCTTCCACCGTTGGGGCCTCGAACGGAACATGGCCGGTCAAAGCATGATACAGGGTGCAGCCCAGGCTGTACATGTCCGAGAGGAACGTCTCCGGTTCCCGTTTGATTTTCTCGGGGGCGACATAGTAGGGAGTGCCTTCGGTGACGGATGACGATTCATGCTCGACCTCCGTGCTGCGGGCCAGGCCGAAGTCCACGAGCTTGGGTTCGTCGTCCGCGTTGAAGAGAATGTTGCCGGGTTTGATGTCGCGATGCAGCAGGCTGTGGCGCAGGGCCAGGTCGAGGGCGGAGGCGATTTTGATGCCCACATCCAGCACCTTGAGTTCAGGCAGGCGCTGGTTTTGTTCGATGCGATTGTCCAGGCTGCCCCGGTCCGCCAGTTCCATCACCAAATACCGCTGGCCTTCAAATTCATCGAAGGCGTAAATGTGAATGATATTCGTATGGTTCAAGGAAGCGCAGGCGCGGGCTTCCTTGTAGAAACTTTCCAGGGCCACCGAGTCGTTTTCCAACTCTTTGCGCATGAGTTTGATCGCAACCAGCCGTTGCAACACGGTGTCCCACGCGCGATAGACTTTCCCGTGGCCGCCGGACGCGATCTTGCTCCGCAGCTCGAATTGGCGGATCCGCATGGGCATCATGATCGGATGACCGCATTTGCTGCATGGAACCGTCGAGAGCGGCGGGAGGTCGCCAGGAATAAACGCCCGGCTCTCGCACCCGCTGCAAGTAACCATCTTTAGAGTGGTGTCGCTCATGCCTTTGGCACTTTACCATCCCTGCCATCCGCGACAAGGGCCTTTCTGGCAATCTTGTGCGGGGTTATGCCGACAGCGAACATGCCTTGCCTGGTTCAAGCGTCAGCGTTTGAGGTTGGGGAGGTCCGCGTAAACCTGGAGAGCGGTCGCGGTAAGGAGGCGGGGCGACTTACTCCGTGCTCATCAGGTGCAGGAGCGAGTAGCGGATGGTCAGTGCGAGCACATCGTTGACGACATCCAGGGTGACGAGCTTGCGCACGTGTCCCCAGACTTCGGTTTCGTACGCGGTGCCGATGTGCAGGAGCAGCGAATCGAGCATTTCCCGGGTGTCCTCGCGGGCGAGCAGGCGTTCGAACGCGCGTTGGATGGCGGGTAGGGACACGTGGGCCACGTTGGTGTGGGACAGCGTCGCTTCGTAGGCCAGTTGCAGCAGCGCGCGAATTTCCTGCGAGGTAAGGTCGCGGGAAGCGGGAGCGCTCCGTGTGGTGGCGCGGGGCGACAGCAGCAGTTGCAAGGCGCGGAAACGGATCCTTTGCGCCGGCGGGTCAAGCCAGGGATCAGCGCGCAGGCAGAGCAGGACCGCCCGGGCGGGATCGGTGGTGTCTTTGAGCCGGGCTTCGAGCGGCGTTCCGGCCACCCGTTCGTCCTCCCACCAACCCGGGATCTCGTCCACCTGGCGATGGGATTCCCGGGCCATGCGCAGATCGAAATCGCGAACGAGGCGTAGTTCCTTTTGCAGGTAGCTATAGGTGAGCGGGGTCAGTGCCGCTTTGCGCAAACGCAATGGCAAGGGCACCAGGTCGGGCAAATCCAGACGCACGTCCATTTGGCCGTTGTGATGTTCCAGTGCGGTGCGCAGGCACAAATCCCAGCAACCTTCGATCCGCGGCAAGCTCTCGTGCAGATTCATCCCCGCCAGGAGGGAGACCGCCGCGGTGTGGGAGATTTCGCGGTTGAGCAGCGGGGTGAGGCCGTGCCGGCGGGAGAGCGCGTAGAGGAATTCGTACGATCCGGGCTCGCCCGGCGAGAACCGGGACTGATGCCATTCGGCAAATTGCTCCAGGCTGCATTGCCAGGTGACCTGGTGTTCCTGTTCGCAGATACTGCCGAGCCCTTCCTCGTAAAGCGCGTAGGCGTAGGCGCTGCGGAGCAGGGCCCGGCCGCGCGGTCCTTTCCATTTCCCAAACTCCTGCTCGAGCTCCCATGGTTTAAGCTGCGCGCAACCCCAGCCGAAGTACTGCGGGGCGACCCGATGCAAGGCCGTATAGGCGGAGATGCCAAACCGCGACAGGATTTGCGGGGAAATGTCGTCGAAATATCGGGCCCAGCGACGGAACGACCTGGCGTTCTCGTAGTCCAGTCCGCCGCCGTCGGTGAAGAGGCGCGGTTCCGTCGCCCGCACGCGATCCATCACGGTCGCTGCGACCTGGTCCAGCCCGTCCCAGATGGCCTGGTGATCGTCATGGCAGATGCGCTGCGGCAGGGCGGAGACTTTTCCGAGGACTTCCTCCGGCAGGTTCCCGCGTCCGATCTGGTCCAGGCACCGGCCCAGCACCGCGCGCCAGTCGAACAGGCCGCTTTCCCGCATCAGGGAAGGCGCCGCGCGGACTCCGAGGCTCAGGAACGCGTCTTCCCAATCGGTGCGGCCGAAGGCGCCAATGTTCCACTCTGGCAGGCCCCGGGGAAACGATACCAGGCGCAAGCCATATTTGATCTGCCACAGCGCGGCGAAGATGAGCAAGTCGGCGGCGCGCTCATCGCTGAGTTCCTGGCGCAAGGTCAGTTTCCAGGGGCGCACCGGGGGGTCGTCGCCGCGGGTAATTCCCGGGAAACAAAACTCCGCCACCGCGCTGGGCCGCACCAGGCGGAAACCCACGCCCCGGAGCAAGTGCCGCATATCCGCCCGTTCCAGGTCCGCGCAGGTGCGCAGGTGGAAGCGTTCGAGCAACAGAAATCTCAAGTAAGTCGGGGCGCGCCGTTCAAAAACCAGTTGTTCACGCGGCGAAAGGGAGGCGATGGCGGCCGGGGGCGATAAATGGGGCAGGGGACAGAGCAGGGCCTTGGGGTAGGAGGCCAGGAAGCCGTCAGAACCCGGACGGACCGTGTGCCAGGCGGTGAGCACCAGCAGGGTGTCATAATCGTGCGCCCGTTCCACTTCGGGGAGTCCCGCCAGGGCGGCGGCCAATCGAAAGACCCGCTCGAAATGCGGGCATTCCTGGGCTTCGGCGGCGTTGAACGCCCCCCGGTTTGCCCGGTATTGCGCCTCCGCGGTGGGGTAAAGGCTGGAAATCACCCGGGCCTTCTCCAACAGCAACGCGTCGAAGTTCGGCAATTCTATCGCCTCCCGGGCCGCTTCGGGGTCGGCCGCAATTCGGAAAGGCCAAGGCCAGCCGTATTGCCCGGACGGATGGGGCGCGACCTCCAGGGCATGAGCCAGGCGGGTAGGCATCGGGGGCGCGGGAACTTCCCGCACCGGGGCCTCAGCTTCCGCCACAGAACTGAATTCATCTGGCCAATGTGGTTGCATCTGTAAAGCCCGGCTGGCGGACTTAAACCAAGGCGATTATTACATACTCTACCATGAAATGTCACTGCTTCATAACGGTTAGACGGGGAACGGCAATTTATGCCCGTGAATAATAGGCCTGGCCGTCAGGCGCGTGACGTAGCAGCCCTGCTCCTTAATCCCAAATGGCTTTTGCCAAATGCCAATTGACTGACAGCCGGTATCGGCTCAAACTTGATCCGTGAAGACGAAGGGAAGTCCATTTCAAATCCTTGGCCCAATAACTTTTTCCCAACAGCACTGTTAGGGCCACGTCCACGTTATGAACTCATTGATTATAGCCAGCACTCTCGTTGGCATTTTGATTCTGACATCGGCCGTTGCGACATCTCTCCTGTGCCTTTATCGCGCCAGACACAAGAAGCGAATTGCGTATACCACGACGCTTGCTTTTCCCTTCATTGCGACATGTTCAGTCATGCTTTGCACTGCGCTTTGCATTGACGGGCTGAGTGTTTTTACTCGTGACTACTGGATGGGTTATAGAGCTGGTCCAGAAATAGTATTTACCATATACGGACTTATCTTCGCTCTGTGTTTCTTGCCAGCATTCGGTGTGGCGGTGTATTACAAGTGGGGTAGCAAGAGAGATGAAAAAGGCCTGCCCTAACAAGCGTGATCGAGGCGATGGCGGGATTCCGCCCCAGTTCCATGCCTCGCGCTCTTGGCCCGCCAGGCCTCATCACGGACGTTGATATGGCTGCTCGACTATGTATCGCTATTCACCACCAAAATCGAACGTCTGGGGACACTCGCTCGGAAAGATGCAACCGGCGCGGCAGCGGGATTTGTTTGCCGAATTTCTCAAGAGAGCAGTTGCTGAGCACTCCTTTACCGGGGGCAGCCTGCAATTCTTTATCGGAGACGCCCCCGCCTTCCTACCTTTGGAAGCACAAGGGCAATGGGGACACGTGACCAACGAGGACGTTCGGCATTTCGAGCAGCTTCTGGGGACATGTGCGCGCGAGGGCGCTTTTTATTCGCTGACATCTCCACAGTGCGAGGTGGCTTTGACTGAGCTTATTCAGCGTAGCGCCCTGCTCCCCGGCTCGATACTTTTGCAGGGTGTTGATATTTCCAAGTGGCTGATTGAAGGACAACCGGTGGCTACGCAGTCACGGCTCATGTTGTATTACGGCATGAAGCCGTGCCTCTCAACCTTCCTTCAATTCGAGACGACCAACCAGTTCGAGTTCATCAAGCGCGCCTTGGCAGATCTGGATTTTTGCAGGCTCAATGAGAAACACCTGAAGCCCATGAAGCGGGGGGCCAAGAAAAAAGACTGGAGGAGATTGATGCTTCCGCAGCCTAACGAGGTCAGTGGAGCGAAAGTGGGCGGGCGGCGCGGGTTCCGCTGCTCAGCGTCGTGGGCTGCCCGCATCGCTCAGTTCTATCATTGGGCGGCGGAGTAGCTATGGCGATACTCGGTGGAATTATTTTCGCGGTCGGATTGGTGATTGGGCTCGCCGGTGACTTGCGCTTTATGGTGCTGACCTATCGGCAAGGGCTTGGGTGGTTCTTTGCGTGCTTGTTTCTGCCACTTGTTTCGTGGATTTTCTTCGCGTTTCATTTCAAAGAGGCGTGGCGTCCGTGCGTCGCCTCTATTATTGGATTCCTCATCGCGGGGCTAGGTTACGCGCTCGGCGGTTTCGATTTCCTGTCATGAGCACGCCCAAGTCGTGGCAGCCGATGCCGCGATGGCGTCGCAGTGTTTTCCGGTTGCCAATGGCCCGGCGCGGCTGCACTTTGCTGGCGTGAGATGACACTTCGAGGTAAATTCGTAGCGATTTGGTCCCTGGTTTGGTTTGTGCTGGGAACCACCTACTACTCTCATCGCTGGGAGCTTCTGCAATTTATCACTGCACCAATTTTCTTCGGCATCTTGCTAGCTATTCCGCTTAGTTTTGTGTGGATGATTATGGACTGGAAGCGAGTCGGTTGGCGCTCGGTTCTGCCATTCTTCCTCTGTCTTGTTTCGCCCATCGGCCCCTTTGCACTAGCGGTAACAATTCGAGAACGAATTTTCGAGTGGTCACTGCCGAGTTATGAAGCAGTCGTTCGCCAGATGGAGTCGGGGAACATTGCGGTCCCAACCAACAAGCTCCCGGCGCTGATCTCGATACCAGACACATTGCCGCAGCCGCGCCTGGCTCGCTCCGTCGCCGCTTGTAGGGACACGAATGGTGTGCTGATGGTGCTAATTTCGACAGAAGGCGGGTTCCCTGTTTCCCATTCGGGGTACCTTTTTTCTGCGTCTGGCTCGATCCCACCTGGTTCGTATGCAGACGGATTCTACCGTGCCCGACGAGAAGTAAGGCCGCAATGGTTTTACGTTACATACTAGCTAAGCGAATGCCTAACGAGGTCACCTCAGCGGATGGCGCGGGGCCGCTCCGGTTTGCATTTGGTGCTCTGCGGTGCGCCACCGCTGAGTTCTGTCGCTGGCCACAGGTGCCCATGCGCCCCTTGTTCCTAGCACTTACCGCGCTTGCGCTCTTGACCTGCGCTTCCGTGCGGACAAATGCCGCCGATGACCTGCGTCAGATGTGGATCGCCAGAACCAATTCCCTGGATCAGCTCGCTGCCGCCCTCAACGCCCATTTCACAAACGGTACGCCCATGCGAGAGATAGAGGCTGTCCTTGGAAGGCCCTCCCATACAAGGACGCAGACGCTGACGCTTCCGCCTGAAGCGCGGTATCGGATGCTCTGGGTTTACAGGTTCGGGGCCGGACAGATTATGATTCGGAGTACTGGCGGACCGGCGACGTCCCCCATGGACCGCGGGTTCGCAGGCGCAATAGTCCGAGCACCGGAAAATTCAGTGACGGTCGGCCGCTCGGCCACAACGACCAATAAAGTCTGGATTGGCAGAGCGGACGGGAGCCAACCGGAGTGGGTGAAGCAGGCCGAGCAGGCGACCAATCGCATTTGGATCGGCCAACCTGGCGGTACGACGAACCGGAGCCAGCCGATTCGCTGAGAGGCAAGTCGAACGTCAGCGGCGGCTGGCTTCCGTCGCTGACCTTTGCATTGAACGCTGAAGGTGTTCCATCGTGCGGCCTGGGGCTGGATGATTGAATCCCGTTGGGATTCCCGGACACAGAGAACTGACCGGCAATCGAAACATGGGCGATCACGTACCCGAGGGCGTATGGCTGCGGGGCACGCTGTCAGGCGCGCGAAGGAGCAGCCCTGCTCCTTAATCCAAAATGGTTTTTGCCAAACGCTAATTGACAGACCGCCGGTATCGGCTCAAACTTGATCCGTGAAGACAAAGGGAAGTCATTCTCATAACTTCGGCCCAATTCCTTTGTGCCCAGAGGACTGTTAGCTCTATGAAACTCGGCTTCAAGCTGTTGGGATTTCAGGCGCTCGTTGTAGGCTACGTTCTTCTTTTCTTTAGTCAGATCGTGTCGGCACCGTTTGGGCACGTCCGTCTCCTTGTGCTTTTTGTGATTGGCGCGGTGATGGTATTTTTCACGCAGGGGCCACAGTATGGCACCATTGAGCCCATCTCGACACGTCCGCTCATGATCGCCCTGGGCGTTATCGTAATGGCGGTGAGCCACGTTTGGGGCCTTGCGATTAGGAACCATCTATGAGACTCGGAGAAGCTAACAATTCACATGGTCGTGCCGAGATAAATCCG
>DBMR01000084.1 GCA_002298785.1 Verrucomicrobia subdivision 3 bacterium UBA693
GCTCCAGCACCGGTCGCTCCCGCGCCCTCTCCGGCGCCGGCGGCCGCCCCTGCTCCCGGTGGGCCAGGCGCCGTGCCCAGTCCGCTGGCGGGCCGCGTGACGGCCATCATCGTACAGCCCGGCCAGGAAGTGAAAGAAAACGATCATTTGCTGACGCTGGAAGCGATGAAGATGAACACCTTCGTCTTCGCTCCGAAGGCAGGCAAAGTTGCCGAAATCAATACCACCGTCGGTGCGGCAGTCGAAGAGGGACAGGTGCTCCTGCGCCTTACCTAATCCGATTCTGGGCCCGGACCCACTAAAGTTGACATGCAATGGCACCTTCCGCGACAAGGGAATCCGAGGGAAATTTGGCGGCGGCGAGTCCGCTGAGTCGGATTGCGGATGCTGCCTCACCCGCCGTCAGTCGGGTGGGGGCCTGGACCCTGCATGAGTACGATCGTTGCACTTCGACCAATTTGATGGCCGCGGGATTGCCCGCTTGGAACGCGGTCCGGTCGTCTGAGCAATCGGCCGGCCGAGGCCGATTCCAGCGCACCTGGGTGTCGGATCGCGGAGGGTTGTGGCTGTCCGCCGTGGTGCCAACCCAGCCAGGCACACCGAAATGGCGCTTTTTGCCTTTAGCGGTGGGTTTGACGGTTTGCGAAGCGCTCGCCAGTCTGGGAGTAAAAACCCGACTACGCTGGCCCAATGATGTGCTGGTAGACCGCCAGAAGTTGGCTGGGATACTCATAGATCAGTTCATACCCCAACTCGCGGTCGCGGGAATTGGCATCAATGTGTCCAATCGCCCGGAAGACCGGGACACAGCCTTGCACGGGCAAACGACCAGCCTGGCGTCGTTGCTGGATGAACCGCCGAGTCTGTCCGAACTCACTCGACAGGTATTGGAGCGTTTGCAGGCGACCTGCACCACGCTGGAAACGGACGGCCCCGAAGCGCTGTTGCCGCGCGTGAATGGTTTGTGGCAGCAGCGTCGCACGGTGAAGTTGGACCTGGATGGCCGGGAAGTCCGGGGCGGCTTTGAAGGCGTGGACGCGCAGGGTCGCTTGCTCTTGAGCCCGACGGACGGTGTCCGCCAAATTTTCGAGCCGCAGGACGTGCGGCTCTTACGAGAAATCGACTAAATTAACATGACGAAATCATTGACTAAAATGACCGCGGAAGAGGCGGCCGAACATATTAAGAATGGGGAGACGATTGCCGTCAGCGGCTTTACTCCGGCGGGCACTCCTAAAGCGGTTCCCCGGGCATTGGCGGCACGCGCCGAAGCGGAACACCAGGCGGGACGTCCCTTCAAAGTGAACCTGATCTCGGGTGCCTCCACCGGTCGCTCGGTCGACGGCGCGCTGGCACGGGCCAAAGCTCTGGGTTTTCGCACGCCTTATCAATCGGATCCTGACTTGCGCAAAAGCATCAATGCCGGAGAAACGCGGTTCTTCGACATGCACCTTTCCCGCCTTCCGCAGGACGTTCGCTACGGCTTCCTCGGCCCCATTCACACCGCGGTCATTGAAGCCAGCGAAGTCACTGAATACGGTGAGATCGTCCTGACCTCCGCCGTTGGCGCGGCCCCAACCTTCTGTCGGTTGGCGGAGAAGATTATCGTCGAGCTCAACCATTATCATCCGCCATTCCTGCGCGGCGTGCATGATATCTACGAACCGGCTGATCCGCCCAATCGCAGTGATATTCCGCTGTTCAGCCCGTCTGGTCGCGTCGGTCAACCGGTGATCCAGGTCGACCCCAGCAAGATCCTGGGGGTGGTGGAGACGCAACTCGAGGACGAAGCCGGGTCCTTTTCTGAAGTGGGCGAAACCACGGCCCGCATCGGTCAAAACGTCGCGGAATTCCTGGCGGCGGAAATTCGCCGCGGACTCATTCCCAAGTCCTTTCTCCCGGTGCAATCGGGCGTGGGCGACACTGCGAACGCCGTTTTGCTGGCCATGGCCGACCACCCGGAAATTCCTCCTTTCGAAATGTATACGGAGGTTATCCAGGACGCTGTCATCGCGTTGACGCGCAAGGGGCGAGTGACCTTTGCGAGCGGCTCCTCGCTCACCGTGCCACCAGCCACTTTGCGGGGTATCTACGACGACTGGCGTTACTTCCGCACTCGGCTGTTGTTGCGTCCGCAGGAAATCACCAACAACCCTGAAATCGTGCGCCGGCTCGGGACGATTTCGGTCAACACCGCCATCGAAGTCGATCTGAGCGGAAACGTGAATAGCACCCACATTCTCGGCCGCAACATGATGAACGGCATCGGGGGCTCGGCGGACTTTGCCCGCGCCTCGTTCCTCTCGATCTTCATCTGCCCTTCCACGACGAAGAACGGCAGCATCAGCACCATTGTGCCGATGGTGAGCCACCTGGATAGCAGCGAGCATTCTGTCTGCGTGGTGGTCACAGACCAGGGCGTGGCGGACCTGCGCGGACACTCCCCTTCGGAGCGTGCCCGGCTGATCATCGAGAAATGCGCGCATCCCGATTACCGCCCGCTGCTGCTGGATTACGTGAGCAAAGGCGGGAACGGACATTCCCTGCAAAGCCTGGCGGCGGCTTTCGGAATGCACCAGGCGTTCAGTAAAACCGGTGATATGCGCAAGGTGAACTGGTCGGATTACTTGAAATAAGAGCATGGACCGGGTGGCCTGGCCGTCACCCGGTCGTTCAATCCAGGCACTTGGTTCGTCCGGCGGATGCGACAAAGCTTTGCCCGAGGGCGGACGCCAGGGTTCAGGTTATGGCGGACGTGGATTCAAAATCCAGTTTGTGGAAACTGTTGTGGGATTATGACCCCAACGGACTCCTGGTCCTCGATGAGACTCTAAAGATCATCCTGGTGAACCCCGCTTTGTGCCGCATGCTCAAATCGGAGGCTGCCGGCCTGGTGGGCCGCCCGGCGACTGAGGTGCTGGGAAACGTTTCGGAATTCCGCACGGCACTACGCACCGGCCAGCGCCGGATCGGGCTCGAGCGCGCTTACCCACAGTTCGAGCTCTTCGTGCGCAAACTCATCTTCCCCATCCCCAACGAGCACATTGTGGCAGGGATCTTCGTGGACCTCACCACCGAGTGGAAGCAAAAGCAGGAGTTGCAAAAGCTTAAACAGGAAGCGATCCAGGAAGTGCGACGCGTGGTTGACAAGCAAATGAACGTGGCACAGAACATCGCGGGTTTGCTCGGCGAGACCACTGCTGAGACCAAAGTCAGCCTGTTGCACCTCCTGGAAATGCTCAAAAAGGAAGATGCCTGAGCCGGATCTATTCTTCGATATCTTTCCCCAAAGCCTCAATCATGCCGGTGAAGAGCTTTGCGGTGATGAGGTAAAGATTCTCCGCACCCGGGACAAGAGCATCGTGGTGCTTTCCGATGGGCTCGGCAGCGGCGTCAAGGCCAATATCCTTGCGCGGTTGACGACCTCCATCATTGTCACGATGCTGCGCGAGAACGCGCCCATCAAGGATGTCATCGAAACCGTGGTCGGCACCCTGCCGATCTGTCGCGTCCGCCAAATTGCCTACTCCACTTTTCTCATCGTCGAAATCGAGCACGCTACCGGGCATTTCAAAGTAATCAACTGCGACAGTCCGGATGTGTTCTTTTTGCAGGGCGACGCCGTGATCGAAGTGGAGCAACGTCGGGAGACCATTCAGGGCAAAGAACTAAGATTCTCCGAGGGGCGGCTGGCGCACGGGGATTTTCTCGCGGCCGCCAGCGACGGCGTGATCCACGCCGGAGTCGGGATTACGCTGAATTTTCGGTGGGGCCGGAAGGAAATCGGGAAGCACTTGGAGCAAGCGCGTCCCAGCCGGGCAGCCAGCGCGGAAGTGCTCGTGCGGGATGTGATGAAACGCACCGCGACCCTTTGCGCAGGGCAACCGGGCGACGACGCGACGTTTGCCGGAATCCTGGCACGGAAAGCACGACGCCTGATGGTGTTCACCGGACCGCCACTCGATCCAAAACAGGACGAGCGCCTGGCGGATCGCCTCGCTTCGTTTACCGGTCGTAAAATTGTTTGCGGCGGCACTACCGCGGCAATTATCGGAGAGCATCTTGGCGAAATTGTGCGGCCGGACTCCAATTCCGCCCGCGGCGACATTCCACCCATGGCCAGCATTGATGGAATCGACCTGGTGACGGAAGGCATGTTAACCATGGCACGGACCCTGCAATTGCTGCAGACCTCACACGGCCACATCCGGTCTCTGCCGGTGGAACGTAACGGTGCGGTCCTGCTCGCTCGTGAGCTCTTGCAGGCGGATTCCATCCACTTTCTCGTCGGTCAACAGGTGAATCCGTATTACCAGAATCCCTTGCTGCCCCGAAATATTTCCATCCGGCGCAACCTGGTCGAGCAGATCGCCGCCCTGCTGCAAAGCTACCAGCGCTCCATCGAGATCGAGTGGGTATAGGTTCCTCCGCCGCGACCAAACCCGTGTCCTGAAAGGCGGTCTTTGGATCGTATGATCCCAAACCCCGGGGTTGACTCCCAAAGAAAGGTGTTGAGCCCTGCCATGATTTTGCCTAAGCATAGTCCAACGGTATTGCTAATTATGAATAACTTCACACGCCGAGATTTCCTCAAGACAGCCGCTCTCGGCGCGGCTGCGCTCAGCATCGATGCCCGCTCCTGGAGCCAGGTGGCCGGTGCCAATAACGACATCCGCGTCGCGCAAATTGGCTTTCGCAGCCAGGGCAGCGGGCACATCAGCACGCTTTCAAAAATGAAAGGCGTACGGCTGGTGGCTCTGTGCGACGTCGATAAAAATGTTTTAGACAAAAAGGCGCAGGAGTTGGGCGGCGGCATTCAGACTTATACCGACATTCGGAAGTTGCTCGAAAACAAGGATATTGACGCGGTCTCGATTGCCGTGCCGAATCATTGGCATGCGCTGGCAACGGTTTGGGCCTGCCAGGCTGGCAAAGATGTCTACGTGGAGAAACCGGCTTGCCACAACATTTTTGAAGGCCGCAAAATGGTCGAAGCCGCCCGTAAGTACAAACGCATCGTGCAAGTCGGGACACAATGCCGCTCTTCGGTGGGTCTCCAGGAAGCCGTGCGTTATGTGCAGGCCGGCCACTTGGGAAAAATCGAGATCGCTCGCGGATTTTGCTACAAAGGCCGCAAGAGCATCGGCTTGGTGGACGGACCGCAACCCGTGCCGGATTACATCGACTATGATCTTTGGTGCGGGCCAGCCCCAAAAGATCCGCCGCGCCGCAACGGCAGCTTCGGTCCGGTGCACTATGACTGGCACTGGTTCTGGGCTTATGGCAATGGCGATTACGGTAATCAGGGGCCGCACCAGGTGGACATCTGCCGCTGGTTCCTGGGAGAAAACGAAATCGCCCCGTTTTCCATGGCCGTGGGCGGGCGCCTGGGCTACAAGGACTCCGCAGAGACGCCCAACACCCTGATCGTGTATCAGGGTTATAAAGTGCCAATGGTTTTCGAAACCCGTGGACTTCCCAAGGATAAGGCCGCCCAAAATGAGGGCTGGAAAATGCCGGATTACCGGGGAGTCACCGTCGGCAACGTGATTCAGTGCGAGGGCGGATACGTGGTCGTGCCCAGCTACACCGAAGCAATCATCCACGATAAGGACGGCAAGGAAATGCTCCGCTTTGACGGCAAGAAAAAGAAGGATACGGCTTCTGACGTGAAAACGCCGACCGGTCTGTCAGCGGATTCGGGCGGACACCACGGAAACTGGATGAAGGCGATTCGCAGCCGTAAGGTAAAAGACCTGAATGCGGACGTTCTAGAAGGACACCTCTCGGCAGGATTGGTGCATACGGGGAATATCTCGTACCGAATCGGTGCCCGGAAGCAACCGGGCGAAATCAAGGAGGCCCTGCAATCCAACAAGAGCCTGGCCGAGGCCTATGACCGCATGGTGGGCCACCTCGAGGCCAACGAAATCGATTTGACCAAAGACAATCTGCAATTGGGATTGCCCCTCAAATTCAATCCGAAAAAGGAACGCTTCGTCGACAACGCCGCGGCGAACGAGCTCGTTTCCCGTGATTACCGTGCGCCGTTTGTGGTGCCGGCAAAGGTCTAACGCCTCGCTGACTTAACCATGGTTTTGCCACAGGGGCCGATCTGAAAGGGTCGGCCCCTTTTTGTTCTCGCGCCGGCCAGGCTTGCTCTGTGTACCACAGCCCGGCCAACAGTTGAAGGCGGTCTGCCCTATCGCGGTGGAAAGTCAAAACCTACTTTGCCCGAGTCGTCCAGGACCAGGAAGGCCGAAAACGGTTTGCCCGCCTTGGAAATAAACTTGGTTAGCAGATCGGTGCGACCGTCCGTCAGAATCTTCACGGCCTGGGCAGGTTCCACCGGCTGTTCCAGAATCGTTTTGCCGATTTTAAATTTGCAGGCCCTGCTCTCCGCCTGGCTGCGCTCACAGATGTAGGCGGATGGGGCATCGAAAACCTTCCCGCCGCACTTCGGACACTTCCCAATGGCGGTTAACCCGGTGAAATCAATTTTCGGAGCCGGCTCCTTTTTGGCGGCTGCGCCCTTCTTGCTCGAGGCCGTGCGCGGCTCAAACTCGAAGCCAACGCCCTTCTCATTGACCACGAGGTAGGCTTTGAACGGACGGCCCTTTTTCGAAATGAATTTGTCGAGCAAATCGGTCTTGCCGGTCTCGAGGAGCTTTTGGACCTGGGCACGTTCAATCGGGCGCTGCAGGATGATCTTCCCAGTGCGGAACGTGCATTTCCGCTCGGCCCCTACCGAGTTTTCGCAAAGGTAGTTCATGGGGGATTCGAAAACCCGCCCCGCGCACTTGGGACACTTGCCCACCGGTTCCTGACCGCTGAAATCTGGGGCTTCAGCTCCTTCCTTTTGGTCTTGCCCGAAATCGAACTCCACTTTGTTTTCGGCGTTCAAACGCAAAACCGCGGAGAAGGGACGGCCCAGTTTGCTGCGAAACCCATTCAAAGGACCAACGGCTCGATCGCGAATCAGGGCCTCGATCTCTTCGTTCTCAAACAAGCGACCGGAAATGACCTTCCAGACGGAGAAATCACATTTGACACACTGACATGCTTTATATCGTTCGTGAATTTCGCCACCGCACTTTGGGCAGCCGACCGTGAGCACGCCGAAATCGCCCGGGATCGTGTCGTATTCGAACTTCTTGGCACGTTCGACAATGTTCCGGGTCATCTCCGCGATCTCGGACATGAATTCCGAACGACTCTTTTGGCGGCGTTGCACCTGGCGGAGGCGGAATTCCCAATCACCCGTCAATTCAGGCTTGGTGAGCTCTGGGATTCCCAAGCCATTGAGCAATTCCATGAGCGAGAAAGCCTTGGCGGTCGCCTGCAAGTCTTTGCCGTGTCGAACCAAATACTGCTCGAGCACCAACCCGTCAATGATGGCGGCGCGTGTGGCCGGGGTACCCAAACCCTTTTCGCTCATGGCGGCGCGCAACTCCTCGTCCTCCACCAGTTTGCCGGCGCCTTCCATCGCGCCGAGCAGCGTGGCTTCGTTGAATCGCGGCGGGGGCTTGGTTTGGCTCTGTTTGACTTCGATCGCCGGGGTTTGGACTACTTCGCCCGGAGCGACCGCCGTGAGGCTGGCCATATCCTCCGTCTGCGCCTCTTTCCCGTAAACTGCCAGCCAACCCGGATTAACCAGCACTTTGCCAGTGGTCTTGAAGGGTTCGCTCTCAACCCACGTGATGCGGATGGTTTCCAGGAACTCCGCGGCCGGATAGAAAACGGCCAGGAACCGGCGAGTGACCATGTCGTAGATCTTTTGTTCCGCCTCGGTTAGATTCTTGGGCGTTTGGTTCGTGGGAACGATGGCGAAGTGATCGGAGATCTTGGCGTTGTTGAAAATCCGGCGATTCGGCTTGAGCCAGCCGTTATCCAAAATGGTTTTCGCCAACGAGCCATACGCTGAACCGGTGAGAGTCTCCAGCGTTCCGCGCACCGTACCCAGGTAATCTTCCGGGAGCGCCCGTGAATCAGTACGGGGATAAGTCAGGGCCTTGTGGCGTTCATAAAGCGACTGCGCCAGCTTCAAGGTAGTCGAAGCGCTGAAGCCGAATCGGCCGTTGGCCTCCCGCTGTAAACTGGTCAGGTCGTATAGTAACGGTGAAAGCTGGGTGCTGGGTTTGGATTCCTCTTCCACCCGGCCTGGTTTGTTCAGGCACTTTGCCCGCAACGCCTCCGCGGTGGCCTGATCCCAAACCCGCTCGGCTTTGAGATCGGGATCCCCTTCTTTATCCTGCTTCGAGAATTTTTGGTCGTACCATTTACCGGTGTATTGGCCCGCAGCCGCGGCAAAGGTGGCAATGACCTCCCAGTAATCCCGGGGCTTGAAGGCGCGAATCTTCTGCTCGCGCTCGACAACAATCGCCAAAGTGGGCGTCTGAACTCGACCAACGGTGGTCTTATAGAATCCGCCGGATTTGGAATTGAACGCCGTCATGGCGCGTGTCCCGTTAATGCCCACGAGCCAATCGCTCTCCGCCCGACAGGTGGCCGCATCTGCCAGCGGACGCAACGCTTCGTCATCCCGTAACTGGGAAAATCCCTCGCGAATTGCAGTGGGAGTCATGGACTGCAACCACAGCCGGCGAATGGGCTTATCGGAATGGGAATACTGAACGATATTCCGAAAAATCAATTCGCCCTCGCGACCGGCGTCGCAAGCGTTGATCAGTTCATCGACATCTTTGCGTTTGATGAGCTTGGCGACCAATTTCAACCGTGCCTCAGCTTTCTCGATCGGTTGGAGGTCGAAATGGGGAGGGATGACCGGTAAATGCGCGAAGCTCCATTTGCCTTTGGCCGGTTCCACACCCGGCGGCACCGCCAACTCCAGTAGATGGCCCACCGCCGAAGTGATCACATAGCGGTCACTCTCGTAATAGTTTTCGTGCGGCTTAAACCCTCCGATGGCTCGGGCGATATCTCCCGCGACCGACGGCTTTTCCGCAATTATCAATGCCTTGCCCATGTAAATATAGGTTGGAGAACGTTATATGAAAACACGCTCCAACGCGAATAGCCGGGAAGTTGGCCCAAACTCTCAGCCCTGTCAAAGCCGATTCCTGGAGCGGTGCCATCGAAAGCACCTCAACCCAGGCTGCCACGCACTGTTTGAGGTTCCCGGAATTCCCCCACCGGGCCGAGGCGCCGCTGACTTTTTTTTGCCTGGCCCCCACGGGTTTACCTCCCGGATCTAGCGGCATTTGCCGGTGCCATTCTCACTGCGTCGAACTTTCCCGAAACCATTGTATGGCTTGCAGCATGACTTCGGTGGAAGACTTGAGCTGGAGCTTTTCTTTAATACGATTGCGGAAGGAATTGATGGTGGGGATGGTAACGTTCAGATCCGCTGCGATCTGCCGGGTGCCCTTGCCTTGGCCTAGCAGGCGGAACACCTCCAACTCGCGGTTACTCAGCATTTCCAACGGCGAGGCTGGTTTGTCGCCATCACCCCGCATCATCCGCGCGATCAATGTCGAGGACATCCGTTCACTGAGGCTCACTTCTCCCTGAAGGGCCTTGTGGATGGCATTGCGCACGGTTTTGCCGGATTCGTGCTTCATTACATACCCCATCGCGCCGGCACGCAGCGAGCGTTCTGCATACAGGGATTCGTCATGCATGGAAATCACCAGCACCGGCAAGTCCTCCCAAGTGCCACGGATAGACTTTACCAGGTCAATCCCGCTGCCGCTGCCCAGCGAAATATCCACCAGCACCAGGTCCGGGTTAAGCTGCGGGATCAGTGTCAGAGCATCGGAGGAGGTGGCCGCCTCGCCGCAAACTGCCAACAGCGGGTCGCGCTCGATCATCTGGCGCAAGCCTTCGCGGAACAACGGGTGGTCGTCCACGATCAGCAAC
>DBMR01000087.1 GCA_002298785.1 Verrucomicrobia subdivision 3 bacterium UBA693
CGCTGCCCGTCATCACCGCGATTTCCCCTTCTGCCGGCCCCAGCGGGACAAGCGTTGTCATTTCCGGGGCGAATTTCGTGAACGTCACCACAGTCCAATTTAATGGCATCTCGGCGTTGAACCCGGTGGTCAATTCCACCACTCAAATCACTGCCGTAGTTCCCGCCGGAGCGTCCTCCGGCCCGGTCAGTGTCGCTACCACCGCGGGCACCACCGCGAGCGCAACAAGCTTTACCGTCGTTCCCGCCCCGGTCATCTCCGGACTCAGCCCCACTTCCGGCCCAGCCGGCACCGCTGTGATCGTCACCGGCAACAACTTCCCCGGAACGACTTCGGTCACCTTTAACGGTGCAAACGCCGCGAATTTCCTCGTGCTCTCGCCCACACAACTGTCTGCCACGGCTCCCGCCGGCGTGAGTTCGGGTCCCGTTCGAGTCACCACGCCCGGCGGCACGGCGATCAGCCCCACCCCATTCACGGCGTTGTCGGCACCGGCCAACGACAATTATGCCACCGCTCAAATCATTACCGGAAGCAGCGGGAATATCGCCGGAAGCAACCAGGGTGCAACCAAGGAAGCCAACGAGCCCAACCACGCGGGAAATCCGGGCGGCAAATCCGTTTGGTATCGCTGGACCGCCCCGGCTGCGGGCATTTTTGCTTTTGATACCGTGGGCAGCACGTTCGACACGGTTCTCGCCGTCTATTCGGGAACCACGCTGAGCAACCTGACGGTGATCGCCTACAACGATGATATAGTAGATACGGTAAGCACCAACAGTCGCCTGGCCTTCGCCGCAGCCAACGGGGGCACCTATTATATCGCGGTGGATGGTTTCTCCGCCGGAGGCCAGAACCCCAGCCCGGCAGCCTCCGGAATCATTTCTCTGAACTGGAGCACGTCCACGACGGTGCCAGCTATCACCGCGCTTTCCCCGTCCAGCGGCGCCGTCGGTGCACAATTACTCATTACCGGCGCCAACCTGGCCACCGTCACGAACGTGAGCTTCAACGGTGCGGTTGCGTCCTTCAGCGTCAATTCGCCAACGCAGGTCAGCGCGACTGTTCCGCCCGGAGCAACCACCGGCCCCGTGCGCCTCAGCGCGCCGGGCGGCACCGCCAACAGCGCCGCCAATTTCAGCGTGATCACCGTCGCCAACAACGACAACTTGGCGAACGCCTTGCTCTTAACGGGTAACTCCGGCCGTGCCACCTGCTCCAGCATCTCCGCCACCAAAGAAGTCGGTGAACCCGCCCATGCCGGAAACACGGGCGGCAAATCCGTTTGGTTTTCCTGGACGGCGCAGTCGAGCGGTCTGTGGACCTTCGATACCCTCGGCAGCAGCTTCGACACTTTGCTCGCGGTTTACACCGGGAGCACGATCGCGACCTTGACGGCTATCGCGAGCAATGACGACGCCAACGGTCTGCAGACCAGCCAGGTAGCCTTCAATGCCAGTGCCGGCACGACTTACCGCATCGCGGTGGACGGCTACGCGGGCAGCGGCGGCGATGTCGTGATCAACTGGACGCTCAACGCCTCCGCCCCGATTATCACCGGTTTTACACCATCCAGCGGCGGCATCGGAACCCAGGTGATCATCACGGGTCAAAACCTCGGCAGCGCCATCGGCACCAGCTTCAACGGAGTGGCCACTACGGCTTTCACGATCAATTCCGTCACCCAGGTCACCGCCTCGGTCCCCGCGGGCGCCAGCACTGGGTTGATCTCCATCACCACGTCGAACGGGGTGGCCCAAAGCGCCACGGCCTTTACCGTAACCGGCCCGCACCCGGCCAATGACAACTTCGCAAATCGACTTCCATTGACCGGGGCTATAAAGACGACCACTGCCTCGAACCAGTTTGCCACGCGCGAAGCCGGTGAACCAAACCATGCGGGTAACACCGGAGGGAGTTCCGTCTGGTGGTCCTGGACCGCACCCAGCAACGGCACTTACAGCGTGTCCACTCGTGGCAGCGACTTTGACACCATCCTGGGTGTCTACACCGGAACCAGCCTGGCCACCCTCGTAACCGTGGCGTCCAATGACGATGGCCAGGGGATGGACACCGCGAGCCTGGCCACCTTCACTGCCACGTCGGGCAGCGTCTACCAGATTGCCGTTGATGGCTTTGGCGGCGCTACCGGCAATATTATCCTGAGCGTCTATCCCACCGTTAATCCTCAAGTAATCTACCAGACCGGATTCGACGCCGCCGAGGGATACAGCACTGCCACGGCGCTGGAGCTTCAGAAAAGATGGCAAAAGCAAGGCCCCGGCCAGGCGGGAGTGGTCTACAACTTTTTCCAGGATTCATCGCAACAAGGTTACCTGGGATTCGCCGCCACTGGCAGCGGCCTCAACACCTGGCTGTGGCAACCATTGAACTACTCCCCCAACACCAACACGCTGCCGGTGGTGAAGTTCTCGACGCTCATGGGCATTGTGGACTCCACGGACGGTTTCTATGACACCTTTGGCTGGGACTTCTTTAATCGCAACAATCAGGAGTTGTTCTTCCTCGCTTTTGACAACTCGGATCTCGGCATCTATTACCAGCTAAACGACGGCTCCCCCGTCTATCATTACACCGGCAGCAATTTCAAAAACGGGCAGGTCTACGCTCTCGAAGTGACCATGGATTTTGCGCGCAACCGGTGGAGCGCGACATTGGACGGTGCCCCGCTCATTGATGGCCAACCCATCTCCGCCACCAATAACGTGCCCCGCACTCTCGGTGACATCGATGCCACCTGGCTGCCGAGCGGCGCCACTTTTGGCGACAATTTCCTGCTCTTTGACCAATACACCGTTTCCGCGGAAAAGACCCAGGTTCCAAACATCATCACTCCGCCTCAAAGCCAGTCTGCTTTGGTTGGTGGGAACGCCGCTTTCCTCGTGGTTGTTGATACCCTGCTCGACACGAGCTACCAGTGGCTGTTTAACGGCACCGCCATCCCAGGCGCCACTCTGGCCACGCTCAATCTGAGCCAGGTCGCCCCAAATCAGCAAGGCAGTTACAGCGTGACGATCAGCAACGCCGCCGGAGTGGTCACCAGCGCGCCCGCCACTCTCACGGTGACGCAACCACCCAACCTCGCGCCTTACCAACCGGCGGGTTGGTCCGACAAAATCGTGGTCGCGGTGCTGCCCGCCACCAATGCGGTCTCTCCATCCATTAGCGATACCCAGGACGTATTCGTAAGCTGGGCGGTGCTCAACAGCACCGGTGCCGGGAACATCTCCTCCCGGTTCTACACTCAACTTTATCTTGATGGCGTACTTCGCTTCACCTGGTTCACCGACGGCTTGTCAGCCGGGTTCTACACGTTCGTCACTGGCTACAATTTGGGCAAAACCACCCCTGGGGCGCATACCCTGCGGCTCGTGTCCGATGCCACCGGGGTCATCCCGGAAAGCAACGAGTCCGACAACAGCTACTCCCGGACCTTCTACGTGAGCCCTTCAATTAACTCGCCGCCGGTGCTCAGCACACCGATAAAGGCGCCCGATGGCTCATTCAAATTCACGCTGAGCGGATTGCCTTCGCGCACCTATGAAATCCGCGCCTCAACTAATCTGCAGACCTGGCAGGTAATCGCTACACTCCTAAACACCAACACGAACGGCATGCTGCAGGTAACCGATCCGACCGCCACGAACTTGACGCGGAGATTCTATCGCAGCGCCCTGCTGCCACCATAGGCGGAGACGGTCCCGAGCCGGACAAACTCGCCGTTTTCCACCTGCGGATTAGGTGAGGCGAGGCTACATGTTCACCAGGCGCTGCGGCCGCTCAGTTCAACCGTCAATGCAAGCTCAGTCAGTATTCTCCGGGCGCATGCCAGTGGAAGCCTAACGGGTGAGCACCGCTGGCTACTTCTCGCGCGGCGACACGAGCCAGGCATAGTGTTTCTCAAAATTCCTTCGAACCCATTCTCGATTTCTGAGGCAACGATGCTCGGAAAGTCGCCGCAAGATTTCCTCGAATTCCGCCGCAGGCGCACCCAGTTTCAAAAGGCTTAAAACACAGTATGCCGCCTCCAGGGCTGGTTTGTTGAAGAAAGTTGAATCCGCCCAGACGGCTGGGTCCTCAAGGAGGCGCAGGAGATGCTGGCATATCGTCGGCGCCGCGGACGGATGCGCAGTGCGCCCCAGAGCCCTGATCACATCGGCACCATGCCCTGGAGTTGAGCGCTGCAACACCTCGACCAGGAGCCGGAACGTCTCGTCCGGCGAGAAGGGTTGACCTACCGGCAAAAACAAGACCACCGGACCGAGCAGGTCGCGATCCGCGTTTTGCAGGAGGAACCGGACAATTTCACCAAAATCCTGATGGCCGAGGTTCGCCAGGTCGCGCATGGAACCGCAAAAATCCGCGCGGTCAACGTCGGTCCAGGTGTGCCATTCATCCTTGAGTCGCTGGAGACTGATGGATGAGGTTCCATCGATGAAACGCGAAACATCAAAATGCGATTCAGCATCCGCGGTCCGAGCCAGATAATGCCGCTTAAACCGCGACTCGTAAGCCAATGGCACGCGCAGCCCACTGACATTGATGGCTGCGGGGTATTCCTCGCCGAGAGGCCGGATAAAGTCCTCATAAAGGCTCGTATCCATATTTTGTTAGACCGCGCCCAGGACCACCCCTCACGCCTCTGCTTTATGCGTCTCCGATCGAAGCAGTTCGATTTTCGCGGCTTGAGGTCAATTCACCAAAAGAATTCATGTCCGCCACCGTTGCCCCCGCGCAGAAAGAATATGTAGCCGAAAACCAGGCACACTCCAACGATGGCCAGCAGCAGTGCATAATGCCGGAGCCGAAGCTGCTTCCGGCGCACCGCGAGTATGAAATCGTGGAAAGCCTGAAAAATGATGCCGCCGATCGGGGCCACCACACCGAAACCAGCCAGAAACAGGCTCAAGCACAGCCGCCAATCCACGCCGCCATCCCAGGCCCGTGTTCCCACCGTGAAAATCGAGAACGCTACCAACAAAACGGCGTAACCGATCCAAAAGGGAACGCCAGCCAGTCCGTCCAGTTCTTTTAACATTCCAATCATATAACGCCGCACCACATCGAATCGTCACACCCCCAATCCTAGCACCCCCGATCCAGGCCGGATCAGGTCAACCCGGCTTAACGTCAGCCATTGCATAGTTCACCACCAGAGGCGTGAAAAGGGGCTCATTATTGGGCTGAAGATAGCTCATCCTCCGCGTCTCTGCAGGGCTGCAAACACTCGGGACTAAAATCGGTCTCGGGATCACAGCCAAAATACGGACTCCGACTCTTTACCTCTCCCTTGCAATACGCCTGCGCCGAAGTGCCCCGGTTTCCTTCCCGCCAGCCTCGTTTCATGCAGCAGGAGACAACGCTGATAGGCAACCTGGGACGTTACATCCCAACCCCGGGACCTATTGAGACTCGCATATTA